>DATKXP010000612.1:0-5634 GCA_035529015.1 Phycisphaerae bacterium | reverse complement strand
CTGCGGCTACCGCTACGATCCGGAAACAGCCTTGTATCACGTCCGTGAGAGGATGTATCATCCCACCTTGGGCCGCTGGCTCCAACGCGATCCCATTGGGTACGTGGACGGGATGAGCTTGTATGAGTATGTGGGCAGCTGCCCACTAGCTGAAGTGGATCCATTAGGGCTGCTGGTCCCCTTCTTCCCTTTTGAAGTACTCATCACCTCCACGCCCTATGACTTGGCCTTCCCCAAGGGCATAGTTGTACCTAAGGCGGCTGCGATACCCCGTCCTGTTCCCCTCCCGTGGTGGGCAGGGAAGGTTGGTGCGCCGCCAGTACCGCCGCCGTTCGTGCCCCACGTCCCTCATGCCACTGAGTTTCCGGACCACTATGAGGCGCGTGGTACCCGGCCGACCAATCCCGCTCCCCGGCACGGCGCACGTAGAGCCCCGCCGCCGCAACGCAACATCAAAGGAGAACGGCCGCCTCTCGAGAGACTCCAGCGCCAAGGGGAAGGCGCCCCGCCAGATCGTGTCCCGGGCCCCCTAGACCCGCTTCCTCCGGGTATGCCAGCGTGGAGGTGGTTGCTCTACATTGCAGCAAGGCTTGGGGCCGCTTTGAGGGGCTTCGGCAATCCCGGTTTGGTGGTGGGACCTCTTGAAGTTGAAACCCCGCCGCAAGGAAACCTCACCATCACAGGTGAGCCCGCAATAACAGAGATGCCATGCCCTTCTGCGGGAGATGCTGACGACCCTCCGGTCTCAACTTTCGAGTTTGATGGGCTGCGGGAACCCCCGCCACCCCCGCCAAGACCCCTTCCGCCGGGCTGGGTGGAGGCTTAAGGTATTGCATGCGTGGCAAGACCAGAGAGGCAAGGCAGCGACGTGGAGGCTCGTCTGCTGAGGGTTCCGGGACACGAGGAGGTAGCCCCTGCCCGGGGTGCAACGTTGGATCAGGGCCCAGGGTCCCAATGCGTGCCCGGGTACGGACGGCTGAGATGCGAGCACGTAAACGCTCGCGTCGCGCCTCGTACCTGACAGAGAACGCGATTGACAGCATACTCGCCGGAGCGTAGGGTATGCGCAGACGTTTGAGGAAGTGGCAGTGCGCAGATACTAGGGTTGGCGCATCGGTGAACCGGGGAGTTCTCCTGGGCTCATCAGCAGGCCCGCCCCGCGCGTAAGGAGAAGGGGCGCCCTTGGGGACCTTGTGGCAGAAACTGCGGTGCTGGATACGTCTGACTGTCTGTCGGCTCCGGCGTGTTCTCATGCGGGAGGATACGGACAAAGCCTTAATTGACTTGGCAATTGATGCCCTTGATGATGAAGACTATCGCACGTTCCTCAAGACGATTAGCCTTGTGCGCAACCTCTCGCGGCATGGCCCCTGGCGGGTTGCCTCTGTCGCAACGGGGTATCACTACGCTGGGTGCGACGGGAAAGCGCTGGACCTCTTCCGCTTGGCCCTGCTGAAGGGTCACGCCGACCCAATCGTGTTGATGGACTACGGTCACTACCTAGCCGAAGTTGGAGAATATGAGGACAGTATCACCTACTTGGAGCGCGCTCTCGCCATAGGCCCTGAATACCCAACTGCTCTTACGTGGCTTGGGGACGCATACGCGGCAACAGGACAAGTAGCCAAGGCGCGTGAGGCATACGAGGCGTCTTTAGACCTGCGAAGCGGCGCTGATAGCGGACCGGTTCTCGTGAGGCTGGCCCTCATGGAGGCCGACGCCGAGAACTGGGAGGCAGCAGCCGCCCTTTGGCGGCAAGCTGTTAAGCACATGCCCCGGCATGAGCAAAGCTGGTATAATCTTGGACACTCGCTAACCAAGGCCGGTCGTTACATGGAGGCCATACCCGCCTTGAAGAAGAGTCTACGCTTGGGCAGTAGAATCCCCGAATGGACGCTTGATGCCATGGCATGCTGCTACGAAGGGCTGGGTGATACGCCACGGGCCATGCGCTGTGTGCGGAAAGCCCTGAAGTACGCACCCGATGACGCGGACCTACTCGAGCTGAGGAGCCGTTTGGGGAGCCACGACCGACAAGCCTGATCCAGGGGACTCCAGCGGAACGGGCATCGGAAGCGATAGCCGAACCTGGCCTATTCCGGCTAGATTCCGGGGACACCCATAACCGCCCTCGTGTCAAGGACGATCTTGCCCCGGAGGTTCGTCCGCAGCGTTGTTCGCCTTGCCGTTCCCCGGATGATGGGTCGTGGCTGTTGCCGCTGCCCTCTGCTGCGGCATCGCGTGCCTTACAGATAGCCGAACCCGCCCCATTGCGGCTGCCGCGCGCGGCCAAGCCAACAGCAGGGCCAAGAGCCGAATCCCTCCGATGGGGCGGGTCGGTGCGTTCCATGAGAGCGAGTTGTGGGTGGACCGGGGCGTGATGCCCTTCAGATTCGCCGCGGAATCAAGAAAACGCTATAGGAGGTCTGGGCTCGAGTTCCGGTGACGCGCAACTTAATTCGCCTTGACGTGGGTGGGGTGGGGCGATCGGGTGGCGGCATGAGTCGCATCGCACGCGCCATTGGGGACGGTACCCATGTTTTCTGCTTGCGGGGGCCGCGCGGCCGGGTAGGCTGAGGCCATGCCTCGCATGGCACGCATCGTGATCCCGGATGTGCCGCACCAGCCGCCTTCGCCCCTGTTCCGCTAAGGCTTCCGTCTTCGCCAAGGGCTTCCGTCTTCGCCGAGGCTTCCGTCTTCGCCAAGGCTACGCCGGACAGGACGCCGGACGGGACGGCGGGCAGGCATCACTTGAGCGCGGCAAGGTCCCGATTGTCATCGAGCCGGTGCGGGCCAGGATCACACTCCACAGGCAGGGAAAGGCGACCGTCTACCTTCTTGACTACGACGGCCGGCGGACCGATCGTCGATTGCCGGTGCAGGGGTGGAGCTTCGCCATCGACGGAGCACGGGACAAGACGATGTACGACGAAATGGTCTACGAGTAGCGATCCACCGACGGCGGGGTGCTGGACCTCCTCGCCCTGTCAACCCTCGATGTGCGGCTGTGAGGGCGATCCAGGCTCTGCCGGCTTCGAAGCCCTCCCTCACACGGCGTCCTCCCCCTCCTCCCCGCGTCCGCCTGGCCTCGGTGCCATCTTCACACGTCCCTCCCTTCGGCCTTGCCTCGGGGGAGGGGTGGGATTAGGATGTGAAACACCCATCGATTCTCCCATAACGCCTGGTCCAGAAACCGGGAAGGGGTCAGCCGCGAACCGACGAGGGGAGACGCGATGAAGCGACGCATTTCGGGCACGGTCGTAGCGCTGGTGCCATTGGCGACATGCCGTTGGTGATGCCATTGGTGACACACACTCTATCTGCGCCGCCGCTTCGGCGTTTGCCCCATCGTCCGGGGCCATCCTAATTCCTCGACGTGCCGCGTGCCAGAGGCAAGTGCTCCATGTCGAGGGAGAGGGCGTTTGTGGTCGGCAGATTCGTCCGGCACCCATAACCGCCCTCGTGTCACGGGCGGTTATGCCCGGCCCGGCGTGTCGGCGCGACGACACCGGCGAGGCATGCCTCGCCCCTACGGCTGGCGCTTGCCGCCGCTCACCCCTTTTTTGATGCCGTTGCGGCTTGGCGTGAGGCGTCCGTTGGGGTCGGTACCCGCTTCCCTGCGGGGCGCGGCTCAACCACCACCGACTCAACGTCGGGGGCGGCTGCGAGCATATTGACCGCGCTTTGTGTGGCCGTGTCGCTGACGCAGGCCCAGATCAGCCTCGACTGGCTGGGCCTGACGTCGCGGATGTACGCGGCGGCCGAGATCGCAGGGGAGATATCGGAGGGCCGGTGGGATGCGCCTCCGTAGAGCGTTATGACGTAGCGCTATGAGATTGGGGGTTCAGGTCAGGACGATCTCGCGCTTCCTGGCGTCGAAGCGCGCTATCTTGCCCTGCTTGACGCCCATCGCCGCCATCTGGAGGACCGTCTGGACGCGGAACGCGAGGTCCATGGGGCTCCAGGTCTGTTTGTTGCGGCTGCGGCAGCAGTCGAGCAGGTTCTTCCAGTGGTTCATCGTGTTTTCGCCTCGCTCGATGGGGATGCGTTGCGGCGGCTTGGCGCCCTTGACGCGGACGGGGGTGAACAGAATCTCCTTGTTCTTGTCGATGGTGAGGGTGCCGTCCCAGCCGCGGATGGCGGGCTGCCGCGCGCCGGCGCCGCGCTGGTCCGTCAGGTTGTGGTCATTGGCCTGGGTGCCGACGAGCGAGATGGTGACCTTCTCGGGGTACTCGGCCAGGAGGCTGCAGGTGTCGGGCACCTCGCGCAACTCGTACGTGTAGCGGTGGATGCCGCCCGTGGCGGCGACGATGTCGGGGAAGCCGACGCCCAGGATGTCCACCACCTGCGTCAGGCAGTGGGGGTAGAGGTCGGTGACGGGTCCGCCGGCGTAGTCCTCGAAGAGTCGCCAGCGGAACAGGCGGTCCACGCTGAAGGGCTGCTTGGGCGCGTCGCCGAGGAAGGCGTCCCAGTCCAGGTCCTTGCCGGGCCTGGCGTTGGGGTCATCGACGTGCATGCCGCGCTCGCCCCAGTCGCCGATGCGGAAGAACCCGGTCTCGCCGAAGAGCGGTTGGCCGATGAGGCCGTCCTGCACCAGTTTCTTCATCTGGTGCCACACCGAATCGCTCATGGCCTGCGTGCCGAGTTGGAAGACGCGATCGCTCTTGGCGACGGTCTCGGCCAGTTTCTTCGTCAGGTCGAACTGGCGCCAGTGGGTGACGGGCTTCTCGCAGTAGACGTCCTTGCCTGCCACGATGGCGTCGATGGCCTGGTACCCGTGGTGGTGGTCGGGCGTGGCGATGCACACGACGTCCACCTTCGGGTCGGCGAGCAGTTCGCGGTGGTCGCGATACCCTTTGGGGATACCGAAGGCCTTCATACGCTGCTCGAGTCTGGGCCGGTAGATGTCGCAGGCGGCGACGGGGTCCACGGGGTACTTCTCCTGGTCGCAGAGGCGTCGGACGATCTGCATGTGGGATCCCGCGCGGCCGCCGGCGCCGATGAAACCGACGCCGAGCCGCTCGTTCGCGCCGCGTCCGACGCGGCTGACGCTGAAGGCGGCGACGGCTGCGGCGCCCTGGAGGAACCGCCGCCGCGTTGCACGCGGTGAAGGATGGTTGCTCGACATGATCGGAACTCCTTTCTGCTCGACCCCGTGTCGGGTCGGCTACGGTTTCGTCTCCCGGGTGCCATGCTTTCGCAAGCGAAAGTACCTGTTTAGCGCGTGTGGCACGGCTGGCTTGCCCAGCCGTGTTCTTGTCACAAGACGTGTCCACGGCTGGGCAAGCCAGCCGTGCCACACGCGATTAACCTCTTTGGCGGGTACGCTAAACACGTACAAGCGAAAGCATGCGCCTCGGCCTGGGACCGCATGCTTTCCCAACGGCGGGAAAGCATGGCACCCGCTTCCGCGCGGTTACGGTCTTGCTGTCAGTGCGAGCCAGCGGCGATAGGTCTTCTCGATCTCGTCGGCGCTCGTCTTGCCGTCCCACAGGGCCACGCCGTAGGTCAGGCCGAGGGTCTGGCCCGCCTGGAGCGTCATCGGCTCTCGGTGCAGGTTCAGCGTGGCCGAGAGGTACGCGAACGGTGCGGTCATGGTGAACCACGTCGCGGGGTGCCGCGGGTTCTCGGGAT
>DATKXP010000611.1:0-10209 GCA_035529015.1 Phycisphaerae bacterium | reverse complement strand
CGCGGCTCGAACGACGGCGAAAAGGACAAAGGCGACAGCGTGGCCGACCGACCCACAAAATCGCTCATCATGGCAGCGGGCATGAGCACGCGCATGAGAAGCGCGCGCAACAAGGTCCTGCACGAGGTGTGCGGCAAGGGGATCCTGGCGTGGGTCCTCGACGCCTGCCGAGGGGCCGGTATCGCTGAGCAGACCGTCATCGTCGGCGCGATGCGCGACCAGGTCATGGACGCCTTCGCCGACGCCGGCGACATCACGTGGGTGGTCCAGGACCCGCAGCAGGGCACCGCCCATGCCGTGATGGCGGCCGAGGAGTCGCTCTCGGACTTCGAGGGCGACCTTGTGATCATCGTGGGCGACGCGCCGCTGATCCGGCCCGAGACGATCCGGACGCTCCTGGAGACGCACCGCGCCCAGGGGGCCGCCGTCACGCTGCTGACGGCCATCCTCGATGACCCGAAATGGTTCGGCCGCATCCTCCGCGACGAGGAGGGCAACCTCCAGGGCATCATCGAAGTGAAAGAGGCGACGCCCGAACAACTCAAGACCAAAGAGGTCAACCCGTCGTACTACGCGTACGACTGGCCCGCCCTCCGGGACGTCCTGCCGCGCATCTCGAACGCCAACGCCAAGGGCGAGTATTACCTGACCGACGCCGTCGGCCTGCTCATCGGGGCGGGCAAGAAGGCCGTGGCCATACCGGCCGCCGAAGCCGAGGAGTGCGAGGCCGTCAACAGCCGCGAGGACCTCGCCCGCGTGACCGGCATCATGCGGCAGCGGATCAACCGGGCGCACATGGCGGCGGGCGTTACCCTGGAAGACCCGGCGACCACCTACATTGCGCACGACGTCGAGATCGGAGAGGACACCGTCATCGGCCCGTGCACGGTCATCCGCGGCCCGACGCGCATCGGCAGGAACTGCCGTATCGGGCCGATGGCGCATCTGAGGCCGGGCACGGTCCTGGAAGACGGCGCCGAGGTCGGCGCCTTCGTCGAGACGAAGAACGCCCACCTCGGGGCCGACGCGATCGCGCGGCACCTGTCGTACCTGGGCGATTGCCGGGTCGGCCCGCGGACGAACGTCGGCTGCGGCACGATCACGGCCAACTCCGACGGCCGGCAGAAGTATCACACGGACGTGGGCGCCGACGCCTTCCTCGGCGCGGGGACGGTCCTGGTGGCGCCGACGTCGGTCGGCGACAAGGCGCAGACGGGCGCCGGCAGCGTCGTCACGAAAGGCCACCCCGTGCCGCCGGGTGAGACCTACGCCGGGGTGCCGGCCAAGCCGCTCACGCCACAGGAGCAGGACAGTGGGGAGGACGCTGAATGAACACGCTCAAGGTCTTCTCGGGCTCGGCCAACCGTCCGCTTGCCGAGGCCATTGCGGCGCACCTGGGCGAGCCGCTCGGCGCTGCGGCCACCGCGCGGTTCCCGGACGACGAGATGATGGTCAAGATCAACGAGGACGTTCGCGGCCGCGACATCTTCATCATCCAGCCGACCTGCCGCCCCCAGAACGACAACCTGATGGAGTTGCTCCTTTACATCGACGCCGCCTGCCGCGCGTCGGCCGAACGCATCACGGCCGTCATCCCCTATTACGGTTACGCACGCCAGGACCGTAAGGATGAGGGCCGCGTGCCCATCAGCGCCAAACTCGTGGCGAACATGCTGGAGGCGGCCGGCGTCGACCGCGTGCTGACCGTCCACCTGCACGCTCACCAGATTCAGGGGTTCTTCGACATTCCGGTGGACCACCTGCTGCCCGAGCCCGTCTTCGCCGAGCACTACCTGGGCCTGGATCTGGGGGACCTGACGGTCGTCTCCCCCGACGTGGGCAACGTGAAGATGGCCCGCGTCTACGCCGACCACCTGGACGGCGACCTGGCCATCATCGACAAGGAACGCCTCAGCGGCAGCGAGGTCCGTGCGGCGGCGCTCATCGGAAACGTCAAGGGACGGAACGTCCTGATGGTGGATGACATGATTACCAGCGGCGGGACGATTACCCAGGCGGCCGGCCTTGTGAAGGAGCGCGGCGCGCGCGACATCTACGTCGCCGCCACCCATGCCGTGATGTGCCCGGGCGCCGTCGAGAGCCTCGCCGAGGCCCCCATCCGGGAGATTGCCGTGGCCGACACGATTCCCCTGTCGGCCGAAGCCGGCAACCTGAAGAACCTCATCCAACTGAGCCTGGCCAAACTCCTGGGCGAGGCCATCAAACGCATCCACCTGCACAAATCCGTGAGCGAGTTGTTCCTCCGGAAGACGGCGAGCAAGACCTGACGGAAAGGAGTCGGCTGTGGCCAAGAGCACCGAAACGTTGAAGGCAACGAAGCGCGAGGTCGGCGGCACGAAGGCCTGCCGCCGCCTGCGCGCTCAAGGCGAAATCCCCGCCATCCTCTACGGGCGCAAGGAAGAGCCCCTGACGATCCAGGTTCACAAGGACGAACTGGACCTGGGCCTGCGACACCACGCCCGCATGTTCGACCTCAAGGTCGGCCGCAAGAAGAACACCGTCCTGCTGAAGGAAGTGCAGTACAACGCCATGGGCGACGAGATCGTCCACGCCGATTTCATCCGCGTGGCCATGGACGAAACGGTGACCCTCGACGTGCCGATCGAACTGAAGGGCACGCCGAAGGTCGAGCACAGCGTGATCCAGCAGACGCTCGACCATATCGAGATCGAGTGTCTGCCGTCGGACATCCCCGAAGCGGTCATCGTTCCGGTCGGCGACCTGGAGATCGGCCGGGCCATCCACGTCGGCGACGTCGTGGCGCCTGAAGGCGTGAGGGTCCTGACGGACCCGGAAACGATCGTCGTGACGCTGACGGCCGCCGCAGCCGAGGCGGTCGTCGAGGGGGCGGCGCCTCTGGCCGAGGGCGCCGAAGAACCCGAAGTCATCGGCAGGAAGCCCGAGGAGGAGGAGGAGGAGGGCACCGACGAGAAGGGTCGCTAACTGCTCGAAAGGCGTGCCCGGCGTGTTTCGCCGCCGGCACAACGCCCGCATCACAGCATGTGTCCGCGGCGGGTACGGAGACCCGCCGCGCACCAACGTCAAGAGACTTATGAGGGACGAAACGGTTGCATGAAACTGATCGTCGGCCTGGGCAATCCGGGACCTCGGTACACCGGCACGCGGCACAACGTGGGATGGCGGGTGGCCGAGGAACTTGCCCGCCGGGCCGGTGCCTGCGTCTGGAAGGAGAAGTTCGAGGCGGCCGTGACCGAGGGCCGCTGGCACGGCCGGAAGATCGTGCTGGCACGACCGTTGACGTTTATGAACGAGTCGGGCCGGTCGGTGCGGCCACTGCTGGACTTCTGGAAAGCAGACGCCGAGGACCTGCTGGTCGCCCTCGACGATATGGCGATCGAGGTCGGACGGGTCCGTCTGCGTGCGGATGGGTCGGACGGCGGGCACAAGGGCCTCGGGTCGGTCATCGCCCACGTCGGGCACGAGCGTTTCGCCCGGCTGCGGGTGGGGATCGGTCCGCCGCCGCCGCTCGACGAGCATACGGATTTCGTCCTGTCGCCGTTTACGCAGGAGGAGCAGGTGATGGTTGACGAGGCCATCATTCGGGCGGCCGACGCCGCCGAGTGCTGGATCCTCGACGGGCCCGACGAAGCCATGAACCGATTCAACCGGGCCACACAGGTGTAGCACCCGACCATGCGTGTCGGAACAGGGAGAAGGAGAAGGCCAAACGGCCGGCAAACCATGCCAACCACGAATCAGACGCGCGTGTACGAAGCCATGTTTCTCGTCGATACCGGCGATGCCGGCATCTGGGATGAACTCACCAAGCATATCGAGGGCATCCTGGGGCGAAGCGGCGCCGAACTCGTCGGAATCACCCGCTGGGACGAACGGAAACTCGCCTACCCGGTGGGCAAACACAAGCGGGGGACGTACGTCCTGGCGTTCTTCCATATGTCCAGCGGCGACGGCCTGGCTGAGATTGAGCACGACTGCCGCCTGTCGGACAAGATCGTCCGGGCCCTCGTCCTGAAGGCCGATCACTTCACGGTGGCCGACATGCGCCAGCAGTTGGGTGAGGACATCCGCGAGGACGTGGCCAAGAAGGTGATGGATGCCCGCGGCGAGAAAGAGCCGCCTCCCCCTGAACCCGAGGCCGGCGCCGAAGGGGCCGCCGAGACGCCGTCCACAGACGCGGCGCCCGCCGAGGTGCCGGCGTCCGACGCGGCGCCCGCCGAGGTGCCGACAGATGCGGAGGCTGCCTCACCCGAGCCGCCCCAGGCACCGGAGAACTGAACGCGAACCCACCTGAACCAGAGGACAAGCCATGGCCAACTACAATAAGGTCATCCTGATCGGGAACCTGACCCGCGACCCCCAGTTGCGCTACACGCCGTCGCAGATGGCCGTGTGCGACCTGGGGGTGGCCGTCAACCGCCAGTGGACCAGCCAGGACGGGCAAAAACGCGAAGAGGTCTGCTTCGTGGACTGCACCGCGTGGGGCCGCCAGGCCGAGACCATTCAGAAATACTTGAGCAAAGGCCGGCCCATCTTCATCGAAGGGCGCCTGAACTATCGCCAATGGGACGGCCCCGACGGCAAGAAGCGGAGCAAACTCGACGTCACGGTCGAACGGTTCCAGTTCCTCGGCGGGCCGCGGGGAGGGTCTGGAGACGCAGGCGGCGCGCCGCCGCGCGAGACCGAACGGCAAGAGACCTCCGGCCAGCAGGAGCAGAAGGCGCCGGACTACGACTACAAACAGGACGTGGACGACGATACGATCCCATTCTGATCGGAGAACGACGTGGCCAAGTTCAGACCGAAGCCGAAACCCAAGAAACGCCGCAAGATGGTCCGCTTTCGCGACCGGGCCAAGTGCCGCTTCTGCCGCGAAAAGGTCACCTACATCGACTACAAGGACACCCAGACGCTGCAGAAACTGGTGACGACGCGCGGCAAGATGCTGAGCCGCAAACGCAGCGGCAACTGCGCCAAGCATCAGCGCGCCGCCGCCAGGGCGCTGAAGCGCGCCCGGTTCCTGGCCCTGATGTCGTACGTCAGCTAACCCGAGCCGCGCGGCCGCGAGGGTCGTTCGCCACGACGCGACCACGCCAGCCACGCGGCGGGTGCGAGGAGGTTGTGTGATGAGAGTTTTGCTGAGACAGGACGTCGCGGAACTGGGCGTCATCGGCGACGTGGTCGAGGTCAGGACCGGTTACGCCCGCAACTACCTGCTGCCCCAGAACCTGGCCGTCGAGCCCAACGACGCCAACCTCAAACGCATCGAGCAGGAACGCCTCGACCGCGAGAAGGCCGCCAAGCAGCGCATCGATACCCTCAAGGGAATCGCGTCGCGCCTGGCAGGAGCCAGCGTCACGATCAAGGCCCAAGCCAATGAACTGGGGCACCTGTTCGGGTCGGTCAACGAATCGCACATTGCCGATGCGCTGGCGGCCGAGGGATTCAAGGTCACCGCCGAGCAGATTGCCCTGGCGGCGCCCATCCGCACGCTCGACAAATTCCGCGTCCCGGTCCGCCTGGCCGAGGGCGTCGAGGCCGAAGTGGACGTCTGGATCGTCCCGGCCTAAACGTGGCCGCATGCCGGGGTTAGGTTTCCGGCCGCCCTCCCCCGCGCCCAGGCGTCACCGGGCGGAGAGTGCAAGCCGGCCGGGATTCTTGTGCAGAAGCGCTTGATTCGCCCGGCCGCCGGGTATACAAAGCCCTGTAGAGAACCGCACGCCCGAGACGGCGCGCGAAGGTGACTTCCATGCCAGACGACCCGCTGGTTGACAGGGTTCCGCCGCACAACCTCGAAGCCGAGATGAGCGTCCTCGGCGCCATGATGCTCAGCACCGAGGCCGTCGGCCTCTGCATCCAGCACCTCGATTCGGGTTCCTTCTACCGCGCCGAGCACCGCACCCTCTTCGACGTGCTCGTCGGCCAGTACGAGAAGAATGAGCCAACCGACCTCGTGACCATGAAGGAAGCGCTCGCCCAGCGTTCCCAACTCGAAGAGGTCGGCGGCGACGAGTACCTCGTCACCCTTGCCGACAGCGTTCCCACGATCGCCAACGCCGAGTACTACGCCAAGATCGTCAAGGACAAGGCGCTGCTGCGCGGCCTGATCCAGGCGGCGGCCGAGATCATCCGCGACGCCCACTCCCACGGAGACCCCGTCGATGAGGTTCTCGACCGGTGCGAGCAGCGCATCTTCGCGGTCGTCGAACGCAAGATCGTCGGCCAGGCCCACGACGTCCGGAGCATCCTCGCCGACGTCATGCAGAAGGTGGACTTCATCGGCAAACGGGCCATCACCGGCGTCGCGACCGGCTTCGCGGACCTCGACGACAAGACGCGGGGCCTCCAGCCGGGCGAACTCATCATCCTGGCCGCACGACCCAGCGTCGGAAAGAGCGCCCTCGCCCTGAACATCGCCGAATACGTCTCGGTGGACGCCGAGCAGCCCGTCGCGTTCTTCAGCCTCGAGATGAGCAAGTCGGAACTGGCGCTGCGGCTGCTGTCGTCGCGGGCCAAGGTGGACGGCCAGCGGCTCCGCAAAGGCGACGTGCCCGTCGAGAAGGCCCGCCTCATCGTTCAGAAGGTCGTGCCCTACATCTCCAACAAGCCGCTCTACATCGACGATACGCCGGGCCTGCGGGTCATCGACCTCCGGGCCAAGTGCCGCCGCCTGCTGGCCCGATACAACGTCAAACTCGTCATCGTGGACTACCTGCAACTGATGAGTTCCCCCGGCGCCGAGAATCGCCAGGTCGAGGTCTCCAACATCAGCCGCGGCCTCAAGGCCCTCGCCCGCGAACTGGATCTGCCGGTCCTGGCGGTCGCGCAACTGAGGCGCGAAAGCGAGGAGCACAAGCGGCCACGCCTCTCGGACCTGCGCGAATCCGGCGCCCTCGAACAGGACGCCGATGTCGTGCTGCTTCTGCACCGCGAGGCCATGCGCCAGGTGCCCGGCACGAAGGAGTACGACCAGGTGGCCGGACAGGCGGAACTGATCATCGCCAAGCAGCGAAACGGCCCAACCGACAGGCTGAGACTGACCTGGCAGCGCGAGTTCACGCGGTTCCAGACGTGGTCGCCCCGCGAGGCGCCCCCCGCCTACGAGGTCGAGCAATACGAAACCGCGCCGCAGGCGCTGTCGGAATCCGAAACCGAAACGCCCTTCTAGGCGGTGGCACGCGGGCCGGCACGCACAACGTGGCCGTCGCGCCGCTGCGGCCCGACTGAACTGGGGAGGTGCCAACCCATGACACGCCGAACGTTCCTCTTACTCGCCTGCTCGCTTCTCGCCCTGCCCGCGCTGGTCGGATGCAGCACGAATCCCGTGACGGGGCGCCGGGAACTCATCCTCATCTCCCGCGAGCAGGAGATCGCCCTCGGCGCCGAGGCCGCGCCCGAGTTCGAACAGGAGTTCGGCGGCCGCGTGCCCAACGACCAACTCCAGGGGTACGTCCAATCGGTCGGGGCCCGCCTTGCCGCCGCCAGCGACCGGCCCATGCCGTACTCGTACACGCTCCTGAAGTCCGACGTGCCGAACGCCTTCGCGCTGCCCGGCGGATCGATCTTCATCACGGCGGGCCTCATGCGGCGGATGACGAACGAGCGGCAACTGGCCGCCGTCCTCGGTCACGAGACCGCCCACGTGGCCGCCAGACACAGCGTCAAGCAGATGCAGAAACAGATGGGCGCCCAACTGCTCGTCGAGATCGCCGGCCGCGCCGGCGGCGCCGAAACCGGCCAGACCGTCGCCGACGTCGCCAAGATCGTCGCTTCCATGGCCACCCTCAAGTACAGCCGCGACGACGAGTACCAGGCCGACGCCGTCGGCGTCCGTTACACCACGCGCGCGGGGTACAACCCCTGGGGCATGGTCGAACTGCTGAACGTCCTGAAGAGCCTCTCGGACACCGAGCCGGGCACCTTCGGCGAGATGTTCCAGACCCATCCCATGTCGTCCAAACGCATCCAGGAAGCCGAGGGGATTCTCAAGGACGACACCTACGCCAAATGGTCGCCGACCGAGCGCGACGCGCGCGAACCCTACTTCATGCAGATGCGCGCGCTGCTCCCGGATGCCGCGAAGAAGTGAAGAAGTAGGCCGGAGCGCCCCCCGGCCACCCGCGGCGCCGCGCCGCTGCAGGAAGGTCCTGAAACCGCGGCTTACCGGCCGTTGGCCATGCCGCCGGGATTCAGCCCCACCGCATACGGGCAGTAGACGTTGGCACGGAACAGGCGGGACCGCACCTTGCGGCGGCTTCTCCCTCTCTTTCTCTTGCGGCCGTTGCGCTTCGGATGCAGGAAATGATACCCGGCGAAGGCGAAGTGGTAGTCGGCCAACGTGCCGGAGAGCGTCCCGTCGGCGTTCGTGGACCAGCAGACCGTGCGGCGGCGCGGATTGATGGCAATCACCAACTGCACCTCGGCCTCGGTCACGCCGATGGCGTCCTCTTCCGTAAGACCGGCCATCCCGTCGCGGCGGCCGTAGTGCGGGTGCGAGTGGAACTCGCCCACGTACTCGTGCTTGGGGAACTGGGCGATGACCCGCTGGATGACCCGATTCTGCCGCTCGTACAGGCTGACCTCGGCGAACTTCCGCTCCGCCGTCTGGTACGCGATGGCGCCTTCGACGATGGTCTTGCCGGGCAGTGAGTAGCCGAACAGCAGGCCGTAGCACTCGCGGTTGTACACCTCGGCCGCCGACAGGATCATGCCGAGGAAGGCCTGTTCGGAGAGGTAGATGTCCTTCACGTGGAGCCTCCACTGCCACCCGGACGCGACGGCGCTACTGCCGTTTCCAGTAAGGTCCTGTGTATTCTCGCGGGTGCCACTGGCGGCTTGTCCGCCAGTGGCACCCGCGTCGGAAAAGTCATAGGACCTTTCTGGAAACGGCGCTACACCTGGCGTCAGGTGCTCTGAGCGTCCGCTCAGCGTTTCTTCAGCCGTTTGAGGACGCGTTCGACGCGCTGGGCGGCTTCGGCGGCAACGGCGTCCCCGCCTTTCGTCCCATCGAGGACGGCCTTGTAGTGCGTCAGCGCGTCCTTCAGTCTCCCGGCCGCCTCGCACGCGGCGGCCAGGTCAAACAAGAGGTTCATGTCGCCGGGGTCCGCCGCCACGGCCAACTCCAGATGCCGCACGGCAGCCGCAAAGTCCCCCTGCTCGGCAGCCTTCAGGCCCGCCGAACCGTCGGCGTTCCACGTGCCGCGCATCGGCACGTCGGCCGACACCTCGCGCGGCGCAATCATGTCGAGGAACTCATCGGCGCACCGGCCGACCAGTTCCCGGAGGATCTCATCGGCGGGCGGCACGCGGGCCGGGTCGTCCGGACGCTCCAGGCCCAACTCGCCCCACACCCGGGGATCCTCCGGCGAGGTATACGACCGGCGCGTCTCGACCGTCAGAAGCCGCTCCTTCGCCCCCGGCCGAAAAACGGCGAACTCCACCGCCACCGTCGCCGAGCGGACGAGCGTCGGAACCTGGACGGCCACCCACTCGCGCTCCTCGCTGGTCCACTGGCGGATGTTCCGCGACCCCTTGACGTCTTTGGTCTCGACGGCAACGGTTCCGCCGACCTCCATCGCCTTGGCCCGCGCACCGGCGTCGCCGTCGATGGCCCAGTGCCGCGATAGACGCTTCTGCAGCGCCTCGGTCATCAGCGCCGCCACCTCGCGCCGGCCGGCCGGCTGTACGTCGAACGTCCCGACGCGGACCATCTCGACATCGTCCGGAAGCGGGAGCGCTGCCGGCAACGCGTGCCGCACCGTCACCAGAGGCCCGCCGCAGCCGACCGCCCACACCGACGCGGCAACCGCACAACAAGCGGCCAGTTTCGATGCGCGCATCCTTACGCCCCCTTTCGTCTTCTGCGGCAGGGTGTCTGCCCGATGATGGTACGCCCCCGGACCCCGCCGTGCAACGCCAACCTTGAGAAAGTCGGCCAAATCGTTGATTCGCCTCCGGCGGGGACCTATACTCGAACGAGAGCCCGGTAGCAGGAGCGCCTGTCATGAAGCGATTCCTGACGTTTGTCCTGCTGGCTGCCCTGACCACTGCCGCAGGCTGCGGCGCCCAGAGCCTGATCCTGGGCACCGAAGGGTCGTACCTGTTGACGGTCCGCGACGCCCTGGCCCTGCCCGGCGAGGAGACCCAACTGGAGGCGCGGTTCCAGGGCGGCGACTTCCTGCGCGGCCGCCAGGGACAGGTCATCCGGTT
>DATKXP010000610.1:0-4544 GCA_035529015.1 Phycisphaerae bacterium | reverse complement strand
GGCGGCCGCCTCGTCCCCCAGGTCCACCTTGCCGTCGGCGCTGCGGAAGTAGTTGACGGCCACCCTGGCGCCCTCGGCCGCCAGGCTGAAGCAGATGGCCTTGCCGAGGCCGCGCGACCCGCCCGTCACGATGCCCACCTTGTCCGTCAGGTTCAGGTCCACCGCAAGACTCCCGTTTGCTGGAACGGATTCGCCCCGGCCGACGCCCTCTTTAACCGCCGGCGGCCCGGCTGCGGCCGTCCTTTCTACGGTTTCAGGACGACCCTGAGCGACTCGCCGCTCTGCATCAGGTCGTACGCCTTGAAGAGGTCGTCCAGACCCAGGACGTGTGAGGCGAGCCTGTCGGCGGGCACCGAGCCGCCGGCGAGCAGTTCCACTGCCCGGGCGACGTGGGCGGGCGTCGAATCACTCGTGCCGACGACGCGCAACTCGCCGTAGTGAATGGGCCGGCTGTCCAGCGAGATCGTGCTCTCGCCCTTGGGCAGCGACGCGAAGAGGCACACCGTCCCGCGCTTCCGCACGAGAAGCGGCGCCCCCTCCTGGGGCGGCGCGGCGGGGGCCGCCACGATGGCGACGTCGGCGCCGATGCCGCCGGTCTCGGCCATGACGATCTCGGCCAGGTCCTCGGTCGCCGGATTCACGAGCCGGTCGAAGGCGAAGGGCTCGCACATGGCGAGCCGCGTCTCGTTGATCTCGGCCACGAGAAGACGGGCGGCGCCGAATTCGCGGGCCATGCAGGCGTTCATGATGCCCATCGGGCCGGCGCCGATGACCAGGACCGTGTCGCCATCTTGGATGTCACAGTTCTCGCAGGCGTTGACGGTGCAACTCAGGGGCTCGGCCAGGGCGGCGTGCTCGGCCTTCACGCCCTCGGGCACCTTGACCACGTGACCGTTCTCGACGGCCCGCGCGGGAATGGTCGTGTACCCGGCCATGCCGCCGGGGCAACTGAACCCCATCGGCGCGAGGTCCGCGCAGAGGTTCGGCCAGCCGCGCTGGCAGTAGGCACACTTGCCGCACGAGACCGAGGTTGCCATGACGATCCGCTCGCCGGCCGCGAAGCCCTCGACCCCTTCGCCCACCGTCTCGATGAGGCCGGTGAACTCGTGTCCCATGACCATCGGGGCCTTGATGCGGGGATTGCCGTGGAGGTACGTCTTCAGGTCGGTGCCGCATACCGCACAGGCGTCGATCTTCACGCGCAGTTCGCCCTCGCCGCACGACGGCACGGGGACGGTTTCGACGCGGATGTCGCCGGGCGCATGATAGACGATCGCCTTCATGGCGTCGCTCATTCGGGCGCTCCGTCGAGGACCGCTTCGGTCGAGGCCACGCCCAGGCGCTTGCAGCCCTGCTCCAGGTACGCGACGGCGGTCTCCCACGTGCGGACGCCGCCGGAGGCCTTGACGCCCATCGTCGCCCCCACGGTCCTGACCATGATGTCGATGGCCTCGGGCGTGGCGGGCCCGTCGCCGAAGCCGGTGGAGGTCTTGACGAAGTCGGCGCCGGCGGCCTCGGCCAGTTTGCATGCCTGGGCAAGTTGCTCCGGCGAGAGCCAGCAGATCTCCAGGATGACCTTGACGAGTGCCCCCGCCTTCCCGGCCTCGGCCACGACGGCCTCGATGTCTTTCTGAACGGCCTCGTGGTTGCCCGAGAGGAACTGGCCGATGTTCATGACCATGTCCAACTCGTCCGCGCCGTCCTCAATGGCAAGGCGGGCTTCCAGCGCCTTCGTCTCGGGCCGGTTGCTGCCGTGGGGGAAGCCGATGACGCACGCCACGGTCGTCTCGCACCCTTTGAGTTCGGCGGCGGCCAGGGCCACGTCGGTCGGCCGGACGCAGAAGTTCCCCACGCCGCGCGCCTTGCACATGCGTGCCCCGTCGATGACGTCCTGTGTGTTGGCGAACGGTTTCAGGACCGCGTGGTCGATCGCCTTGGCCACCTGCTCCCTGGTAAACATGCACGTTCTCCTGGCTCAGCGGCCATGCCCACGCTTGCGTGTGCATGCCGTGGCGACAACTGATTGGGCTCGTAGCCCAGGGGCTTGCGCCGCTTACTTACGTGCGCGGCTAGTTTTCTCACGTGGCTGGTCGGGCGCGAGTGTAACTAGCCGCGAGCGTAAGCGAGCGGGTGCCGTTCTCGCCACAGCAAAAGACTTACCTGACCCCGCTCAGTGCATCTCCCGGCCGCCGGTCACGTTGATGGCCTGGCCGGTCATGTAGTCGGCCCCTTCGGAGGCGAGGAACCGCGTGACGGCCACGATGTCCGCGATGCTCGCCAGGCGGCCCAGGGGCACCTTCGCCGTGAACTTCCTGACGACCTCGTCGCGGGGCATCGCGAGGTTCTTGATGTACCCGGCCGAGACGTTGTCCCAGACGCCGGTGTTCTCGGTAATGCCGGGGCACAGGCAGTTGACCGTGATACGAGCGCCGGCCAGTTCGTACGCCAGGGCCTGCGTCATGCCCATGATGGCCGCCTTGGCGCCCGAGTAGTGGGTCATCAGCGCCGAGCCGGTCTTGCCGGACTTCGACGAGAAGTTGATGATCTTGCCGTAGCCGCCGGCCTTCATCAGCGGGACCACGTGCTTGATGAAGAGGAACGTGCCCCGGCAGTTGACGGCAAACACCCGGTCCCAGTCCTCGAGGGTGATGTCCTCGACCTTGCCCTGTGCCACGATGCCGGCGACGTTGACGAGGATGTCGATCTTCCCGCCGAGGGCCTTCTTGGCCGCGGCCACCACGGCAGCGACCTGCGCTTCGTCCACCACGTCGGCCGCCAGGCCCTGGCAGGTTCCGCCGGCGGCCGCGATCTCGGCGACGGCGGCGTCCACGCCGTCCTGGCGCAGGTCGGTGATGAACACCGTGGCCCCCTGTTGGCAGAGGTCGGCGGCAATGCCTTTGCCGATGGCGCCGGCGGCGCCGGTCACCAGGGCCGTCTTGTCCTCGAATCCCATTCAAGACCCCTGCTGCCGTGTTGCCTTCCGCGCATCAATGCTCATGGCCGGGTGGCACGGCAGCCCGAAGGGCGGCCGTGTTGGGCACCGGGTAACCACGGCCGCGGCTGCGCCGCTGCCGTGCCACCCGCGCTAGACACGTACAAGCCTGGCCATGCCCCGCCGCCGTTGCAGCGTGCGCTCTTCTACTTGTCCAACTGAATGACCGAGAGCGTGTGGTGCTTGTCGTACGCGGAGTTCTTCAGGCCGGGGAACGACATGTCGAAGCAGACGATGATGAGTTCCTTGCCGCGGATGAGCACCTCGCAGGGCTGGTCCAGGAGACCGTCGGAACCGTCGGTGTCGTCGTTCTCCCAGATCGTCCTCAGTTTTCCGTCGGGCGAGAGGACGTGGATGGCGTTCTTCTCGGAGTCGGTGATGTAAATCTCGTCGGTCGCCAGATCGCAGAAGATGCCGTCCACGCAAGGCATCTCCTTGTCCCTGATAATGACCTCGTTCGAGGCCACCTTGCCGTCGGCAGCGAAGGTGATCTTTGAGAAGACGCCGTCGCCGAAGTTGCCCGTGTAGAGGTTGCCCTTGGAATCGAAGGTCAGGCCATCGGCCCCGGCCAGGTCGTTGCGATGGTTGGGAACGGTGGTGAAGGTGGCGATCAGGTGCGGGTCATCGGTGCCCTTGGGCTTCAGTTTAACGCAGCCGGCGTTCATCTCGTCGAGGCCGATGCAGTAAATGCCGCTGGAGCCGGGCTTGTCTTCCAGGTCGAAGAACGTGTCGCTGACGTACACGTTGTTGCCCTTCCAGATGACGGCGTTCGAGAGTTTAAAACCGTCCACGACGACGTCGGCGCCCACGGGCTTCCCGTCCTTGATGTTCACGCGGATCAGGCGCGACTTGTGGTCCTTGTCGTTG
This sequence comes from Phycisphaerae bacterium, assembly GCA_035529015.1. Classification (GTDB taxonomy): domain Bacteria; phylum Planctomycetota; class Phycisphaerae; order FEN-1346; family FEN-1346; genus JAUVZF01. The sequence goes on along the minus strand of DATKXP010000610.1, from coordinate 685 downwards.
AAGTACTGGTTGTCGGCCACGTAGAGGTTGCCGTCGGGGCCGAAGTCGAGGCCCATCGGGCCGGCCTTGCCCGTCTCGGGATGGGGCGGCATGTCGAAGTAGGGCGTCAGGTTGTTCTGGGGATCGATCTTGACAAGGACGCCCGGGTGCTTGGTGTCGTTGAAGTTGGGGCACGACAGGATGATGTCGCCGGTCCCCGAGTCGAGGGTCATGCCGTCGGGCGTGTTGTACTTGTCGTCGAGCGAGAGGAACAGACTGGGCTTCGCCCCCTCCGGCGCCGGCGGCTGGGCCTCGCATCCGGCCAGGGCCGCCACCGCGGCGAGCATCAACACGACGGCCAACTGCTTCCATGCGATGTGCACTCTCATCGGTCTCTCCTTTTGCTCTGGAACGCGCGTTGCCGATCAAACGTCCGGCCCCGGACCGCAGTCGCCTCCGGGGGGCCACAACCATACCCCAACCCGGACGGCAATGCAACCTTATGACAAGCGCGGACAAGCGGCCCGTCGAAGTCAGCGCGGCGGGTACGGAGACCCACCGCGCAGCGTTCGTTCCGGACCGCTCGGCGCCGACAGATAATCGTTGCAGTGGCGGCACGGTTTATGCTTCAATTCCCGTCTGAAGACTGTGTGGGCGGCCCATCCTGATTGGCGCGCGCCGCCGTGAACCGTCCCCCTGGAGCAAA
>DATKXP010000609.1:0-3132 GCA_035529015.1 Phycisphaerae bacterium | reverse complement strand
GGGCTTGGCGCCCGACATGCCCGGCGTCTCGGTCGCCCGAGCCTTGGCGGCGGCAACCAGACGCGCCGGCAGGCCGAGTGCGGCGGCGCCGAAGCCCAGCGTTCGCAGGAATTGGCGGCGGTTCATTCTGTGTCTCCTGTCGTCGCTCCCGTGTGACAGCGGCCGACCCCCGCCGCGGGTCTCCGGCGACGCCGCCGGCAAACGCCGCGGCCCGCGGGGGTGCGCTCGGGCTATCCTGCCACGGGCGCGGCTGCGGTTCAAGGCGATTCTCACCCATCAAGCCGGGAGGGTGTGGCAACGATTTCCGGCAGGGCCGGCCGCTTACTAACGTGCGCGGCTAGTCAGAGGCGCGCCGCACGTGCATGCAGCATCTACTAGCCGCGAGCGTCAGCGAGCGGGGACCTGCCGCCACGTTGCAAGCGTGCCAGAAATCGTTGCCACACCCCTGACGGCCGGAGAATACGTTCTTGATTGACAGTCTCTCGACGCGGATGTACAATCAGGGGCGTGGAGGTGGAGGGGGATGTAGTCTGCGCAAGCACGGCATAACGAGAGGGGTTGCACCAGGGGCGCGTCCCGGCGACGGGACGTGTGAGGGGGCTAGGCACTACGGCGATGCGAGTTCTCATGTTGGGGTGGGAGTTCCCACCCTTCATCAGCGGCGGTTTGGGGACCGCCTGTTACGGTCTCACGAAGGCCCTCAGCGACCTGGGCACGGAGATCCTGTTCGTTCTTCCTGGCGGCGGGGCTGACCGTCGGCTCGACCGCGTCCACGTCGTCTCGGCCGCCGACGACCGCGGCCAGCCCGTATGCTGGACCGTCGAGGGGCTGGAACACGTCCGCCTGATCCCGGTCTCCGCAGCGTTCGGCCCGTACCAGACGGAGACGGAGTACCTGGAGCAGCGGCAGCGCGAGACGCGCGCCGTACGGGTGAGCGCCGAGGAGGCGCACTCGGCCGCGCTCGACCCCCATCGGCCGACCAGCCTCGGCCTTACGACCGGGCCGAGCCTGTACGCGGGCGACCTCTTCGGCGAGGTCAACCGGTACGCCCGTTTGGTGGCGGACGTGGCGCGGCGGTACGAGTTCGACGTTATCCACGCGCACGACTGGATGACGTACCCGGCGGGGCTGAGCGTGGCGGCGCTGACCGGCAAGCCGCTCGTCGTGCACGTCCACTCCACGGAGTTCGACCGAAGCGGCCTGCACGTGAACCAGCGCGTCTACGACGTGGAGCGAGCCGGCCTGCACGGGGCACGCAACGTGATTTGCGTCAGCCGCCTGACGCGCGGCATCGTGACCGGACGTTACGGCATCCCCGAGGAGAAGTGCCGCGTCATCTACAACGCCATCACCGTCAACGGCGAGCCGATCCCGACGAACGTCCACCGCATCGAGACGAGCGACAAGATCGTCCTGTTCCTCGGCCGCATCACGATGCAGAAGGGCCCGGAGTATTTCCTGGCGGCGGCGAAGAAGGTGCTGGAGGTCATGGACAACGTCAAGTTCGTCATGGCCGGCTCGGGCGACATGATCCGGCGGATGATCGAACTGGCGGCCGCCATGGGCATCGGACACCGCGTGACGTTCACGGGATTCCTGCGCGGCGGCGATCTGGACCGCGTCTTCGAGATGGCCGACCTGTACGTGATGCCGAGCGTGAGCGAGCCGTTTGGCCTGGCGCCGCTCGAGGCCCTTCAGCACGACGTGCCGGTGCTGATCTCGAAACAGAGCGGCGTGAGCGAGGTCCTGACGCACGCGCTGAAGGTCGATTTCTGGGACATCCACGAGATGGCGAACAAGATCGTGGCGGTGCTGCGGCACCCGCCGCTCCAGAAGACGCTCCGCGAGCACGGGGCGTTCGAGGTCCGCAAATTCGCCTGGACCGACGCCGGACGGGCGTGTATGGGTGTGTATGCCGAGGCCACCGCTTAGCGTGTGAACCTCATGCTTTGAGGCCGTTTGAATGGCAAGCGTCTGTTTCTACTTCCAGGTCCACCAGCCGTTCCGGCTTCGCCGGTACAGCGTGTTCGACTCCGACGCGAACTACTTCGACGACTACAAGAACGCCGAAGTGTGCCGCAAGGTCGCCTCGCGATGCTACCTGCCGACCAACCGGTTGATCCTCGACCTGATCCACCGGTACGGCAAGGATTTCGCGGTCTCGTACTCCATCACCGGCGTGGCCCTGGAACAGTTCGAGCAATGGGCGCCGGAGGTGGTCGATTCGTTCCGCGCCCTGGTGGACACCGGGCAGGTCGAACTGCTGGCCGAGACCTTTTACCACAGCCTGGCGTTCCTGTACAGCCGCGAGGAATTTCGCGACCAGGTGATGGCCCATGCGGCCAGGATGGCCGAAGTGTTCGGCGTGCGGCCCAAGGTCTTCCGCAACACCGAACTCATCTACAACAACGATTTGGCGCACTTCGTCGAGGGACTCGGCTTCACCGGCATCACGGCCGAGGGGGCCGACCACATCCTGGGCTACCGGTCGCCGACGTTCGTGTACCGGCCCGTCGGGACCGACCGCATCCGGCTGCTCCTGAAGAACTACCGCCTCTCCGACGACATCGCCTTCCGCTTCTCCGACCGCTCCTGGCCCGAGTGGCCCCTGCGGGCCGAGACCTTCGCCGAATGGGTGGACCGGGTCAACGGAAACGGGTACGTGGTGAACCTGTTCATGGACTACGAGACCTTCGGCGAGCACCAGTGGGCCGACTCGGGCATTTTCGACTTCATGTACCACCTGCCCGAGCGCATCCTGGCCGGCGGCAAGAACAACTTCATGACGCTCTCGGCCGCCGTCGCCGCCTACGAGCCCGTGGCCGAACTCGACGTCCCCCACATGATCTCGTGGGCCGACATGGAGAGGGACCTCTCGGCCTGGCTCGGCAACGCCATGCAGTCGAACGCCCTCCACGAACTGTACCGGATGGAGAACGAGGTCAAGGCCAAGGGCGACGCGCATCTGCTGCACGACTGGCGGCGGCTCCAGACCTCCGACCACTTCTACTACATGTGCACCAAGTGGTTCGCCGACGGCGACGTCCACAAGTACTTCAACCCCTACGAGTCGCCCTACGATTCCTACATCAACTTCATGAACGTCCTCGACAACCTGCGCTCGCGCCTGAA
>DATKXP010000608.1:0-8073 GCA_035529015.1 Phycisphaerae bacterium | reverse complement strand
GTACCCAAACCAGGCCTCCTGTAGTCGTCCGCGGCCTTATTCTTCCTGGCCGATGGCCCATACGGGCTCATCTGTCAAGACGCGAGGATAGGTGGAGTTCGACCCCCTTGGCAAAAGCCTTGCGGCATGCTAGAGTTACGGACAAGCAGGAGACGGGCAGCCCATCTGACGGAGCCAATGTACCTTCAGAGTCGCAGCAGGCAGCGAGGTTTGGGGCCACCGAGCGCGGTCGCTGGGGTGCGCGATGATCTGTTTCATCACAGGCATCATCATCGTCGCAGGACTGGGTGTCCTCGGGTGGGCTCTCTGGATGGTCCTTTCGCCTTTCCTTGAACGGCACCACGTCGTCGAGCGTTTGTACAAGTCCATCGAGCGACGCGTCGGGCCTCCGCCGAGTCCATCGACCCAGGTGCACCCGCCGCCCGAGCACCACGCGGTGCGAGTGTCTTTCGGGCCGGAGTCGGCGCAAGCCGCGCAGCAGGCCGGGCTCGACTGGCTCGGTCTCAACGAAGTGTTCGCGGTGCAGGGGGTGACGATCCCCGACCCTCTGACGTACCGGCTCAACATGTGGGCGGGCAGGGCGAGGCCGGATGAGCCCTCTGCGATTGACCCGCTCCTGCCGGTCGCAGATCGTCTCCGTGGCCCGGAAGAGCCGCTCCCATATTGGCCGAGTTATTCGGGGTCAACGCCCGGACAGCGGCGCCTGTACCTGGAGTGGATGGCGTCCGGACGACGCACTTTACCTTCCGAGATCGGTTACGCGTTCATCTTCTTCTACGGTCTGGAGCGTCGCGGACTTGTCGACGAAGCAGATCAGATTCGCGTTGTCAACGAGGCGTTCCGGCTCAAGCAGATCAATGCCGCGCACCCCGAGAGGTACAACCGAAGTTTCGACTCCTACAGTTCTTCATTCCTCTGGTACATGGTGATGTCCTTCGCGCAGCGTGTGCTGGGACCCTCGATGCGCGTCCTCGTGGAGAGCACGCGGCTGTGGGATGAAGACAGTCTGTCGGCGGCGCTCGCGTGGTTCGTGTTGAACGATAGGCCTCTGCCTGCATGGGCGGCATTCGTGGTGGCCGGCCAACTGCCCGAGTCTCGGAGGAGCGTCGTAACCCAACGCGTCGGAGGTGAGTTTCAGCGGCTCTTCGAAACCCGGTACGCCGAACGCTTCCCGGAGGGCCTGAAGTTGCGGTCCTCCAAGCGGGATCGCCTGTATTCGTACCGCCCGGCCAGTAGCGCGCTTTCGACCTTCAGCAGGAGAGGCCCGAACCCGCTCGGCCTGCGAAGCCAGTTCAAGGCGCTGAGCGAGATTTGGAACGCGTGCATCGATGACCTTCGGAGGTTGAGTACGGTTGTGGTCAAGGAGGGCGGGGCGGCACTGACGCCTGCCGCATGGGAGGCGATGCCCTCCGAAATCCGCGCGGGCGTCGAGCACCCGCTCACCGACGCCGTCTGCAAACTGGTCGACGAATGCACGGACGATCAGGGCCGGACGATGATCAAGGCCGAACGGATTGCCGCCGTCGCCGGGTACGAACCGCGAGAGCGGCTGACCTTGGCGCAAAGCCGCAACGTCTGCGAGGCCTTCGAGCACGTGGGGTACGGACTCGTGCCCGATGCGCGGTTAACGGGGAAGGGCTATCGGGCAGATGAGACGTTGGGGGCGTTCCTTCGGACGATGGCGGAACGTGCCGATCCGGTTCGGTGGAGCGCGGCTTCCTGCATGCTTCGTCTCGGATTTGGCGTGGCCGGAGCCGACGGGCACGTCGATCCGGAAGAAGTCGGCGTGATCACGGACACCGTCCAGCAGGTGTTCGACCTGAACGCCGAAGAACAGCGTCGGCTGAAAGTGCTTCGCGACCTCCTGTTGGCGGAGGGACAGGACCTCAGGGGGCTGTCGCGGCTGACCAAGTCGCTCAGTCCCGAGAAGCGGCAGGCCATTGCGAAGTTGCTGCTCCTGGTCATTGCGCGCGACGGCGTGGTGACCAAGGACGAGGTCCGTGCCCTCGGCCGGTGCTACACGTCACTCGGCTTCGGCCAGGAAGAGGTCCGTCACGCGCTGGACGCGGTCGAGATGTATCGCGCCGGCGGACCCGTCACCATTCAGGCGAGGGTTCCAGGTGCGCCCGGCGAAGCCATCCCCGTGCCGTGGGGCGAGGTGACGGAGGTCCGGCTTGATCGCGAGGCCATTGCGGCCATCATGCGGGACACGCGGGAGGTGGCCCAGATGCTGGCCACAGCCATGTCCTCTGAAGGCGAGGAGCCGGTCCCCGAGGCGCCGCCGATTCAGGCGCAGGAGACAGTCGCGCATCGCGACAAAGCCTCTGAGGTGGCTGTCCACGAAACCCTAGACCCGGCGATACCTCCTCAGTATGCTGCGTTCTACGAGGTGCTCATCACCCGGGATGAGTGGAGCCGTGCGGAGGTCGACGCCCGGGCCCGGGAACAGGGCCTGATGTTGAGCGGGGCCATCGACGGGCTGAACGATTGGGCGTATGGGAAGTACGGCGGGCCGCTGTTCGTCGAGGACGGCGAAAACCTGTTCGTGCAACGCGAATACCTGGACTGAGGACGGAATGCCATGGCGCCACCCATCACGTCACGAGAACGGTCGGCCATCCTCAATTCGCTTGCCGCTGGCGTTGTGCCGCGTATCGGGCTCCAGCACGTGCAGGTCGGCCGCAAGGACGAAGTTGCGGCCATGATGGAAGACCTCAAGCGGGTCGAGGATGGGGGTGCGTCGATCCGGTTCGTGGTCGGCCGCTACGGGGCCGGGAAGAGTTTCTTCCTCAACCTTATCCGCACGGTGGCCCTGGAACGGAAGTTCGTCGTCGTCCAGGCGGACATCACAACGCAGAGGCGGCTCCATGCAAGCGGCGGGAACGCGCGGGCGCTCTATAGCGAACTAATGAAGAACCTCGCGACGCGCGGGCGGCCGGAGGGCGGGGCGCTTCCCAACCTGGTCGAGCGATGGGTCGGCGAAGTGGCGCATGAGGTGACCTCGTCGGGTGGCACGCCGGAAGACGTCGAGCGCCAGTTGTACGAACTATGCAAGCCGCTCCAGGACCTGGTGTGCGGCTACGATTTCGTCAACGTCCTCGCTCAGTACTACCGGGGATACCTTGATCACAACGACCCGCTGCAGACGGCGGCCATCCGTTGGCTGCGGGCGGAGTACTCGACCAAGACCGAGGCCCGACACGACCTGGGCGTCCGTACGATCATCGACGACGGCTCGGTCTACGACGTTCTGAAACTCCTCGCCAAGTTCACCGCCATCGCCGGCTACGCGGGCCTGCTGGTGGGCATCGACGAACTGGTTGTCCTGTCCCACCGCCTGAACAACCGCACGGCCCGGAACAACAATTACGAGGCCCTGCTGAGCATCCTCAACGATTGTCTTCAGGGGGCGGTGGAGCGGCTTGGTTTTGTCTTCGCGGCCACCGACGAGTGCATGTATGACAAGCGGCGCGGGCTTTTCAGTTACGAGGCCCTGGCCACGCGCCTGGCCGAGAACCGTTTCGCGGCCGAGGGTATGGTCGACCTAAGCGGCCCCGTCCTTGGCCTCAAGAGCCTCACGCCCGAGGACTGCTACGTGCTGCTCCTCAACATCCGCAACGTCCATGCGCAGGGCGACGCCTCGCGGTACGTCGTCCCCGACGAGGCCGCCGAGGCGTACCTGCAGTCCTGTGCACGGCGGATGGGGGCCGCCTATTTCCAGACCCCGCGCGAGACCATCAAGGACTGGGTGGGGTTGCTGAACGTGCTCCAACAGAACCCCGGGGCCAACTGGGAGACACTCATCGGTGAGATCTGCACGACCGAGGTCCAGACCACGGACCCGGCCGTGGCAGCGGCCCCCGAGCAGGATGACGACGACTTGACAACCTTCCGGTTGTGAACCATGGCAGCATCGCCTTCGGAATCCGGTACGAGCAGCGGAGCCCCGGCGTCCGGGGCCGGGGACGCCGCCTCCCACGGCGCGTTCGCCTTGCTCCACAGCGGCGTTCAGCGCCAGTTGTGGCGCATTGGGTGGGGCCGCCTCAGGCCGCTTCAGGTCAAGGCCATCCACGCCATCATGGAGACCGACCGCCACATGATTCTGGCGGCGGCTACGGCATCCGGAAAGACGGAAGCCGCTTTCCTGCCGGTACTTTCGCAGATCGCGGACGACCCCACCGGTTCGGTGCGGGCCGTGTACATTGGGCCGCTCAAGGCCCTGATCAACGACCAGTTCCAGCGGGTCGAGGACTTGTGCAGTTACTTGGAGGTGCCCGTCCACCGCTGGCATGGCGACGTGTCGGCATCCAGGAAATCGGCCCTGATCCGCACGCCGGGCGGCGTTCTGCTTATCACTCCCGAATCGCTCGAGTCGCTCTTCGTCAACCGTTCAGCCCACCTGACCGGGTTGTTTGCGGGGCTGCGGTTCATCGTCATCGACGAGATCCACACATTCCTGGAGAACGAGCGGGGACTCCATCTGCGAAGCCTGCTCAGCCGCGTGGGCCTGGTCGTCTCTTCATCCCGGCCCGAGGCCGGCGCCTGCCGGACGGTGGGCCTGTCAGCTACCATCGGCGACACTTCGGTCGCCCAGGCCTTTGTCGCCCCGGAGCATCCGCAGGACGTCACCGTCATTGATGACACCGAAGAGGGCAAGAAGGAGATCAAATACCGCGTCCACGGGTACCGCTTTCGCGAGTCCGGGCCGGGTCCCGCGGTCGAGGCATCGGCCGGAGCCACTGGCGAAGAGGACCCGGAGCGGACTTACCGGCGAGGAATGGCGAACGACATGGTGGCCCACTGCCGCGGTCGCGCCAACCTCGTCTTCGCCAACGCCAAGGCTGACGTGGAGGAGTTCGCCGACCTCTGTAAGCAGGTGGCACGCTCGCAGAAACTCAACGTCGACTTCCTGGTCCACCACGGCTCTCTGGCCGCTGAGATCCGGGAGGACGCTGAAGAGACGATGAAGTCAGGTCGGCCCGCCACGACCTTCTGTTCGAGCACGCTGGAACTGGGCATCGACATCGGGAGTGTCTACATGGTCGGCCAGATCGGCCCCCCGTGGTCTGTTTCATCCTTGACGCAGCGCCTCGGGCGCAGTGGCCGACACGAAGGTGAACCGCGCATCATGCGAATGTATCTGGAATGCTGGGAGCCGCAGCCGGATGACGATGTGCTGGACCGACTGCACCTGAACCTCGTCCAATCTGTCGCCCTGACGGAACTGATGCTCCAGGGGTGGCTGGAGCCGCCTTGGCCGCCGCGCTACGACCTCAGCACGCTCACGCAGCAGATCATCAGTGTCATCGCCGAGACCGGCGGGATCGAGGCCGGTCGGCTGTTCGACCGCTTGTGCCGCAAGGGGCCGTTTCGCGAGATCGAGCGCCTCGTGTTCGAGGTGCTGCTGCGAAGCCTTGGCTCGAAGGATGTCATCGAGCAGATGCCGACGGGCGACTTGATTCTTGGCCTGCGCGGCGAGCGCATCCGGCAGAGTCGCGGGTTCTATGCAGTCTTCCCAACGCCGGAGGCGTTTGCCCTGATCCACAAGGGAACGGTCCTGGGGACACTGGAGGTCGTACCCAAGGAAGGCGACCATCTGCTCTTCGCCGGCAAACGGTGGCGCGTCACCGAGATCGACATGGAGGCCCGCCAAGTCCAGGTGGTCCCGGCCAAGGGGTGGAAGCGGCCGCAGTTCACTGGGGCGTTCGGCGAGACCCACCCGCGCGTGCGGCAGGAGATGAGGCACATCCTACAGGAGAAGGGGTCTTACGACTACCTGGACGAAGGGGCGGCGTCACTTCTGGAAGATGCCCGCAGGGCGGCAGGAAAGGGATATGTGTGTGAACAATCCCTGGTGCCCCTGGGCCCCCAGGCGACGGCCTTCATGACGTGGACGGGTGATCGGATCCAGCAGACGGTTCGCGCTATTCTCGCTCATCGCGGGGTTGCGTGCGGGGACCGCGGGGTAGCCCTGGAGCTCCGCCTTCCACTTGACGAAACCCGGGACTCTCTTCGCAAGGCTGCTTCGGCGTCGTATCAGTCCCTTGACCTCGCGCGGCACATCTTCCCGCGCATTCGCCGCAAGTACGACTGGCTCCTGCACGAAGAACTCGTGGATGCCTCCATTGCGGAGGGATGGCTGGACCTGGATGGTGCCATGCTGCTTCTCTCGTCGGTAAAGTGAAGCCGACGCGTGAGGGTGTGAGCCCGGCAGCGATGTGAGGCCATCCGAACCCTTATCCTGGAGTTCGTTGACAGTAACGGCGCGAGCCACATCCGTGAGATGCACGTCGAGGTTCTCAGAGTCAAGCCGGGCACTCCAGAGCACACCATCCGCGCGAGGCTGTCTGAGGCTGCCTCAGAAGGGTTGCTCAACCGGCTTGGCGAGGGGTTCTATGACGTCTATGCCGAAGAGGAGGGCATGACCTCGGTTGTGTCGTATCCGAATCGGTGCACGCTCTGGGGCGATTCAAGGTTCAGGGGCAACTGTGACGGCCGGCTCTTCAAGAACCTGGTCCTTCGGTACAAGGCCAAACATGTTGCTGACCCGATGCTCGGCTCGGGCACGACGCGAGATGTTGTCGAGGGGCTGAACCGGTTCAAGAAGGCAGGGATTGAGTTCTGGGGGAGCGACCTCAAGCGAGGATTTGACCTGACAGAGCAGGACCTGCCTGGCGGGTTTGACTTTGTCTGGATCCATCCGCCGTACTGGAACATCATCCGCTACTCAAACCAGTCGGCCGACCTCAGCACCTGCTCGGACTACCGACAGTTCAGGCAACTGCTGATGGATTGCCTGAAGCGGTGCTACCAGGCCCTGCTGCCGGGTGGCAGGCTGGCTGTCCTGATTGGCGATGTCCGAAGGGCAGGGCAGTACACGGCCATCATCAAGGACATCCTGAACTTCCCGCACGGCGAGATCCGGAGCATCATCATCAAGGTGCAGCACAACTGCACAAGCGACCACAAAGTCTATGGCAGGTTAGAGGAACCGCCGATCAAGCACGAGTACTGCGTAGTCTTCAAAAGGCCGAGCCATAAAATCCAGGCACCGCCAGCCAGCGAGCGGTGCCTGAAGGCACTGGAGGTGAAGCGAGATGGGAATCCATGACGAGCTCAGGAGGATGGGCTACACGTTTGAGTATGACTATGGCGACAGCGAAGACCGCACAGAGGTAAACTCATGGAAGATACCGACGACGGTCGTCGGCAGGAAGTCATCTGGGAAATGTCGGGTTGGTTCTGCTGGTGGGGCCGCTTGCTCTGGCGGGGTGCGAAACCTGGCGCGGCGCCGGCAAGGACGTCGAGCACGCTGGGGACGCCATGCAGGGCAAGTAATGAAGGTGTCGAGTGGCCAACTTGAGTGTCCAGGGGGCCAGAGAAAGGGGTGACTTATGGGTAGTCTACTCGGTTGGGCCGTAACGTTTCTGATCGTGGCGATCATTGCCGCGGTTCTTGGCTTCGGTGGCATCGCAGGTGCTGCCGTGGGCGTCGCCAAGGTGCTCTTCGTCATCTTCCTCATCGTGTTCGCCGTGTTGCTGATCATGGCGCTGATGCGACGGGGCAAGTAGAGGAGGAGGGCAGGCGTCCGTCCATCGAGCCGCTGGAGCGGCTCAGGGGCAAGTTATTGGAGTCCCGGGGACCGGAAACGAAAGGGGATTTTGCAATGCGTCTATTGACGGCGGTTTGTGCGATGGCGGGGCTTCTGCTGGTGGTAACGCTCGGATGCGACAAGCCAGCGGACAACAGTGCCCAAGCGAAGGCCATCAGGCCAGGGACGAGTTCGTCAAGAGTCTGCAGAACACGGTGGACAGCCTACAGGCCAACATAGGCAAGCTGGGAGCTTTGGCTGCAGCCAAGGGTACCGAAGCCAAGGCCAAGTACGATGCGGAGGTGAAGCCTGCCCTAGATAAGAAGCTTGAGCAAGCCAAGGCCACGCTGGCCAAGGTCAAGGCGCAGAGCGGTTCGACATGGGAGAGCATGAAGGATGCTGCCCAGACGGCTGTCGATGACTTGGGGACCGGTTACGACAAGGCCGTCAAGATGTTCGAATAGAAGCCGACAAGGCAGAGG
>DATKXP010000607.1:0-7009 GCA_035529015.1 Phycisphaerae bacterium | reverse complement strand
CCCCCACAAGAGTTCTTGCGCAGGGCCACCGCTGGCCTATGCTATAATTATACTCTTTTCCCGCCCTGTCGCAAGTTTTTTCTTGGTCCCGGACCACGAGATCTGACCGACGCTGAACTCGGGTCCGCGACCGTCTGGTGTCCAACAAACACGAGGAGAAGCCAGGAAAGGCACGCATGCCGGGTTGCGCGATAGGGGGTTTGGCGTTGGTGCATCGGCGAGAGTGGTGCCACCCGGGACGGCCGCGTGTGGCCTATGAGCCGTCGGTAGAAGGGGCTTCCGGCGGCCCCTCGGCCTCGGCCTGCTCGTCGGCCGCTTCCAGGTCGAGGGCGGCGGAGTTGATGCAGTAGCGCAGGCCCGTCGGCTGGGGCCCATCCGTGAAGACGTGGCCGAGGTGGGCGCCGCAGCGGCTGCATTGGACCTCGGTCCGCACCCTGCCGTGGCTGTGGTCGGGCTGCTCGTCGATGTGCTCCTGGGCGGCGGGCTTGAAGAAACTCGGCCAGCCGCACCCGGCGTCGAACTTGGCCTCCGAGCGGAAGAGCGGTTGGCCGCAGCAGACGCACCGGTACACGCCGGGCGTGGTCGTGGCCGAATACTTGCCGGTGAACGGCGGCTCGGTGCCTTTCTGGCGGGTCACATCATACTGCTGGGGCGTCAGTTGCTCGCGCCACTCTTCGTCGGTCTTGGTCACATCGTATTCCTTGCGTCGCGCAGGGGTTCGGGTCTCGCCTTCCTGCCGTGTGGCCGCAGGCGTCGGACCTGCCGGGGGACGCGTGTCGCACCCGGATCCGATCGTCACGGCGCCGGCGAACAGGCACAGGGCTGCGGATCGTGCGAATCTCATGGCATCGGCTCCCACCCTCGCTCGTCCATTGTAGGGCCGTTGCTTCCGCGCAGGCAAGCCCGTGCCGCCGACGTTGGGTGGCACGGCAGCGGCGAAGCCGCGGCCGTGGACGCGGATGCCCGGCGCCCAACACGGCCGCCCTTCGGGCTGCCGTGCCACCCGGCCACTGATGCACGTGCAGGACGTTGGCAGGGCCGGGGCGAAGGTTTTTCGGTAGAGGCGGCCGGTCCGCCGTGCGAAGATTGGCGCATGGTTTTCGGAAGCGCCGCCGAGTCGGTGCGGCGTTCAAGAGGGATGGTTGGCGAACATGCTGTCGGGAGGCAAGCGAATGAAGCGTTTCACGTTAACCCTTGTGGCGACGGCGCTGGCGGCGTCGGCCCTTGCGGCCGCCGAGAAGCCGCACCGCAGACTCACGCCCGTCCCGTTCACCGACGTCAAGGTGACGGATGCCTTCTGGGCGCCGCGGATCGAAACGAACCGCACGAAGACGGTCCCGCACGATTTCAAGAAGTGCGAGGATACGGGCCGCCTCTCGAACTTCGCCAAAGCCGCCGGCCGTATGGAGGGCCAGTTCGAGGGCATCTACTTCAACGACAGCGACGTGTACAAGGTCATCGAGGGTGCGGCGTACTCGCTGGCCGCCCATCCGGACCCGAAACTCGAGAAGTACCTGGACGATCTCATCGACACGATCGCCGCCGCCCAGCAGAAGGACGGCTACCTCTTCTGCTTCTACACGCTCAAGGAGCCCGAGAAGCGGTGGACGAACCTCCGCTCCATACACGAACTCTACTGCGCCGGCCACTTTTTCGAAGGGGCGGTGGCCCACTATCGCGCCACCGGCAAGCGGACGATGCTCAACGTGGCCGTCCGCCTGGCCGACCTCATCGACTCCCTCTTCGGACCGGACAAGCGGCACGGCGTGCCCGGGCATGAGGAGATCGAACTCGCGCTCGTCAAACTGTACGAGGCGACCGGCGAAGAGCGGTACCTGAAATTGGCGAAGTTCTTCCTGGACGAGCGCGGCCACCAGGATTGCGGCCGCAAACTCCAGGGGCCGTATTCCCAGGACCACGTGCCCGTGACCGAGCAGTCGGAGCCCGTGGGCCACGCGGTCCGGGCGATGTACCTGTACTGCGGCATGGCCGACGTGGCCGCCTACACGCGCGACAAGGCGTACATCGCCGCCCTCGACCGGCTCTGGGCCAACACGGCCACCAAGAAGATGTACGTGACCGGCGGCGTGGGCTCGACGCGCCACGGCGAGGCCTTCGGCAAGAACTACGAACTGCCGAACCGCACCGCTTACTGCGAGACGTGCGCCGCCATCGGCCACGCCCTCTGGAATCATCGGATGAACCTGCTGCACGCCGACGCCAAGTACGCCGACATCCTCGAACGCGTCCTCTACAACGGCTTCCTCTCGGGCGTCGCGCTCGACGGCGAGACGTTCTTCTACGTCAATCCGCTCGACAGCCTCGGCAACCACCACCGCCAGGCGTGGTTCGGCTGCGCGTGCTGCCCCGTGAACGTCGTCCGGATGGTGCCGTCGATTCCCGGCTACGTGTACGCGACCGACGCCGACGGCATCTACGTGAACCTCTACGTGGCGAGCACCGCGCGGGTGAAGTACAAGGACGGCACGGTGACCCTGAAGCAGGAGACGCGGTACCCGTGGGACGGCACCGTCAGGATCACCGTGGAGCCGGAGAAGCCGACCGCGCTGACCCTGGCGCTGCGTATTCCCGCGTGGGCGCGCGGCGAGACGCAGACGGCCGGTCTCTATCGCATGGCCGCGCTCGATGGCGTGCCCGGCGCGAGCGTGTCCATCAACGGTCGGCCGGTTGAGTGTCCGCAACTGGAGAAGGGCTATGCCCGCATTGTGCGCAAGTGGAAGAGCGGCGACGTCGTAACGCTGGAAATGCCGACGCCGGTCCGCCGCGTGTACTCGCACCCGGATGTGAAGGCGAACGCACAGCGCGTGGCCCTTCAGCGCGGGCCCGTCGTGTACTGCCTCGAAGGTGTCGATAACGGCAAGCAGCTGCCGCACGTTTACCTGCCGGCCGACGCGAAACTCGCCGCCGAGCACCGCGGCGACCTGTTGGGCGGCGTCACCGTCGTCATGGGCAAGGCGATGGTCCGCCGCGACGACAACGGAAACGCGCCGACCGACATCGTCGCCGTGCCCTATTACGCCTGGGACCATCGCGAGCCGGGGCCCATGATGGTCTGGATTCCCGAGAACCGCGAGGCGGCCTCCGCCGTGGCGAAGCCGACCATCGCCTCGGAGAGCCGCGCCTCGGCCTCGCACTGCTTCCCCAGCGACAGCGCCGCGGCGATGAACGACCAGATGCTGCCGAAGTCGTCGATCGACCACGAGGTTCCGCGGATCACGTGGTGGGACCATCGCGGCACGACCGAGTGGGTCCAGTACGACTTCGCCCGGCCGGCCGAGGTTTCGAGCGTCGAGGTGTACTGGTTCGACGACACCGGCCGCGGCGGGTGCCGCGTGCCGAAGGCGTGGCGGGTCCTGTATCGCGCGGGCGGCAAGTGGCGGCCGGCGCCGGGCGCGTCGGCCTGCGGCGTTGAGAAGGACAAGTTCAACCGCGCGACGTTCGACGCGGTCGAGACCGACGGCCTGCGCCTCGAGGTCGAGTTGCAGCCGAAGTTCTCCGGCGGCATCCTCGAATGGCGCGTCGAGAAGGCCGAATGAGCCGAGCGCATTCAGCCGGCGGGCTTGCCCGCCGCGGCGAGTAAACTCGCCGGCTAAATGGTCGAGGGCGCGCATTGAGCCGGCGGGCTTGCGCCGCGCGGCGAGTAAACTCGCCGGCTAAATGGTCGAGGGCACGCATTCAGCCGGCGGGCTTGCGCCGCGCGGCGAGTAAACTCGCCGGCTAAATGGTCGGGCGCGCGCATTTAGCCGGCGGGCTTGCCCGCCGCGCGGCGAGTAAACTCGCCGGCTAAATGGTCGAGGGCGCGCGCATTCAGCCGGCGGGCTTGCCCGCCGCGCCGAGTAAACTCGCCGGCTGAATGGTCGAGGGCGCGCATTCAGCCGGCGGGCTTGCCCGCCGCGCCGAAGTGGGGGGACTATGGTACTGGCATACCACGTCGTCTTCGGTTGCTACGGCTTCTGGCTGCCGAACGATCCGAGGGGATCGTGGTCGGCCTTCGTGGGGAGTTGGGAACTGTTTCGCTTCGGCAAAGCGACGAAGGTCAACACCCCCCGCTCGCTGGCCTCCGCGCCGCACGACCAGGCCAGGCGGCGGGCGGCGAAGGAGACGCTGACGTTCCCGGCGGTTCGCCTGACCGGACCCCAGGCCCGCGCCGTCGGCCGCGGCTTTGACCAGGCTCGCACCGAGGCCGGGTATACGATTCACGCGTGTTCGGTCCTGCCCGAGCACGTCCACCTGGTCGTAGGTCGGCACCGGCGTGCCATCGGCCGCATCATGGGGCATGTCAAGACCAGAGCCACGCAGCATCTGAAGTCCGAGGGGTTGTGGCGGCACGGGGGACGCTCGCCATGGGCCGAGCGCGGGTGGAAGGTATTCCTCGATCGCCCCGAAGACGTGCTTCGTGCGATCGACTACGTGCGAAGAAACCCGCAGCGCGAAGGCCTGCCTGCCCAACGGTGGTGGTTTGTGACGCCGTTCGAGGCGTGCCCGCAGCGCGGCGAGTAAACTCGCCGGCTAAATGGCCGAGCGCGCACATTCAGCCGGCGGGCTTGCCCGCCGCGCGGCGAGTAAACTCGCAGGCTAAATGGTCGAGGGCGCGCGCATTCAGCCGGCGGGCTTGCGCCGCGCGCCGAGTAAACTCGCCGGCTAAATGGTCGGGCGCGCGCATTCAGCCGGCGGGCTTGCGCCCCGCGCCGAGTAAACTCGCCGGCTCGATGGTCGAGGGCACGCATTCAGCCGGCGGGCTTGCGCCGCGCGGCGAGTAAACTCGCCGGCTAAATGGCCGGGCGCGCGCATTTGGGCCAAATGGTCGGGCGCGCATTTAGCCGGCGGGCTTGCCCGCCGCGAACTGAAAGGAGCCACGGATGGACTCGATGCGTGCAATCGGATGGCTGTTCGCAATGATCGCGGTGGGAATCGGGTGTTGCAGCGCCGCCCTCGCCGACGACGTCACCACCATCACCCTCACCGACAAGGTCCTCGTCGCCGACACCGTCCCCTTCGGCATCAACCTGGGCGGCGATGCGTACTACTCGGGAGCGGCACTGACGAAACTCCGGGCCAAGGAGACGTTCGAGGGCACGACCTACCGCCAGTGCCATTTCGGACCGGTCAACGACGCCCGGGGCGCCACCACCTGGTTCGGCTTGAACGATTCGTGGAAGGAGATGATGCTGGCCGGAGGCCGGTACACAATTCTCTCAGGTCCTGCGCGCGGCACGACGGGCAGGGTCAAGGGCATCTCGACGAAGAAGGCCAAACACGAGGGCCAGATGAAAGACTTCACGTACGTCGAGTACGACAAGGAGGTGACGCCCGACGAGCCCAACCTGGGCCTCATGATCGAGGCCGACCGCCTGGGCGACGGCCAGATGCATAACCTCGACGGGTACTGGTGCTCGAAGCAGAACGAGATCGCCACCGGCGACGTCCATCCCGGCGCGTTCGGCTGCGCGGCCCTCAACCTCAAGGGCGCCGACGAGAAGGCCCACTACCGCTTCAGCACCCACTACCAGCGCTACGGCGAGACCAACGGCCGGTGGCACGTCCGGTTCTGGGCCAAGGCGAAGGCTGGCCGGCCGAAACTCACCGTCTCGACCTTCCGGCACGGCGAGTCGAAAGAACTCACCCCCGCCGCCGAGTGGACGCAGTACGAACAGGTCCTCCGCGTGGACAAGGTGCCCGAACCGACCGACCCGAAGCGCAGCGACCACCTCCTGTTCACGTTCGAGGCCGAAGGCGGCGACGTGCTGCTCGACGACGTCGAGATCTGGATGGAGGGCGACACCAACCCCACCGCCTTCCGCGACGACTGCGTTGCCATGCTCCGCACGTACGGACCCGGGTGCATCCGGTACCTCCAGATGGGCGGCTCGACGCTGGAGAACGTCCTGGCACCGCCGCTCGCGCGGCACGCCTTCTCCAGTCAGCGCGGCAGCAAGGTCGGACCGTACGAGGGCCACAGCCGCCATCCCTACAGCCTCCACGAGATGTACGTCCTGTGCGAACACCTCGGCTGCGACCCGTGGTACACGCTGCCGGGAACGCTCTCGCAGGACGAGATGAAGCGTTTCATGGAGTACCTCGGCGCCCCGCCCGACGCCGGCTACGGCAAAAGAAGAGCCGAACTCGGCCACCCGAAACCGTGGACCGATGTCTTCCGGACCATCCACGTCGAGTTCGGCAACGAGGCGTGGAACAACGCCGGGCCGTACCAGTGCGGCGGATTCAACGGACGCGATTACTGGAAGGACCTCATCGCCACGGGCAAGGCGTCGCCGCACTACAAACCGAACGTGGTGTTTCACGCGGCGGGGCAGGCGGCCAACTCGTGGCTCAACGGAGGGATCTTTGAGCGCGTGCCCAACGCCGACCGTTTCAGCGTCGCGCCGTACGTCATCCAGAGCATCTCGAAGAAGGAGATGGAGGTCCTCGACACCGACGAGGAACTCTTCCGCTGGGCCTTCGCGTGGCCCATCTGGAGGTCGCGCGACGAGAAAGGCGCCATGCGCCAAAACTGGGAACTCGCGAAGAAGCACGGGCCCGAACTCTCGATCTACGAGGTCAACCACCACATCACTCATGGCGACGGGCCGCTGGAGCCCCGCAACACGATCGTCACCTCCATCGGCGGCGGCCTGAACGTCATGGGCGACATGCTGTTGATGCTCAAGGAACATCATTTGCGGACGCAGGCCCTCTTCTCGCTCGTCCAGCACAGTTATAACGCCCGCGACATCGGGCCCGTGCGCCTCTGGGGAACGGCCCTGTGCATGCGCAAGGGCCACGAGCGGTACCGGCCGACGTTCCTCGCCTGCGCCATGGCCAACAAGGTCATGGGCGGGAACCTGGTCGAGACCGTCCACGCGGGTGCGGAACCGACGTTCACGGGCGAGGGCATCTTCCGCGGGCGCGGCCAGATCGAGAAGTACGGGCCGTTGCCGGTCCTCTGGAGTTACGCCTTCGCCGAAGGCAAGCGGCGGGGGCTGGTGCT
>DATKXP010000606.1:0-7715 GCA_035529015.1 Phycisphaerae bacterium | reverse complement strand
CCAGTCGCGGTGATGGCCGTTCGATTTCCGTAAGGTCCGAGGCGGTTGCTCGCCCTTGCTGGCCTGCAGGTAGTCCTTCATCTTCGTCTCCGGGATGATCCTGGGCGAATTGCTCCAGCCTCCGCCCATGATCGTCCCCTTGTCTCCGACGATGAGGATGCCGTTGCCGCCGCCGCCCAGATTGCGGCCGGGCTCCAGTTCCTTCGGCCGCTCCGGCCGCCGATTGCCGTCGTACCAGTGCACGGCCAGCGCCGGCTGAGCGTCCTTGGTGTCGAAGCGCCAGACCACGTGGCAGTTCGGGGAGACCACTTCCGGATCGACGAAGTCCGTCTCCAGGCATTCCACCGTCGAGGGATGCCTCTCGTGCAATCCCAGGGCGGCGAACGCCGGGTCCACGTTGTGGACCATCATGTCGCCGATGGCTCCCGTTCCGAAGGACCACCAGCCACGCCAGTTGTACGGGGCATACGCGGAATGGTACGGGCGAAACGGCCGGGGACCCAGCCACAGGTCCCAGTCGATCCCCTTCGGGACGGGAGGCGTGTCTTTGGGCCGGCCGCGGCCCCCCGCCCACCCGCCGGTGCCGCTCCAGACGTGAACCTCGGTCACCGGTCCGACGGCGCCGCTCCAGATCCACTCGCACGTGAGGCGGTGCGAGGTGGTGCTGCGGCCCTGGTTGCCCATCTGGGTGGCCACACCCGCTTCCTTGGCGGCCTTGGCGATCATCCGGGCCTCGTAGATGTTGTGCGTCAGGGGCTTCTCGCAATAGACGTGCTTGCCCCGCTTGATGGCCGTCATCGTCACGAAGGCGTGCCAGTGGTCCGGCGTGGCGCAGAGGATGGCGTCAATCGCCTTCTCGGTGTCCAGCATCTTGCGGAAATCGACGTAGTCCTTGCACTTCACCTGCGGGTTGTCGCCGGAGTAGCGTTTCTCGACCTCGGCCTTGACAGGCAGGCGCCCGGCCACCCCCTTGTAGTAAAAGCGGCTGTAGTCGGCCTGCTCGCAGGGGTCGGCCACTGCGATGATCCGCGCGTCCTTCTGCCCGAAGAGCGACCGGGCGTTCGAGCGGCCCTGGCCGCCGCAGCCGACGATCGCGATGTTCACGCGAGCGCTGGGGGCGACGAACGCCGCCCCGCCGAGGACGTAGCGCGGCAGAACCGTCATGGCGGCCGCCGTCGCGACAGCCTTCCCGAATTGCCTGCGAGTAACTCTTGAACCGTCCGTCATCGCGTCTCCCTCTCGATAGCCCGAGGCCGGGACCCGCCCGGCCGCCGGCGGCCAATAGACAGCGCGCGAGCCGACTTGTCAAGCCAACCGCTGACCGGAAGCGGGAAGCACCTTCGGGACGGCGTGACGGCGTTGTACGGTTTGGGTGACGAATTCTGCACCGCCTCGAATCTCGGAATCCCGTAAGTCCTTGTGATTTCCGTTGCTTGGGTTATCCTGTTCGAGTCCTTGGGGGTACCAGCGTATCCGAAGTGATTGTGTGGTGGTGATCCAGGGAGATGACGTGCCCTATCGGATGCTCGCGTTCGATCATGATGAGACGCTTGCCACGGACGGCGCGGTTCATCCGAGGGCGGCCGCGGCGCTGGCGGCGGCCAAGGACGCCGGATGGCTGCTGGCCCTGGTCACCGGCCGCACCCACGCCAGGATCCTGGAGATCTGCCCGTGCGTGGACCTCTTCGACCTCGTCGTCGATGAGAACGGCGCGGTGCTGCACTTCCCCGCGACGGGGGCGCTTGAGGCGTTGGCCGATCCGCCGGACGGACGGCTCCGTGAGGCGCTCGATGCCCGCGGCGTCCCGTTCATGCCCGGCCGCATCGTGACGATCACCAAGCGGCGGTTTGAACAGCAGGTTCGCGAGGTCATCGCCGGCGAGGGCCTGGCGCTCGACCTCTTCTGCAATCGCTTCGCCGTGATGATTGTGCCGCGCGGCACGAGTAAAGAGACGGGCCTGCGCACGGGCCTCGCGCGCCTGGGCGTGGCGCCGCAGGAGGTGATCGCCTTCGGCGACGACGAGAACGATTTCGCCCTGTTCGAGGTGGCGGGCCTGCGCGTGGCCGTCGGCAACGCCATCGACGCGGTCAAGGACGCCTCCGACGTGGTTCTCGACCGGCCCAACGGCGAGGGCGTGGCGGCGTTCATTCACGAGCGGCTGCTCGGGTCGCCCGACTCGTTGCCCGATCCGCGGCGGTAGGGGCGAGGCACGCCTCGCCCGCATGACTTGGCGGGTGGCACGGCAGCGCCGCAGGCGCGGCCGTGGTGTGTGCTTCGAGCGCGCGGTCGGCCCACGTCCCGCTTGGCACGGTGGGTCTCACGGCGCACCGCGCCGCGTATGCGATCGGCCTGCCCGTCTGTACGCGGCGAGTAGGGACACCCGCCGCGCAGCGATCCCACGGCCGCCCCCTTGGGGCTGCCGTGCCACCCGCCCTCTGTGGGCACTGCGGCCGCTTCTTTTCTTGACGCTCCCCGGCGCGGTGGCGTACCATGCAGACCGCGCGGCAGACGGTGCCGCACGCGTTTCACCGCACAAAGGAGACACAAACCATGCGATGCGGACTGCTTCTCGTGCTTCTTGCCGGGTGGGTGGCCTTTGTCCTGGCCGGGTGCACGTCCCAGGAGGAAGAGGGCCCCGCGGATCCCAACCGGCTGCTGAAGATCGCCGTCGTCCCGAAGGGCACAATGCACGTGTTCTGGAAATCCATCCACGCGGGCGCCAAACAGGGCGAGGCCGAGTGCCCGAACACCGAGATCAGTTGGCAGGGCCCGGTGAAGGAGGACGACCGGGAATCGCAGGTCAGCCTGGTCGAGGCCTTCGTCCAGAAACGCGTGGACGGCATCGTCCTGGCGCCGCTCGATGACAAGGCCCTGGTGGCGCCCGTGCGGGCCGCGGTCGCGGCCGGCATCCCCGTCGTGATCATCGACTCGGGGCTGGCCGACGAGGACGTCTACGTCAGTTTCGTCGCCACCGACAACTACCAGGGCGGCGTGCTGGGGGCCAGGCGGCTGGCCGAACTCCTCGGCGAGAAAGGCGGCAAGGCCATCCTGCTCCGGTACCAGGTGGGCAGCGCCTCGACCGAAAACCGCGAGAAGGGGTTCCTCGACGAGATCGCCAAGCACAAGAACATCGAACTCATCTCCAGCGACCAGTACGCCGGCGCCACCGTCGAAACCGCCATGACGGCGGCCCAGGCGCTGCTGACGAAATATGGCGAAGGCCAGGTGGACGGCATCTTCTGCCCGAACGAATCGAGCGCCTACGGCATGCTCCGGGCCCTGACGAGCAGCGGCCGCGCGGGAAAGATCAAGTACGTCGGCTTCGATGCCTCCGACCGCCTCGTCGAGGCCCTCCAGAAGGGCTACATCCACGGCCTCGTGGTTCAGAACCCCGTGCGCATGGGCCGCGAGGGCGTCAAGACCATGGTCGCCCACCTTCGCGGCAAGCAGGTCGAGAAGCGCATCGACACGGGCGTGGTCGTCGTGACGCCCGAGAACCTGAAGGACCCCGAGATCGACAAACTCGTGCATCCGGCGCTGGAGTAGCCGGCGGCTCAGACGACTCATGAGCGTACCCACCGATTCCCCGACAGCCGGCTCCGAATCCGGGCGGGCCGCCTCCCAGGCGGCACCGCTCGCGCTTCGCATGATCGGCATCTCCAAGGCCTTCGGCTCGACCCGCGCGCTGGTTGAAGTGGACCTGGACGTCCGGCCCGGCGAAGTGCACGCCCTTGTCGGCGAGAACGGGGCCGGTAAGAGCACGCTCATGAAGGTCCTCTCCGGCGCCCTTCAGCCCGACGCCGGCCGCATGATCCTCGAGGGCAGGCCGTACGGGCCGCGCGGGCCGCTCGACGCCCGCGCCGCCGGCGTCGCGATGATCTACCAGGAACTGAGCCTGGCGCCCGACCTGTCGGTCGAGGAGAACGTGCTCCTGGGCGTCGAGCCGACGGCGTTCGGCTTCGTCCACCGCAGCCGGATGCGAAGCCGGGTCGAAGAGGCCCTGCACCTGCTGCACCACGGCGACATCCGTCCCGGTGCGCGGGTCGGCGACCTCTCGATCGGCGCCCAGCAACTGGTGGAGGTGGCCCGGGCGCTGGCCGCCAAGGCGCGGGTTGTCGTCATGGACGAGCCGACCTCGAGCCTCTCGCAGGCCGACACGGAGGTCCTGTTCGAGGTCATCCACGCCCTGCGTGACTCGGGTGTCAGCGTCATCTACATCAGCCACTTCCTGGAAGAGGTCCGCGCGGTGGCCGACCGCTTCACGGTCCTGCGCGACGGCCGGGCGGTGGGCACGAGCGAGGTGGCCTCGACGCCGACCGCCGGGATCATCCGCCTCATGGTCGGACGCGAACTCGCCGACATGTACCACCGCACGCCGCACGAGATCGGCGAGGTGGTCCTGGACCTCTCCTCCCTGACGGGCCGCAAGGTGCCGCAAGGGGCCGACCTGGTGCTGCGGCGCGGCGAGATCCTCGGCATCGCCGGCCTCATCGGGTCGGGCCGGACGGAACTGGTGCGGGCCGTCTTCGGCCTCGACGAGGTGGTCAGCGGCGAGGTCCGCGTCGAGGGCGTCTCGACGACCGGCTGGAAGCCGCCGCGGATGCTGGCGTGCGGCGTGGGGTACCTCTCCGAGGACCGAAAGACCGAGGGCCTGGCGGAGAACCTGACGGTGGTCGATAACCTGACCCTCAGCCGCCTGAGGCCTTACGTCTCGTTCGGCCTTCTGAGCCGCCGCCGCGCACGCGACGCCGCCCGGGAGTGGATCGGACGCCTCGGCATCCGCACCCAGGGACCCGACCAGCCGATTACGGGCCTCTCGGGCGGCAACCAGCAGAAGGTGGCGCTGGCGCGGCTGCTCCATCAGGAAGCGGACGTGCTGCTGTTGGACGAGCCGACGCGCGGCATCGACGTGGGGTCGAAGGCCGACATCTATGCCCTGATCGGCGAACTCGCCGCCCAGAGCAAGGCCATCCTCTGGATCTCCAGTTACCTGCCGGAACTGTTGGGCGTGTGCGACTCGCTGGCCGTCATGCACCGTGGTCTTTTGAGCGAGAAGCGGCCGGTCTCGGAGTGGTCGCCGGAAGCCATCATGCACGTGGCCACCGGCGGCGACGCCGAGCCCGCCGCGGAAGCGGCGGGGCACGCCCCGCAGGGCAATGCGATTGATGGGCGAGACCCCTGTGCCGGCGAGGAGCCCCGCCCATGACGCGCGACACCGGGCCCGAACTCCTCGAAGCGCCCCGGCAGGCCGCCTACCGGCGGCTCATCAACCTCCTCGGCCCGATGATCGGCCTGATCCTCATCATCTTCGCGGGCGGCGTTGCCGAGCAGCGCATGGGAGGGTCGCTCAACTACTGGTCGCCTCAGAACCAGTGCCTGATCCTGACGCAGACCATCACGGTGGCGATGGGCGCCATCGGCATGACGCTCATCATCATCTCGGGCGGCATCGACCTGTCGGCCGGCAGCCTTATCGCCCTGACGGCCGTGGCGTCGGCGTGGATCGTCCGGGAGTTGTCGCCGGCCGACGTGGCAGCCACCCTGGGCGGTTTCGAAGCCGTCTGGGTTCCAGCGGTCGCTCTGGCGGGCGGGGTCGCACTGGGGTGTCTTGCAGGGGGGGTGAACGGCTTCCTGATCACGCGGCTGAAACTGGCGCCGTTCATCATCACGCTGGGGATGATGTCGTTTGCCCGGGGCGCCGCCAAGGGTATCGCGAACATGCAGCGGATCGACGCGCCGCTGAACTGGATCTCGGAATTCACGGCGGCCAACCTCGTGCTGTTCCGCATGAACGTCCGCCGCGTCTACGATCTGCCGGTTCTGGGCGAGGTCCGCATCGACTGGGTCGGGCCGGCGGCCATCTCGGCGGCGGTCGTCGTGACGGTTGCCCTGGCGATCGCCGCCGCCGTGCTGCTCGGACGCATGCGCCTCGGCCGGCACATTTTCGCCATCGGGTCGAACGAGGCCACCGCCCGCCTGTGCGGCGTGCGAGTCGAGTGGACCAAGTGGCTGGTCTACGCCATGGCAGGGGCGATGTTCGGCCTGGCCGGGGTCACCGATTTCGGGCGGCTCAGCGTTGGCGACCCTACCACCGCCATGGGCAAGGAACTCGACATCATTGCCGCCGTCGTCATCGGCGGCGGCAGTCTGAACGGCGGCGTGGGGAGCGTCTTCGGGTCGCTCATCGGGGCGCTCCTGATGGCCCACCTGAGGAACCTGTGCGTCCACCTGGGGCTGCCGAACTACGTCCAGGAGATGGTTGTCGGCGTGGTCATCATCGTGGCCGTGACGGTTGACCGCTTGCGTCAGAGGCGGCGGGATTGAGAAAAGTTCAGCGCGGCGGTTCTCCTGAACCGCCGCGCCTTACGTGCTCGGCGTGTGGCGTGTGGCCCGGCTGGCTTGTCCAGCCGGGGATTCCTTCCGTTGCTGCCGGGCTGGGCAAGCCAGCCCGGCCACACATCGGCGGCGGCGCGCGGCGGGCAAGCCCGCCGGCTAACGGCTCACTTGCGGATGATACTCCGCCCGTCGAGGTCTTCCGGCGCCGGCCGGCCGAGCAACTCCAGCAGCGTCGGCACGACGTCCACTGCGCGGACCGGCGCGCTTCGCCGCTCGTGCGGTACGCCCGGCCCGGCCATCAGCAATACGGTGAACATCTCCACCGGCCGCACGCCGCCGTGTCCCGCCTTGTACTTGTTCGAGAAGTCCCATCCGGGGGCCGCGAAGACGGCGATGTCGCCGGCGCGCGGCGCGTCGAAGTAGGCCATGATTTGCGGCACCAGGTCGGGATACTGCGTGTCGGCGGTGGCCTGGAGCCATGCCTGCGGGCTGTGCGGTTTGCCGAGAAGCATCTCGGGCGGCACGTGGGCCGAGTAGCCGAGGGGGTCATCGCCTCGCAGCGTGCTCAGCGACACATCGCGGCTGTCGGCTGCGGCGCGCGCGAGTTCCGCCACACCCTTCTTCGTCACGAGGTGGACGCGGTTCGGGGCGGGCCGGTAGGCGACCACGTCCACCGCCTCGGCGTCGCGCAGGCGCTGGATGAGGTCCACGCGGCGTCCGTCGCGCGTCGGGTAGGCGCGAAGGTCGTCGGCCGAGGGGCGTACGAGCCAGTTCTCGAAGTCGGGCTTCGCGCCTTCTCCCGCGCCGGCGCGCGGCTTGCGCAGGTAGAGAGCCCAATACCGGTCGCCGGATCCGGCCAGGACGCACGAGAACTTGCGGTAGTAGGCCAGGCGGTTCTCGAACCGGATGTCGTCGGCAAACGCATGTTCGGGCATGCTCAGCCGCACCTCGTCGCGCAGAAACTTCTCGATGGGCCAGTGCCGGGCCACGTCGGTCATGCCGTGGTCGGAGGCCAGAACGATGACGGTGTTCTCGAGCCGTCCGGCCGCCTCCAGGTCCCGCAGGACGCGGCCGATGTGGGCGTCGGTGTGTTCGAAGGCCTGCTCGTAGTCGGGCGACGAAACCCCCGAGCGATAGGCCACCATGTCGGGCATGAGCATGTAGGCGATGACGAGTTTTGGGAACGCCTCCCGGGCCTTGGCCACGTGCGCCACGATGTCGAATCGCCAGAGCGAGATGCGGTCCACCAGGTCGTACCAGCCGAAGAAGTAGGGCGGGCCGGCGCTCGTCCAGTTCTCGACGAACTTCGTCGCGCCGCGGTGGGCCTGGAAGAACAGGCTCATCGTCGTGGCGTCCGGCAGCCGCTCGAAGATCGTCGG
>DATKXP010000605.1:0-36964 GCA_035529015.1 Phycisphaerae bacterium | reverse complement strand
TCGAGCGTCGAAGCCGGCTCCGGCGCCGCCAGGATGACCAGGTCGTACCGTTGGCCGCGTGCGGCGGCGCGTTTGACGAACCGCCGCGCGTCGGCGAAGTGGACCTGCCCCATCCCGTCGAGCGCGTCGAGGGCGTTTCGGTCGGGCGCGTCGAGATGCTCACGGACCATGGCCAGCAGAGCCCTGTCGAGCGTCACGTAGTCGAGACGGTCGGGCTCGTGGCACGCGAGTTCCTTGAGCATGCCCTCGGCCCCGCCGCCGAGGACGAGGATCTGCTTCGGCGCGGGGTGCTGGCAGGCGGCCAGGTGGGCGTCGATGGCAAGGTCGGCGTGGTTCGGCCACGTGGCGTCCACCAGGCCGTTCGCGTAGAGGCTGAACTGCTCGCCCAGCCGCCCCAGGGCAGCGTTCTGGTATCGAGTATCCCGGGACTGGACCAGTTCAAGCGTCTCGGCGAAACTCGCCCATCGCCAGCGGACCGACGCCTCGTCGAGACGGCGGGCGACGCCCTCCGTAATGAGGATACCCATGGTCACCGCCAGGCCGAGCGGAATGAACCGGGCCCACCCACTCCCGGCGTCGTGCACGACCAGCAGTTGGATGAACAGGGCCAGGACGGCTCCGCCGCCGAGGGCGAGCGGAACGGCCCCGACGCGGCCGACCAACAGAAAGGAGAAAGCCGCCCCGCCGACCAACGCGCCCGCCGATTCGGCAAGGTATACCCATCCCACCGCCCGGGCCTTCTCATGCGACGGGTCGGGGCCGCGAGCAATCAATGCGCTTGCCGCCGGGAACGCCAGCCCCACCCAGACGCTCACCGGGACGGTGGCGATGGCGGCCAGAAGGACGGTCATGCCCGGGCCGACGTACTCTCCGGGCCCCACGTCCACAAGCGACCGTGCGACGCGCAGGAGCACGACCTCGCCAAGCAGCGCCGGCGGCATCGCAAGGCCTGCCACGGCAAACACCAGCCACGGCCGGCCGGACCTGTCGATGAGCCGTCCCGCCGCCATCGCGCCGGCGGCCACCCCCGCCAGCCAGAACGCCAGCACCAGGCCCCAGGAGAGTTCCGACCCGAACACGAGGACGTGCATCTCGCGCAGGAGCGTCGCCTGAGCCCAGACCGCGTAGGCCCCAAGGACGACGTACGCCGACAGCACCGTCCGGTGTCGCGACATGCTTGAATCGTAGGCCGGCGGCACGGGCCGTGCAAGGGTTTGGTAACGCCTCAGTTATGGGCGGAGTCAGTGCGCAGCAATCTGAGCCGCGCCCGTGAGGAAGCGGCCGCTCCCTAGCGGTCGCGGCTCTGCTACGACGCACGACGTCGAGTCCGACGACCAGCCCACCCGTAACTGAGGCGTTGCAAGGGTTTGTGTGATTGGGCTTGCCTCTCGCCGCGGTCGGCTTATCATGGCCAAGGGTCGCCCGAAGGGCGGCGGGGGCTGAGCAAGGGCGGACGTGCCGGGTCGGAACCCGACGGGCGAGAACCTGCGAAAGGAGTTGCCATGGACCTGTTTGAGGCCATCGAAAAACGGGCGAGCGTCCGGGCCTACGACGCCGTCGAGGTGCCGGACGAGGACCTGCTGAAAATCGCCGATGCCGGGCGGCGAGCGCCGTCGGGCGCGAACCGTCAGCCGCTTCAGTTCATCGCCATCACGAAGGCCGAGACCCTGAAGGCCCTGGAGCGCGTGCAGGTGGCGTTTGCCACGGCGTCGGCGGCTATCGGCATCGTGGCCGACCCGCAGGCCTCCCGGTGGTGGCTTGAAGACGCCTCGGCGGCCGCCGAGAACATGCTCCTGGCCATCGCCGCGCTCGGGTACGCCTCCGTCTGGGTCGAAGGGACGCTTATCAAGGAAGAGGATTTCGCCAGGGAACTGCTGGGTGTGCCGGACTCAAAGCGGCTCATCATCCTCCTGCCCATCGGCAAGGCGCCGCAGGAAACGCCGCAGGCCGACAGGAAGCCGCTCCAGGACATCCTGTGGCGTGAGACGTACGGCGGCAAATGATGCGGGGCCGATGCAATCTGTGGCCATCCCGGCCGTCAGGAGACAGACCGATGAACGTGCGCTCGACGACGATCCTGTCGGTACGCCGCGGCGGCCAGGTGGCGGTCGGCGGCGACGGACAGGTGACCATGAACGAGACGGTCGTCAAGGCCGACGCGACGAAGATTCGCCGCCTCGGCGAGGCGGGCCGGGTCATCTGCGGCTTCGCCGGGGGTGCGGCCGATGCCTTCGCGCTCATGGAGCGGTTCGAGGGGAAACTCAAGGACTCGTCCGGCAACATCCGCCGGGCCGCCGTCGAACTGGCGAAGGCCTGGCGGACCGACAAGGTGTTGCGACGGCTGGAGAGCCTGCTGGTGGTCGTCGATGCCGAGACGAGCCTCATCATCTCGGGGTCCGGCGACGTCATCGAGCCGAGCGACGGACTCATCGGCATCGGGTCCGGCGGCGCGTACGCCCGCAGTGCCGCGGCGGCCCTTCTGAAGCACACCGACATGCCGGCCGAGACGATCGTTCGAGAGGCGCTCGGCATCGCGGCCGACGTGTGCATCTACACGAACGACTGCATCACGGTGGAGGTGCTGGAGGCATGAACCCGCGAGAGTGGTCTTCGTCCCAACGCCCCCTGACACCGCGCGAGATCGTTCGGCAACTGGACCGCTACATCATCGGCCAGGCGGAAGCGAAGCGGGCCATCGCCATTGCGATGCGCGACCGGTGGCGGCGGCAGCAACTCGCGGCCGACCTTCGCGAGGAGGTCGCGCCGAAGAACATCATCATGATCGGTCCGACGGGCGTCGGCAAAACCGAGATCGCCCGGCGCATGGCCACCCTCGTCGGGGCCCCGTTCATCAAGGTTGAGGCCACGAAGTACACCGAGGTGGGCTACGTCGGCCGCGACGTCGAGTCGATTATCCGCGACCTGACGGAACTCGCCCTGGGCCTGGTCCGCCAGGAAGCGGCCGATGCCGTGCGGCCGGAGGCCGAGGAAGCCGCCGAGGAACGGCTTCTGGATGTCCTGCTGCCGACAAGCCGCTGGGCTGCGGCATCGAGAGACACCTCGGAGGCCGATGTTCAGGAACAGGAGCGGCAGCGGCAGGCGAGCCGCGAGAAACTCCGCAAAAAACTCCGGGCAGGCCTGCTTGAGGACCGCGACGTGGAGGTCGAGGTCGAGGAGAAGATCGATCTCGGCCGCATCGGCGGTCCGCAGCAGGAGGAAATGATCGGTCTCCAGACGATGTTCGAGCACTTCCTGCCGGCGCGCACCAAGCCCCGCCGCGCAAAGGTCCGCGACGCCCGGGAGATCCTCATCCAGCAGGAAGCCGACCGCCTGGTGGACCAGTCGCAGGTGACGGCCGAGGCGCTCGACCGCGTCCAGAACCTCGGCGTCGTGTTCGTTGACGAGTTGGACAAGGTGACCGGCTCGGACTCGAAGTTCGGCCCGGACATCAGCCGCCAGGGCGTGCAGCGCGATCTGCTGCCCATCGTCGAGGGGTGCACCGTCGGCACCCGGTACGGGCTGGTGCGGACCGATCACATCCTGTTCATCGGGGCGGGGGCGTTTTCGCAGGCGAAGCCGTCGGACCTCATGCCGGAGTTCCAGGGACGGTTCCCGATTCGCGTGGAACTCAAGGACCTGACGGCCGATGAGTTCGTTCGCATCCTGACCGAACCGGACAACGCGCTCGTGAAGCAGCACCGGGCCATGCTCCAGACCGAGGGCGTGACGATCGACTTCGCCGAAGACGGGGTCCGCGAGATTGCCGAGATCTCGTACCGCGTCAACCAGCAGATGCAGAACATCGGCGCACGCCGGCTGTACACGGTCATGGAGAAGGTGCTGGAGGACGTGAGTTTCGAGGCGCCCGACCTCCCCGCCGACGAGCGCAAGGTTCGAATCGACGCCGACTACGTCCGCGAAAAACTGCGCGACGTGATCGAAGACGAGGACCTGGCGAAGTACATCTTGTGAGGGCAGGGGGGATCAGGTCTTGATGACGCTGACCAGGTCGTTCCAGCGGGGGTCGCCGCGCAGGTTCTCCAGGTCGTCGTCGTCGTACATGTGCTCCAGGTCGCGGTAACCCAGCGCGATGGCCTGCTTGAGGGTCTCGAAGCCCCGGTTGACCTTCCCGAGAAGGGCGTACGAGCACGCGAGGTTGTAGAAGGCGAGCGGGTCGCGCGGCCGCAAGGCCACCAGCCGCTGATCCACCGCCAGGGCGTCGCGGTAGCGCCGGGCTTGCGTGTAGAGGTACCCGAGGTGGGTCAGGATGTCGGGTGCCTCGCCGACGCGGGCCAGAAGGTCCTCCAGGAAACGGATGTCGTAGGTTTCCTGGTCGTAGTTGAAGCGCTCAAGGAGGTGCTCGGGCAGCGGCCGAGCCATCCAGGACTCAAGGTCCCAATGCCCCCAGTTAACCGTTGTCTGCTCGGTCCACGGCATGGATGGATGTTCTCCTGCGACCCCCAAGATTATACCGGATTTGACGTGAAATGCGAACGGTTGACCCAAAAATTTCCGGGCGGGTTGTGCCGCCGTCTCAGCGACGTATAATGGCCTCTGCGGGGGTCCAGCAGCGGGAAAGGTGGCGCCAGATGAGCGACCTCGAAACCAGACTCCTGCACGAGATTCTTGCCGTCCGGGCCATCGACTGCCACAGTCACGTCCCGGCCGAGTCTCCCCACGCCAAGACGCTCGCCGACCTGCTGGGCTACCATTACTACACGGAACTGGCCCACTCGGCCGGCATGCCCGTCGAGGCCGTCCATCCGCACACGAGCGGTGCAGATCGCATCACCGAAATGGTGTCGCGCCTCGACACCATCGACAACACCGTCCAGTACAGTTGGCTGATGGAAGCGGCGCGCGACCTGTTCGGCTTCCGGGCCGACCGGCTGACGACCGGCAATTGGGCGGAACTGGGCCAGACGGTCGTCGAAGCCGCCAAAAACGAAGACCGCTACCGCACCGTCCTCGCCAGGGCAAACCTTGAGAAGGTCTTCCTGACGAACCGCTTTGACGAAGACCTGGCGCTGGTGGATCGCAGCGTCTTCGTTCCGTGCCTGCGGACCGACGACCTGGTGTTTCAGTTGGCCGACCCGGATGTCCGCCACCGCCTTACCGTCAAGACGGGGGTGGAGGTCGACTCGGCCGGCGACGTCCGCGATGCGGTTCGCTGGCTGATGCGGTACTTCACACAACACGGTGCGGCGTCGGCCGCCATCAGCCTGCCGCCCGACTTTGCCCCGGCGACGCCGGACGAAGCCGCCGCCGACAAGGCCCTTGCCCGTGCGCTGCGCGGTAAGGACCTGTCGGACGCTGAGAGCCGGCACCTCGCGGTCTTCGCGTTCGACGTCGTCGCGGAGGTGTGCCACCAGTTCCACAAACCGTTTCAGTTGATGATCGGCGTCCTGCGCAACGTGTATCCGGCGGGCGTGGAGGGCGGGCGCGACCTGCTGTCGAAGTCCGGCAGCCTCATCCAGTACGCCGACCTCTTCCGCCGCCACCCGGACGTGGACTTCACGGTTTCGGTCCTGTCGCTGGCGTGGGCCCACGAACTGGCGACGTTCGCGTGGATCTTTCCCAACGTCAAGCCGTCCGGCCACTGGTGGTACCTGAACGTGCCGGTCCACATCGAGTCCGAACTTCGCGCGCGGCTGATGGCCGTGCCGAAGGTCAAACTCATCGGGTACTACAGCGACATGTACAAGGTCGAGTTCGGCCTGCCGAAGTTCAACATGTACCGGCGGGTGCTGGCCCGGGTGCTCGCACGCGACTTCGTCGAGACAGGACTGATGAGCGAGCAGCAAGCGGCCGAGACGGCGCGGTTGCTCCTCAGGGACAACCCGAAACGCATCTTCGGCGTCTGATCAGGAGAAAAAGGTTCCTGGAACCTTTTTGTCGTTTTCGGCGTTCTTGGTGGCAAGAAGGCTGTTTTGCCAAAAAAGGTTCCTGGAACCTTTTTTACCTGGAACCCTTTTTTAGCGGGAGCGCGGCGTCTGCCCTGGCAGTTGGGGTGCCGCAAACTCGGTCAGCGTCTTGAGGTACTGGTCCGGCCGGCCGGTATCGTAGCGCCGTCCCTGAACGAGGCAGCCGAAACACCGCTCCTCTTTCCGCAGGAGCGACAGGGCATCGGTCAACTGGAACTCCCCGCCCTTGCGCAGATTCTGATCGCACAGGTGTTGCAGGTGGTCGAAGATGCCCGGTCCCAGGGCATAGAGGCCGAACAGACAGAGGAACCCGTCGTCGATGCCCTCGACCCGCAGTTTGGCCTCGGCGTAGTCGGGAGAGGGCTTCTCCGCGAATTCGGTGATCGCCAGCAGCGTCCCGTCTTCAACCCACGTGCCGCCGACCGTCCCGAAATTCGAAACCTCCTCGGGGGGCGTCACCGCCAGGCCGACGACACTCTCGCCGCTTGCCTCGTAAGCAGCCATGACCTGGGCGGCACATGGCGCCTCGATCTCGCTCCGGAAAACGTGGTCCCCAAGCATCAGCAGGAACGGCTCGTCCCCGACCCAGTCGGCCGCGCACAGGACGGCGTGGCCCAGACCCTCCTGATGCTCCTGCTCGAGAAACGTGACCCGCCGGCCCAGCGACGTCACGTAGGCCGCATGCTCCTGCAGCGCCGTCGGCAGGCTGTTCAGGTGTTGGGGCGGCAAGGGCGTCTTGAAGTATGCCTCGAAGATGGGGCGGTCCTGCGGCTGAACGATCAGGGCCACGTCCTCGATCCCCGAACGGCACGCCTCCTCGACGATGACCTGGATGACGGGCTTGGCCAGGCCGTCGCGGTCGATGATCGGGGCCAGTTCCTTCTTGACGGCCTTCGATGAGGGAAACATCCGCGTACCGAACCCGGCCGCCGGAATAACGGCCTTGCGGATCCGTTTCGGCCGCGTGATGTCCAGCGGCAGACACTCCACGCCGAGGTCACGCTTGAGGATCTCGGCCGCCCGGTCCCGCGCCTCCGGGTCGCGGGCCAGCAGTTGGGCACTGCCCTCGCCCTGACTTCCCACCCCTTTGCCGCCCCAGACCAGGTCCTGAATCGGCGGATGGGCCAGGACCTCGTGCAGCCGGGGGGCGGTCAGTTCCTCGGGGCACGCCGGTTGGAGATAGCGGTCGAACAGGGCCTGGGCCTCGGTCATCAGCAAGCCGAGCCCTTCGGCATCGCCCGCTCCGAGCGCCCCGATGGCCCGCTCGGCCATCCGCTTGTTCATCGGGCCCAGGTACTCGTGCACCTCGCGATCGAGATCGGTCGTGGCGAACGGGTAGCAGTGGTTCAGGTCGGCCAGGATCCTCTGTGTGTCCTTGCTGCGCTCGAGATCCACAATCAGCATGTGGAAGTCGCCGCCGGTCCGGATCGATTGCACCTCCACGAGGTCGGCGTCAAATACCATGAGCACGGGACGCCGTCCGAAGGCGCAGCCCTGGTCCATGCGGCCGCACCGCGACGGTGTGGTCAACTCGCCGCGGTAGGCCGCCTCCATCTCGCCGCGGACCGTCATCTTCAGGTCGTACACGCGGTTGAAGGCACGGGCTGCCAGCACACACACCGCCGCCGATGACGACAGCCCCTTCTTCACCGGCAGGTCCGTCCGGTCGTTGTCGATCACGAGGCCCCGCACGTGGTGGTTCATGAGGATCTGGTACGCGACCCCGGCGATATACGAGAACGGCCCGCCGGCCCGGGCCTCCCGGAGCAGGGCGTCGGGGTCCATCGGAATCTCGTGGGGGCCTTCCCGTTCGACCCCGCCGAGGTCGGCGGTGACGATCAGGTGACTCGGATGCGGCTCGACGTTGGCGTGAATCCCCTGGTTCGTCCCCGTGATGATGCAGTAACCCTTCTCAATTTGGGCGTTGGTGCGGCGATGGCCGCCCGCCCAGTCGGAGTGCTCACCGAACAAACAGATGCGGCCGGGAACGAAAACCCTCATTCCACGTCTCCCCCCGCAGTGCCGGCGGCTACGCACTGCGGCTGTTGCCGGCGCGGTCAGCCGGCTTGCGGCTCTGGCCCACGTGAGTCACAGTAGCCCGCGGCCCTATCGCTGTCAAGCCGGAGCAAATCTGTTGTATCGGCAGGCCGACGGCGGTATAGTCATCGCGGGTTGTGACCCGGGCACGATTCGATGCCGATCCGTCAAGCCATCAACGATATCCTTCGCGAAGTCCAGGGCACCCTGGCCGAGGTGTCACCGGAGGGCCTTGAACGCCTGAAAGATGAGATTCTCAAGGCCCGGCGCGTCTACGTGGCGGGCGGCGGGAGATCGGGCCTCATGGCACGCGCGCTCGCCATGAGGCTCATGCACCTGGGCCGGGTTACTTACGTCGTCGGCGAGACCACCACGCCGGCCATCCAGAGCGGCGATCTGCTGCTGGCGTGTTCGGCCAGCGGCGAGACCCACGTCACGGTCCTCGTCTCGCAAGTGGCCCGGGAGGCCGGCGCCCGCGTCTTTGCCATCACCGCCATGCCCGAGTCGCCCATGGCCCAACAGGCCGATGAGACGATTATCATCCCTGCACCCTCGAAGGTCACGAGCCCCGAGGCCGGCGCCTCCG
The DNA here is from genome assembly GCA_035529015.1 of Phycisphaerae bacterium. Taxonomy (GTDB): domain Bacteria; phylum Planctomycetota; class Phycisphaerae; order FEN-1346; family FEN-1346; genus JAUVZF01. Next base: position 28,417 of record DATKXP010000605.1, on the reverse strand, counting down.
CCCAGTACGGAGGGTCGCTCTTCGAGCAGGCACTGCTGGTCTTGCTGGACGCCGTCAGCGCCGAGATCGGCCAGCGGCTGGGTACGCCGCCACAGGAACTCGACTCCCGACACGCCAACCTGGAATAGAACCTGCGCAGCCGGCGGTTGACACGCCGCACGGCTCTGCTTAGACTCAGGGACACTATGACCGATACGGCCTGCGACTTGAGTGGCATCGCGGAAGCCAACTTGGACCATGCCCAGAGCCCCAGCGGCGTTCTGGGACGAATCTGGCTCTGGACGTTGCGGTTGGCAGGTCAGATTCGCCGTCAGGTGCTCAGCCGATTCCGCCCGCGTTACGTGGCCCGCATGAGAAGGCTCCGTCGCGGAACCTGCCGCAACTGCGGATCGTGCTGCAACCTCACGTTTCGCTGTCCGTTCCTGACGGCCGAGAGCCGCTGCATCATCTACGATCACCGCACGCTCACCTGCCGCGACTTCCCGATCGACACCAAAGACCTGGAACTGACGCGGGTGCCGTGCGGCCATTACTTCGACGCCGAACCGAGGGAACCGGATCGTGCGAATTCCCCTGACTAAATACGGAATTCGCGAGGTGCTCCTGTTCGGTGGAATCTCGCTGGTTGGCGCCGTCCTCTCAGGCGTCTTCCTGTGGTACCTGACACCCCTGTTTGTCCTGGCCTTGGCCTTTGTGCTGTATTTCTTCCGCGACCCATCGCGCCGCACGCCCGACGAACCGCACGTGCTCGTCTCCCCCGCCGACGGTAAGGTGGTCGAGGTCGCTGAGGTCGAAGAACCCAAGTTCCTTCGGTCGGTTACGCACAAGATCGCCATCTTCATGTCGCCCCTCGACGTGCACGTGAACCGGTCTCCGTGCGACGGGCTGGTCGAAGCGCTGGCCCACCAGCCGGGACGACATCGCAACGCGCGGGCGCCGGACGCCTCCTCCCGCAACGAGGCCAATGCGATGGTCTTGACCGGTGTCGAGGGAGACAGGCGGATCCTCATCCGCCAGGTCGCCGGGGCCATGGCCCGTCGTATCGTGTGTAGGGCGGCGGTCGGCCAGCACCTTGCGCGCGGCAACCGGTACGGCATGGTCAAACTTGGGTCGCGGGCCGAGGTGTACGTGCCAGTCGAAAGCGGTTTTGCGGTCGAGGTCCGCCTCGGCCAATCCGTCAAGGCCGGCGAGACGATCCTGGGGCGATTTCGATGAGAATCCCGCGGATCCTGATTCTGCCCTCGCTCTGCACCCTGGCCAATGCGCTGTGCGGCTTTGGCGCCATCACGCTTATGACCAGGGCCGTCCTGGGAACTCCAGATGCCTTCCCCGAGGCCGCCAAGTGGGCCGGATACCTGGTCATTCTGGCGATGGTGTTTGACGCGCTCGACGGTCGCCTTGCACGATTCGCGCGGGCCACCAGCGATTTCGGCGGCCAACTCGACAGCGTGGCCGACGTCGTCAGTTTCGGCGTGGCCCCCGCGTTTCTGATGAACCGCGTCGTCGTCGAATGCCTGGGCGGTGCCGTGCCGAGCGTCCTGCTGCGCGTCCCGTGGGTCTGTGCGGCGGTCTATCTCGGATGCACGTTGATCCGCCTCGCGCGGTTCAACGTCGAGAACGTCCACGAAGAAGAGGCCCACATGGTGTTCAAGGGCCTGCCGTCGCCTGCGGCGGCCGGGGCGCTGGTCTCGGTGGTTATCGTGTTGGCCGATTTTATGCAAGAGCATGCGCACGAAGGCACCGTCCGCGTCCTGTTGTGGACGCTGCCGATCCTCGCCGCCCTGTTGGGTCTGCTGATGGTGTCGAGTTTCCGGTACTCGCACCTGTTGAACCAGTTTGTTCGCGGCCGGCGGCCGGTCAGCCATCTGGTGATGGTGGTCGTAGGCATCGCACTGGCGACGGTGCTGAAGGAGGTGGTCCTGCCCGTGGGATTCGGTGCGTACGCCTTGAGCGGGCCGGCCGTGGGGCTCTATCACCGTATTCGCGGCCGGCGAACGCCGAAGCCGTCTTTGACCCCTTCAGATGAGGCGAACGACGAGACGCCGGACGATGCCTCGGAGGCCGATCATCGGCCGCCCGACGCCTCACCACCAGGCGGCGACGCCCAAGAGCCTTGACAGTCCCTTCCTGCCGCCATACCATCCGCCCAAGCGCTGTGCCTGGTGCCGGCGCCGCTTCCCGGGGACAGGCAGGCCGTCGAATGAGAATCCCAAGCCGTCACCACCCGAGCATCGTCGTCGCGCTCATGCTCCTTGCGTCGGCGTGCGCACCTCTGGCCGGGTGTGGGCCCCAGGTTTACGCGCGGATGTGGGCCGACACGGCGCTGCCCGGCGGCAAGTTCTCCATCATGCAGCACCAGTGGGCCTACGACGGTGAGCCCGTGACGTTCGAACTTGAAACCGATCCCGGCGGCGTCCATTTCGTCGTCTTCGGCCTCGACGGCGACGAGACCGTTGTCGCTACTGGCGACGTGGCCGGCCGCTACCGATGGACACGCACGTTCAGCGCCGGCCCCAAGCCGCAGGAGTACGAGGTCTACGCGCAGCCGTTCCTGATGCGCGGGAAGTGCGACTGGGTTTACGACAAGACGAAAGACGCATGGTTCTTCTATCCCGGCATCGCCGAACGTCCCGACATCCCGTCGGCCAAGGAACAGGTGATGCGGATCACCTGCTATCGCACCCGGATCCGCCTGCCGATCCAGCCGCGCGGCGGGCCACCCAAACGCGTCGAACTGGCCCTCACGAAGACGACCGGCGAGCGCACAAGCATAGCCCGTCGCGAGGACGAGAATGCCGAGGCCGGCGGCTTCCGCCTCGTCGGTCCCGACAACAGCGGCGCCTACGAGGTCGTCTACTCGCCCGAACACGCCCAGATCACCCGCGCCGGACGCACCGGCGCCGAACTCGTCGTCGAACACGCCGACGGTTCCGTCGAGCGAATCGTGAAGGAAATCGACACGCCCTGACGAAGGACACCCCATGAAGATCCAATCGGTCAGGGGAACACGCGACTTTTACCCCGATGAGATGGCGCTGCGCAACTGGCTCTTCGAGCAGTGGCGTGCGGCCAGCCGGCGCGCGGGGTTCGTCGAGGTGGACGGCCCCGTCCTCGAACCGCTCGACCTGTATACCGAGAAGAGCGGCCCCGAGATCGCCGAGCAACTGTACTGGCTCACGGACAAGGGCGGCCGCGAACTCGCCCTGCGCCCGGAGTTCACGCCCACGCTCGCCCGCATGATTGCCGCACGCCAGGCCGCGCTCCCGACGCCCATCCGCTGGTTCAACATCTCGCGGTGCTTCCGATACGAGCGCGCCCAGAGGGGCCGCCTCCGCGAGTTCTTCCAGTGGAACGTGGACCTGATCGGCGTTGAAGGCGAGATCGCCGACGCCGAGTGTATCTCCCTGGCCGTCGATGGACTGAAAGCCGTCGGCCTCGGACCCGAGGACGTCGAGATCCGCGTCAGCGACCGCCGCCTCCTGAGCGCTCTCGTGCAGACGTACGTCGGTGTCTCAGAGGACCTTGTCCCGAGCGTATTTGCCATTCTCGACAAGCGCGACAAGGTCCCGGCCGAGGCATTGGCGGGAATGCTGGATGAGGCAGGACTGGGGAACGAAGAGAGGTCCCGCTTGGAGCGTGTCCTGACGTTCCGGGATCTGGGGGAACTGGACGCCATCGGTTCGGTTCAGACGCCCGCCGAGTCACTGAAACGTCTCTTCGGCTTGCTCGCCGACTACGGCATCGCCGACTGGTGCCGTTTCGACATCGGCATCGTCCGCGGCCTGGCGTACTACACGGGGCCGGTGTGGGAGGTCTATGACCGCAAGGGCGAGTTTCGGGCCATCTTTGGGGGCGGCCGGTATGACCGCCTCCTCGGCGACGTGGGCGGTCAGTCGATGCCCGCCTGCGGATTCGCCTGTGGCGACGCCGTCCTGGGGCTCTTGCTGAAGGAGCGCGGCCTGGGACCGCCGGAAGGGTCCGAAACCGACTACTACGTGGCCGCCTGGAACCCGGACTGGCCAAAGGTGTTGCAGATGGTGCGCCATCTCAGATCCCGAGGCAAGCGCGTGCAATTCGATCTCAAGGGAGGCAAGATCAACCGCCAGAGCAAGAATGCGATAAGTTCTGGTGCACGCTTTGTCGTTGTCATCGGCGACAAGGAAGCGCCCTGGCCGAAGGTCCTTGTGCGCGATCTGCGGCAGGGGACGGTAAGCCAGCCGATGGAGTATCGAAAAGTAGGCGACGAGGGCCAGTAGAGCCATGCCATGGCCAACCGGAAGGTCATCTACGAGGCCTCTTTCGAGGATTACCTTCGGTCGGCCGGCGTCCCGTACGTGGCGGTTGATGAGGCGAAAAAGGCCATCTTCGCCGGGGTCCACCTGAAGAGTTTCGACTTCGTCGTCTACAGCGGGGCAGGGGTGAACCTGCTCGTGGACGTGAAAGGGCGGAAGTTCCCGTATCGGGGCGGCCGCCGATGGGAGAACTGGACCACCCGCGACGACCTCGATTGCCTGGCACGATGGGAGGAGGTTTTCGGTTCCGGATTTGCAGGACTGCTCGTTTTCTGCTATCATCTGGCGCAGCCGGAGGAGGCGGCCAGGTTCGAGGTCGTGCACCACTTTCGCGGTGAATACTACGGCCTCGTCGGCGTCCACCGGAGCGTGTACGCCGACGCCTGCCGGACGCGGAGCCCCTCGTGGGGCACCGTCAGCGTGCCGACGGCCGCGTTTCGGAAACTGGTGAGGCCCGTCGCCTCGTTCTTCTGACGGGCCGCAGGGAGAGCGTCGGTGCGGCAACCTGCCTGGTGGATGCGCGTGATGCGGACGGCCGTCGCGACGGCGGCGGCGCTGCTGGTCCTCATCGGCCTCGCCACGGCGGCGGCCGGTGCCGACCGCTCGACGACCTCCGAGGGGGGGACACTACCGTCCTATATCATCCCGAACATGGTCGCATTCGGGATGAGCCTGGCGGTTCTTACGAGCGCCTGTAAACGTTTCCGCCGATCGTAACTTCAGGGGCGGTGCCGATACCGGCACCCACGGAAGGAGAACTCAATGGACGGCAAGAAAGTCGCAATTGGTGTGCTTGTCGTGCTCGCGGTGCTGCTCGGCGGCCTGGTGGCCAGCGGATTGCAGCGCGAGCGGGCGGCCTACGCGCGGGGGAGCGTGTACGACACGTACCTGGCAACGGCCATCGAGGTCCGGGAGCGTTTCGTCAGTTTCGCCATCGTCGATACCGAGTCGCGCCGGCTCATATTCTACAACATGGCACCGCCGAAGTACGAACTGCAGCCGTCGTCGGGCGTCATGCTGACGCAGGACTTTCCCGTGCGTACGGTGCCCTGACCCAGGGACTAACGGAGATACACTCATGAAGGCCAAAGACCTGATACTCATAGCGTTGCTTTGTGTGAACGTCACTCTCGCCTCCGTGGCGCTGGCACTTTACGTCGGACGCTCTGAGCCGGCGGCCGTGGCGAGCACCTCGACCCGCGCCGGCGACTACATCATGGTCACCGGTGCGCTCGATAACAACCGCGAGGGGCTGTTGATCATCGACATCGTTGCCAAGCGCGCCAACCTGTACATCCCGGAGGCGGGGGCCGGTGCCGCCGGACAGCAGTTTAAACTGGCAAGCACCCGCAATTTGGCCACCGACTTCTCCGGGGTGCCACGAACGCGGTAGGGCAGGGGCGGCACGCGGAGCGTCGGGTGGCGGCATGACCTGGTCCGTGGAATCGTGCGCGCAGCGGGTGGAGGCCGGCGAACGCATCGGCGCCGATGACGCGCTCGGGCTGCTCGCCGCCGCACGGTGTGACCCCTGGCCCGTCTGGCTCGCCGCCGACCGTATCCGGCGCAGGTTCCGCGGCCGCACGGTCCACCTGTGCAGCATCGTCGCGGCGCGTGTGGGCCGCTGCGGCGAGGACTGCCGCTGGTGCGCCCAAAGCGCCCATTGGGAAACCGGCGTTCCTCCCCATGACCTGCTCTGTGCCAAGGACGTGGTCCGCGCGGCTGAGGCGGCCGAGGCGGTCGGGGCACGGCACCTCGGTCTTGTCTCGAGCGGCGGGCGCCTGTCGGATGCCGAATTCGACGGCGTTCTTGACGCCGGACGCGCCGTTCGCGAGACGACCAGCCTGGACGTGTGTGCGAGCCTCGGCGCCGTGACGGTTGACCGAGTGCGGCGGCTCCGCGAGGCGGGGTTCGCCCGATACAACCACAACCTCGAGACCTCGGCCCGCCATTTCCCCCGCGTCTGCACGACTCACACCTGGGAGGACCGCCGGCGCAGCGCCCGGGCCGTTGTCGAGGCAGGGTTGGAACTGTGCTGCGGCGGCCTGTTCGGCATCGGCGAGACCGACGAGGACCGCGTGGACCTGGCCCTCTCGGTCCGCGACCTCGGCGCCACGGTCGTGCCGCTGAACTTCCTTCACCCCATGCCCGGCACGCCGCTCGCCGACGCGGCACCGCTCTCGCCCGCTGAGATCCTCTCGATCGTCGCCATGTTTCGCCTCGTTCTCCCGGGGCAGATCATCAAAGTGGCCGGCGGGCGGGAGAGGAACCTGCGGGACCTTCAGTGCCTGATGTTCCTGGCCGGCGCGGATGCGTGCCTCATCGGCAACTACCTCACGACCGCCGGGCGGCCGGCGGAAGAAGACCTGGCGATGATCCGCAACCTCGGCCTCCAACCCGCCGGGGCAGGGGCCCCTGCCGGGGACCGTCATGCCTGAAGAGCAGGGCGTTGCCATCACCGGACTCGGTCTGGTCCTGCCCCAGGGAGTCGGCCTGGCCGCGGCTGACGAGGTCTTCGCGGGTCGAAGCGCCGTCGGGTACCTCTCTGAGATGACCGAGGTGCCGGATGCCACGGGCGCGGCATGTCTCGGATTCGTGCCTCCCGCCGGAACGAAGCACCTCGACCGCGCCGTCCAGTTTGCCGTCGCTGCCGCCGACGAGGCGTGGGATCATGCAGGCCTTGACAGACCGCGCGACGCTCACGCGTGCGCGCCAGATCGTGCACCCGCGCGCGAGCGGATCGCCACGGTCCTGAGTCTGAGCAAAGGCGCGGTGTTTGCCCTCGCGCAGCAGGCAGCGAACGTCGGGCCTGACTGCGGCGAGCCCCTCGACGTCACACCCGACGCGGCCGCTCGAACCGTTGCGGCACGCCTCGGCCTTACGGGGCCGATTGGAGCGCCCGTCACGGCCTGCGCCTCGGGCGGGCATGCGCTGGTCGTGGGAGCGGGTTTGATCCGGCGGGGCGTGGTCGATGTGGCGGTGGTGGGCGCGGCCGAGGCGTCGCTGCACCCGTTGATCATCGGATCGTATCGGCGGATGGGCGTTCTGGCCGATGCGCGGGGCGATCCCGCGGCGTCGGTCCGTCCGTTCTCGGCGTCGCGGCGCGGGTTCGCCATTGGCGAAGGCGCCGGCGTGCTCGTCCTGGAGTCACTTGCCTCGGCCGCGCGGCGCGGGGCCGAGCCCATCGCCCTTGTCCAAGGCTGGGCCGGCGGGTGCCAGACTACCGGGCTCACGGACATGGAAGCGGACGGCAAGACGCTTGCCCACCTCCTGCGTCTGGCCCTTGAGCGCGCCGGCGTGCCCCCCGAGGACGTGGACTACGTCAACGCGCACGGAACCGCAACCGTGAGCAACGACGCCGCCGAAGCGCGGGCCATCCGAATCGCCCTGGGAGGCGCGGCCGGCGCGGTGAGCGTCTCGGCCACGAAAGGCTCGCACGGCCACCTGCTCGGGGCCGCAACCGCCGTCGAACTCGTCCTGACGGTCCTGGCCATTCGGCGCGGGGCCGTCCCGCCTACGGCAAACCTCACGGACCCCGACCCGCAGATCGGCCTGGACTGCACGCCGGTGACGGCCCGCCGGCGGCCGGTGCGACGGGCCCTGAAGATCGCCAGCGGGTTCGGCGGCCAGATGCTGGCTATCGTCCTGGCTTCGCCTGATGGGGAGCGGGACGAGTGACCGCGGGACACATCCGGAACATGGCCATGCAAGCGTGGGTGCCTGCTTAGCGTGGGTGGCACGGCAGCGGCGCAGCCGCGGCCGTGGGCACCCGGTGTCTAACACGGCCGCCCTTCGGGCTGCCGTGCCACCCGCGCTGAACACTTACAAGCGTGCCCATGCCACCCGTCCCGGATGGGCGGCTACTGGATCTTGGGCCGCTGCATCCGCTGGAAGGTGTCGGGCAGGTTCTCGTACGTGAGTTGGTTGCGAAGCGTCTCGAGTTGGCGCGTCGTTTCCTCGGCTTCGGCGCGGAACCTGCGGAAGATCTCGAGTTGCATGGCCATGATCTGTTCCTTCTCGAACCGCAGCGTCTCGTCGTGCCAGTCGCGCCACGCCCACTTCCAGGCCTTGATAGCCTCGTCGAGTCTGCGGATGCCCGTCTCGTAGGCCTTGCGTGCGTCGGCATCGCGGCCGTCGGCACGAGCCTTGACGCTCTCGGCGAACGCATCGTACACGTCCTGGGTCAATTCCTTGGCGTGGTACGACAGGTTATGGCACGCCTGCCTGTACATGACGGACCTTCCGAGACCGCGTCCGAGCGAGTTGTGGCGTTCGTTCACCTGGCGGGCCAGGTCGTACCACTCATACGCGACGAGAAAGACGCTCCGGCCGAACTCTTCCCTGACCCGTCGGCGGTAGTACTCGGCCTCCTGCGAGCGCCCAAGTTTTTCGGAGTAGATGCGGCCCATGTCGGCGGCGATCTCGGCGCTGTGCGGGTTCTTGCGGAACCCCTCGCCGAGAAACTCGATGGCCCGCCGAATCCACTGGTACCGCCGCTCCAGCGACTGCCACTGCACCGGAAGGTTCCACGCCAGGTTCCACGCCAGGAACGTCCACACCTGGGGATAGTCGCTCTGGAGCATGGCGATTCGGGTGTACCGGTGGATCAGGTCAAAGTGGACCTTCTTGTGCTTGTCTTCTTCGACCTTGACCCACAGCCACATGACGTACGGCCCGCGGAAGCCACCGAGGATGAGCGTGACCGCCTGGGCCGGCAGGTCGCTGACCTCCAGCACGGGGCGGCCGGGCACCAGCCGTATCGACGCCCCGGATGCCGTGGCGAAGCCGAACTGCGACGCCTGGGCCAGCCGCCGCCCGGGAGATTCCCGGTGGCCGAGCAACGTTTGTCGGCGCGGCTCGACCACCCACCGGCGCAGCGGGTGGACCACCGCCACCAGACCCGCCACGACGGCCAGAACCAACAGCACCGTGCCCCGCCGCGGCGGCCGGGCGCCTGAGCCGCTTGCGCTCATGCCGCCACCTCCCGCTTCCTCCAAAGCAGCGCCCCTGCCGCCACGAGGACCGCCGTGGCCAGCGCCGCCCAGCCGAGGGTCGCCGCCATCTGTGCGAGCGAAGCCACCTGGCCCGTGCTGATGGTGTCGTCGGGCAGCAGGGCCCACACGTCGGGCAACGGGATAATCAGTTGCTCGACGACATTGTCCCATCCATCCCAGTCCCAACAGGATTTGGCCCACTCGGCCACGCGCCAGGTGGCATGCTTCACCCAGAGGTCCCGGAGGAGTTCACTGCGGACGAACTCGCGCATGAAACTTGCGAACAGGAGAACGCCCGTCGCCAGGATACTCGTGTACCACGTGAACCGGGTGCTCGGCAGGACGCCGGCAGCGGCCAGGACGGTTCCGAACAGCCACACGCACAGGACGGCCTTGGCCAGGTGGATCGCGAATGGACCGCCATCCATCCGCAGCCGCACGCTCGCGGGGACCACGCCGAGGTAATCATCCTTCGTCACACACTCCAGACCCACTTCCAACGGTCCGCCATGCCAGAAGTCGCGGTCGAGATAGAGGAGCGTCGCGTGGTGGCCTTCGGGCGTGAACCTGAAGATCTGCTGCCGGCCGGTCGCAGGATTCAGGAACGTCGCCTCGGCTGCCGGCTCGACCGTGGCCGGGCTCCACGCGTCAACCGAGAGCCTGATCTCCACCGCCGTGCTGCCGGGACCGAGGGCGCCGCTCGGCACGCCGCCGAATCGGAAGATGGCGACCTGGCGCGGCAGGTCGTCGCGGCCGACCAGATAGGCCCTGGTGCGATCGGCGGCGGAAGGGTCCTGAGGTGCGGCGTCGAGATGGAACGGTTGTCCTCCCGGCCCCACGATGGAAACGGCGCCCCCAGCGGCGCCGACCAGGTAGCCGGGCGTCGCGGCGCCGACTTCCAGGACGGCGTCACCGGCCGGCGGCAGGTTCAGTACGCCTTTCTCGGGCCGGACGTTCGGGCCCGCCACGGGCACCTCGATCACGCCCGAGTCGGGGACCTCGATAACCACCTGACGCACCAGATCCGCGCGGGCCGGTGCCGGTGCAGCCTTGGCCCGAGCGTCGAGGTCCGCCGACGTCAATGCAACGTTCACCTTCAGGGGCGGCGCGTCCGCCTTCGAGGGAGGGCGAACCCGGAGGGCGATCCGCAGGTGCGCCGTCCCGGTCGCGACCCACTCGCGAAGCGGCGTTGTGCTCAGGCCCCACCTCAGAAACCTGCTCGTCTCGCCGAGGATCCAGCGGACGCCGGGCTCGGGCGGCATGTCGGGGGGATAGTGAATCCGGACGTCGGGCCCCGAGTCCGCCGTTCGGTAGCGGAACGTGGTGAGCGGCCCGTCGCGGGCCGCTGCTTCAAGGGCGTTGAGGTCGGCCGGGTGCGCGGCGCGCTGCCGCGCTTCGTCAAGACGGCTTGCCGCCAGCGACTGGATGCCACCGGCGCGCGCAAGGACGTAGGCATAGGCCCCGGCGCCGACGACCGCCAGCATGGCCAGCATGAGAACCGACATGCCGGCCGTCTTGCCGGCCACGATCTCCCAGCGGGCCAGCGGCTTGGTGACCACGCTGTAGGACACCTTCGTCTCGATCTCGGCGGGGATCGAGTAGGTGGCGAAGAAGACGCCGAGCACGACGGTCAACACCGTCATGACGAGCAAACTGGTGCCGACCGCCGCCGGGATGCCCTCGAAGACCAGATCGAATCGCGGCGACGACAGGTCGGTCAGGACGAGGACCGCGACGGCGACGGGCGCGAGAATCCACAGGCGCATCCGCATGCCCTGGCGAAGCGTGACGAGGGCAACCGCCCAAATCCGCCGCCACAGGCGCAGACGCCGTCGAATGGAGGGGGACACCTGGCCGGGATCGTCGCGTTTAGGCATGGTCTTCGGGTGGGGCGGGCTGGTCCGGCACGCCGCCGCCGGCATCGCGATCGGCGGCCGTTTGAGGCTCGGTTTCGGCGCGGATCACCCGGAGGAAGAGTTCCTCGAGCGTCGTGGTCGGATGCTCGGCCGAGACAACCTGGGCGCCGGCGTCGCGAACGGCCCCCATGATGGCCTCGCGGGCCGCGTCGGTCACGCCCGTGGCCCGGACCTGGAACACGTCGCGCAGCATGAGGAGGTCGTCCACGCGGCCGAGTTCCCGCAGTTTGCCCCGGGCAAGGATGCCGATGCGGTCGCAGACGTCGCGGACGTCGGCCAGCAGATGGGACGAGAGGAGAATGGTCTTGCCCTGGTCCTTGAGTCGCAGGATGAGGTCCTTCATTTCGCGTGTGCCGATGGGGTCGAGCCCCGTTGTCGGCTCGTCGAGCAGGAGGAGTTCGGGATCGTTGACGAGGGCCTGGGCCAGGCCGATGCGCCGGCTCATTCCCTTGGAGTACTCGCGGAGTTGGCGGAATCGTGCCCGCCGGTCCAGGCCGACCAGGTCGAGGAGTTCGGCCGTCCGTCGGCGCCGCTGCCTGCGATCGAGGCCAAAGAGGCGGCCGTAGAAATCGACCGTCTCCTGGCCGGTGAGGAAGCGGTGGAGGTACGACTCTTCGGGCAGGTACCCGATGCGCTGGTTGGCGGCGGGTGTTCCCGGCACGGACCCCAGGACGCGTGCGCGGCCGGCCGTGGGGAAGATCAGGCCCAGAAGCAACTTGATGGTGGTGCTCTTGCCCGATCCGTTCGGGCCGAGGAGCCCGAAGATTTCACCGCGTTGGAGCGTCAGGTTCAGGCCGACCAGGGCGTGGACCTTCTGTCGGCCCCAGAAATCCTTGTAAACCTTGGTCAGACCCTCGGTGACAACGGGCTGAGGCTGCTCCATGCGTGCCTCGCAGATGACCGACCCAGCGGCCCCGACGCCGCTGCTGAAAAGGGCAGGGGGTCAACGGGGACCGGCCCGTTGTTTCCGCAATGTCTGCCGCTGTGCCTTGCGCAACTGCCGCCGTTTCCGCTCGCTCGGCTTCTCGTAGTAGCTGTTGCGTTTGATCTCCTTGGTGAGACCTTCCTTCTCGCACAGTTTTTTGAAGCGCTTCAGCATCTGCTCGACGGTTTCATTGCCTCTCGACCGAATCTTCAGCATCGTCGTTGCGACACTCCTTTCCACGGCCTTCTGCCACACGTATCGTGCCCCAGTATACGCAGCGGCCGCGAGAAGGCAAGGCTTTTGTGCGACACGACGGCGGCGGGGCACGGCAACCACTTCCGGCAAGTGGTCTGCGTTGTCATGCTGAGCGAGGCGAACCATCTCGCCATGCGAGCCGAGCAACAACGGAAGCCACCGCCAGATGGTTCGGTCCCCAAGTGGGCCTCGACATGATAGTGGCGTTGAGCATTGCTCCTGCGCCGTAGGGTCCTTGAGGCGCCTGGACGCGAAAGCGTGAAAACAGGCCTTCTTGCAGGCGGCAGGCCCAACGTCCGATAATGCATGTTATGTTGCGCGAGAGGGCCGAGGGCGGCACGGGGGGGGCTTATTGGGACCAGATGGATGGGCGTGGCAGAACGTTCTCAGGTGGCTCAGACCGAGTTGTGGCGCGGCGGGTTTCCCGATCCGTCGTGCTCGGGCGTGAGCATTCGAGGCGCGGTTGCAGGCTCAGTCGTCGAGGAGGTCATCGTCGGAGATTTCGAGGACGTCGTCTTTCTCTGAGGCGTCGTCGCCACCGGCGTCGCCACCGCCGGCGAGCCGTTCGAGGCTGGCGAGGATGTCGTCTTTGCTGCCTCTGGGCTTGGGCGCCGGGACGGGTGCCTTGGGCCTGGCTGCTTTCGGTTTGGGCGCCTTCGGTTTGGGGGCGGGTGCGGGCTTCTGGCGAGCAGCAGGTTTGGCGGGCTTGTCGCGGACGCCGTCGATCTCAAGGACAAACGTGAGGGGTCCGATGCGGACCTCGTCGCCGGCGTCAAGGGCCTGTTCCTCGATCTTGGCGCCGTTGACGAAGGTGCCGTTTCCGCTTCCTTTGTCGCGGATGGTGAGTTTGCCCCCTTCGCTGACGATCTCGCAGTGATGGCGTGAGACGCGTGTTGATGCAATGATTAGATCGCTATCCTCGGCGCGCCCGACGGTGAGCGTGCCGGAAGGTATTTCCACCTGCTTCCCCTTGGGATTTCCTTTGATGAGGTGGAGTTTGGCTTCCATGAGTACGGTCCTCCGAGAAAGGGGACGCGGTTCTCCCACGACACGTCGGACCCTAGCACACGGCACGGGGGCAATCAACACAATTTTGCCGTTTCCTGAGAAGTTGGCAAAACGGCCCGGACGAGGTCATGCCGCACCGCGTTCTGTCTTTGACGACGGGCGACTTTGCACGTCCCAAGCGGTCTTCCTGGGCCGCAACGAATCATTGAAGGCCGTGGCCGATGGGTGCCGATGAAAGGCGTGGCCGACGCCGCCGAGAGCGTTTTCTGTGCGGTCGTTTGCCCTTGCCGGCACGCACCCGGTCGGCAATGTTATCGGCCCTCAAGGGCCGGCAGCAGAAAAACACGCATATTCAGGCGGTGCCGCGCATCTTCCTGCAGCGCGGGCGCAGAACATCCCCTACACGAGACAGCAAAGCCGTGCGCATAAAGCCTTGTGGTGTAATGGGTTATGCCGAGCGCCTCCGCTCAGGCGGCGCTCGCGCACGCAGGCCCCTCAGACCGTTTGACCCGCCGCGCGGTAGACGTACCCTTTAAGAAGGAAGGATTCCCCCTCGATTGGGGGACGACGACTGCTGCCTACAGTGAGGAATGGGCCATGGCACAGGTCAGACGCAACGTCTTGCCAATCGGCGTTCACCTGAACTCGGACGCCGTCTATATGGCCCAGTTGGAGCAGAACAACAAGGGCGTCCGGGTGGTCTCGAAAGCCAGTTGCCAGTTGTCCACCTCAGCGGAGATGGTTGCCCGGGTGGTGGCAGCGGGCGCGGACGCGGGCGGCACGGACGCCAATGCGGAAGACGAGACGGCCTACACTCAAGGGCGGCAGTTCGTCCGCCAGAAGGTCACAACGGACGGTTTTCACGGCAGGGACGTGGTCATCAGTCTGCCGCAGGAACACCTGGTTATCCAGCACGTCCGGATGCAACCGATGCAACCGGCGGAACTGAAAGCCGCCCTGCCCTACGAACTCGAAGGCAGACTGCCCTTTAGCCCGAACGATGCGGTCGTTCGTCATATTGTGGCCGGCACCGTCTCCGAGAACAACGAGACCAAGCATGATGTTCTCGTTCTGGCGGCACCCCGCCAGGTTGTGGAGAAACACGTATCGGCGATGACGCGTCTGGGATTCCGCGTGATAGGCGTGGGCGTGGAGCCGTGTGCCATGTGCTACAGTTACGCGTACGCCGCCACTCACTCCGAGCCCAGCCAGAGCGGCCCCCCTTGTGTCATGGTCGTCTACCTGGGCCCACGGGCCACACACGTGGCGATCCTGCAAGGCCAGGAAACGACGTTCGTCAAGGGAGTCGAGCAAGGAACGGACGGCCTGGTGGAGGCCGTGGCCAAGGTCAAGGGCCTGTCGCTCGAAGAGGCTGCCGAACTAATCGAGAGGTGGCATCAATCGCAGGGGCCGGAGATGTTGGATGAGGCGGTCGAGGTGTACAGCCGCAGCCGATCGCGCCTCGATTATCTCGTCGACCAGGTCGAGTCGTGTGTCCGGTACCACGCGTCGCTGACGCGGGGTGCGGGAGTGGACAGGCTGTACTTCGTCGGGCCCGGCGCCAGAGACCGCGCGCTGGTCCGAGTCCTGAGCGGCCGGCTGCACCTGCCGTGCGAGGTGGGCGACCCGTTCGGCACCGTTACGGGCAAGACCGACTCGGAAACGACCGAACCGGAGATGGCCGTCGCGATAGGCCTGAGCCTGTTCGGCGCCCAGTGAATTAAGGACCGCATCATGCGAGTCACGAATTTCCTTCCGGACGACTACCTGCAGCGGCGCGGCCTTCGCCGGGCCAACTGGATGTGCGTTGGCATCGCCGCCGGCACACTTGTGCTCCTCGGTGCGGTCGTTGCCTTCGTGCTGGTTCGGTCGTGGGGGATCGCGGGGGTGCGTCTTCTCACGGAGGTTCAGTACCAGGAGGCCAGTCGTCAGATCGAGGACTTGAAGCAACTCGAAGCGCGTAAAGTCGGCCTCCTCCACAAGGTCGAGTTGAGCACGGCCCTGCTCGAGCGCGTTCCTCGAAGTCACGTTCTGGCACGACTGACCAATCACCTGCCGGAGCACACCAGCCTGACGTCGATGACCATGCAACTGGAAGAGACGAAAGTGAAGGTGGATGATCCCGCCGACGGTGCCGCGGGGGGCAAGAAGCCCCGGGGCGCGCGCGGCAAGAACCAGCCCGGCGTCGCCCGAATCACGCGGCTGCGGTTCCGACTGGACGGTCTTGCGGAGACGGACGTGCAAGTGGCGGAGTACATCTCTCGGCTCCACACCGATCCCCTCTTCGAGGCCGTGGACCTCCAGTTTTCGGAGGAGTTTCCGTATAAGGAAGGCGTGACGATGCGGCGGTTTCAGATGTCGCTGCTGTTGAGTGAGGATGCCGAGAAGGTCCTGGAATCGCTCGGTGACGAGCCGGCGGGGGTGGCCGACTCATCGCCGACCGACACGAAAGGGAATTTATGAGGGGTCCGATCCGGATTCTGCTGACGGTCCTGGGTCTGGTCGTGGTCGCGGCCGTGATGGCCGTTGTGGTCGTCGTGCCGGTCCTGCGCCGAACCGAGGCCGACCGCATCGCCATCCAGGACCGGCGGGCGCAACTTGTGAAACTTCAGCGTGTGGCTGCCCGAATCAACAACCTTACGAAAGAGATCGAACGGCTCGAAGAGGCGCTGGCCTTTTTCGAGGACCGGCTGCCGGAGGAGCGTGAGATCGACGTCATCCTGCGGGAAGTGTGGTTGATCGCCGAGTCGAAATCCATGACGCCACGCAGCGTGCGGACCAATGCGCCCGAAACCATGCCGCGGTACAATTCCCTGCCGATCACGCTCTCGCTGGAGGGGCCGTTCGGGAGTTTCTACGAATTTCTGTTGGGCCTGGAACGCCTCCCACGCCTGACCAAGGTCCGCCAGATGCAGGTCACGAAATCTCCGATGACGGAGGGCCTTGTCCAGGTGGACCTTCTCATGGACATCTTCTTCGAGAAATAAACATGACGCAACCATCCGACGAACAAGCCGAGCGGTTCCGTATAGGGGACAAGGGCATCGAGGCCGTGCCCAAGGGCGCTGCGGCCAAAGCCGGCTTCGCCGACAAGAAGAAGGTCTTGATCCTTGCGGTTCTTCTGGTTGCCGGGGGCGGCGTGGCCGCCTACCAGTTCCTGGGCGGTAGCGGTCCGAAGCAGGCGGTAGCGGTGTCGGTGCCATCGCCGGTTGCCACCAGCGCGCCGGCCGGCGCGACGAACGTCGAGAGCGTTCTGGCCCGGCTCGAAGCCGGCCCGCAGACCCGGGGCGAGGATACGCTGTCGGTAGACCGCGTCGAGAAGATCGTCAACACGTTTGACACGTACGTTCAGATGCGGCAGGTACCGCTTAGCGGGCTTCGCGTCAATCCGTTCACCGTCGTCCAGGACAAACCGGAGCAGAAGGTACTGGAGGATGCCCAGGCCGATGAAGAGGCGAAGGCCGAGGCGCGCCGCAACCAGGTGCTTCAGGCCGCCCGCGCGCTGAAGGTCGGCTCCATCCTCATCGTCGGCAACGAGCCCAAAGCCATCGTCGGTGGAAAACTGTATCGTGTCGGCGACACGGTTCAGGGCCTGTGCGTCGACGCGATCGCCTCCGATTGTGTGACATTGTCGTTCGAGGGGGAAACCGTGAGGCTTCGGCTGAGGCCGGAGACCAACGGCGGCTAAGGACAGGGAATGACCGGCGACCAGACAACCGTCGATACGGCCGTAGCTGACCTGGAGCCGGACGCGCAGCGTCCGGGCCACGCAACCACGCCCGAGAAGCCGTCCGGCCAAGGCTTTCGCATGGGCGACTACCTGGTCGAGCGCGGCGTGTTGACGCGTGCGCAACTCGAAGAGTGTCTCGCACTGCAGAAGTCGAGTCCCGGCGAGCGGTTGGGTCAGGTCCTCATCCGGAAGGGCTACGCCAAGGAAACCGACGTCATGGCGTGCCTGGCCGCCGAATACCATCTCGACTTCGTCCACGTCAGCCAACTGGATATCCCCGCCAGAGTCCGCGACGTGCTGCCGCCCGACTTCTGCCGCTATCACAAAGTGCTGGTCATCGACGCCGACTATGAGAACAACACCGTGACGGTGGCCACGTCGGACCCGGCAAACGTGTTCATGCTGGACGAGGTCCGCCGCCGGGTTGACGGTCGCGTGAAACTCGCCGTGACGACCATCGCGGAACTCACCAAAGCGATTGACGATCTTCTGGGCGGCCCGGAGGAGTTCCGCCTCGACGACCTGATCCGCGACATCGCCGACGACGCCGTCGAGGTCCTCGATGACGATGAGGAAGAGACCGCAGACCTGGCCAGAGTGGCGGGCGAATCGCCCGTGGTGCGGCTGGCCAACTACCTCATCTGTAACGCCGTCAAGGAAGGCGCCAGCGACATTCATATCGAGCCGGGCGAGAAGAAGATGCGCGTCCGGTACCGGATCGACGGCGTCCTGTTCGAGGTCATGTCGCCTCCCCAGACGATGCACGCGGCCCTGGTCTCGCGTCTGAAGATCATGTCGAACCTCGACATCTCGGAGCGGCGCCTGCCGCAGGACGGCCGCATCCGCGCCATCGTTCGCAATCGGTACGTGGATTTCCGCGTCAACATCCTGCCGACCACCCAGGGAGAGAAGGCGGTCATCCGTATTCTCGACAACCGCTCGATCCTGATCGGTCTGGACCGGCTGGGGTTTGAGCCGGATCACCTTGCCATCTTCAAGGACCAGGTCGTGCGCCCGCACGGGGTCATTCTGGTGACCGGGCCCACGGGCTCCGGAAAGACGACGACGCTTTACTCGGCGCTGATGACGATGAACGGCGCCGAGATGAACATCTCGACGACCGAGGACCCGGTCGAGTATTTCCTGAGTTTTGCGAATCAGGTCCAGATCAACGACCGCATCGGTTTCACGTTCGCCAGCGCCCTGCGTGCCCTGCTCCGCCAGGACCCCGACGTGATCATGGTCGGCGAGATCCGCGACGAGGAGACGGCCCGCATCTGTGTCCAGGCCGCACTCACGGGCCACCTGGTGCTCTCAACGCTCCACACGAACGACGCACCGTCGAGCATCACGAGGCTCATCAACATCGGCATCGAGCCGTACCTGATCAGCGCCTCGGTCAACGCTGTTCTGGCCCAGCGGCTGGTCCGCCGCATCTGTGACAAGTGCAAGGAAACCTACGACCCCAGCGATGAAGTGAAGGCCGCCCTGCTCAAGGCCAGGATAGACGTGGACACCTTCTATCGCGGCGTGGGCTGCGAGCATTGCCGCAACACCGGCTACAGCGGCCGCTGCGGCATTTATGAGATGATCGAACTCGACGACGGGTTCCGCGACCTCGTGGCGACTCGGCCCAGTGTAACGGCGTTGCGCCGCTATGCCACGGAGCGCGGCATGGTCGGCCTGCGAGAGGATGGCCTCAGAAAACTTCGCAGAGGCATCACCACCATCGAAGAGGTGTTGCGGGTCACCGAAGACGCTCCCCTGGCAAGTGCACAAGGAGGTGAAGCGTGAGCCGCATCTGGGAACTCCTTGAACGGACCGTAACCGGTGGGGCGAGCGACCTGCACATCATTGCCGGGCTGCCGCCGCTCCTGCGCATCCATACGATCCTCGGCGGAATGGACGGCGAAGCCGTCATGAACACCGACGAGGTCGACGTCGTGGCCCAGGACATCCTTGACGAGGACCAGTACCGGCGGTTCCTCGAGCACCGGGACCTGGACTTTTCGGCCGCCCTGCCCTCCGGCCCGCGGTTTCGCGTCAATGCGCACTTTCAGCGCGGAACGCCCGCGCTGGCGTTCCGCGCCATTCCGTCCAAGGTGCCCGAACTGGCGACGTTGCACCTTCCCGAGGCGGCTCAGACCTTTGCCGACGTGCCCCACGAGGGGCTTGTTCTGGTGACCGGCGAGACCGGCAGCGGAAAGTCCACCACGCTGGCCTCCATGATCGACTACATCAACCACCGGTACCCCTACCACGTGATCACGCTCGAGGATCCTGTCGAGTACTACCTCGAGTCGGACAAGTGTGCTGTGGAGCAACGCGAAGTCGGACCCGACGTGCCCAGTTTTCAGTTGGGGCTTCGCCACGTGCTTCGCCAGGACCCCGACATCATTCTCATCGGCGAAATGCGCGACCTCGAGACCATTTCGACAGCCCTGACGGCCGCCGAAACCGGGCACCTCGTCCTCTCAACGCTGCACACCAACGACGCGCCCTGCACGGTGGAGCGCATCATCGACGTTTTCCCCGCCGCACAGCAGAACCAGATCCGCTCCATGCTTGCCAACACGCTCAAAGGCGTCATCTGCCAGCGGCTCTTGCCGCGGATCGACAAGCCGGGGATGGTCCCGGCCACCGAGGTCCTCATCTCGACCCCCGCCGTCCGGAACTGCATCCGCGACAACCGCATCTTCGAAATCCCGAACATCATCGAGACAAACCGCTCCGTCGGAATGCACATGTTCGACGCATCGCTGAAGCAACTGTTCTTCACCGGCATGATCAGCCGCGAAACCGCCCTGGACAACGCACGCACGCCCGCCGAACTGGCCCGTGCGCTCTCGGCGTAGGTGAACGATGCATACGTACCGGTACCAGATGAAGAAACGCGACGGCCAGGTGGTCGTCGGCACCCTCGAGGCCGACAACCAGACGCTGGCGGCCCAGCAGATCCGTGAACTCGGCGGCATCGTCCTCGACCTGACCCGCACCGGGGGCCATGCCGACAAGACCGCCAAGTCCGGCGGATTCGCCATCCTCAATCGCATCGGCGCCAAGGACCTCCTCGCCTTCACCAGCCAGTTGAGCGTTATGTCCAAGGCCGGCATCGGAGTGACCAGCGCCTTGGAGAGCATCTCCGACCAACTCGTCAACCCCCGCATGCGGACCGTTGTCGCCACGCTCAAACGCGACGTCGAGGCCGGACGACAGTTCTCGGAGGCCGTTCAGAGGTTTCCGAAAGTCTTCTCGGTGCTCTACGTCAACATGGTCCGGGCCAGCGAGTTGGCGGGGACCTTCGGTCACATGCTCAGTCGCATCAACGACTACCTGACCCAGCAGGCTCAGACCAGGCGGCAGGTCATCGGGGCCATGATCTATCCGCTCATCATCGTCATCCTGGCCATCATGACCACCGTCTTCATGCTGACCTTCATCCTGCCCCAGTTCATGGTCCTCTTCGAAGGCAAAGAGGAGATTCTTCCCCTGCCGACGAAAATGCTGATGGCCATGAGCGCCTCCCTGCGGGGCTACTGGTACCTCTACTTTCTGGTGGCGGCGACCGCCGGAGGGAGCCTGACCTACCTCATCCGAACCGACGCCGGCCGGGCCTGGTGGGACATGATGAAACTCCACATACCCCTCGTCAGAACACTGTGCCACGCCCTCTACCTGTCCAGGGGCCTGCGGACCATGGGCGAACTCGTCAACGCCGGCGTGCCCATGCTCGACACCATCGCCATCACCGCCGAGGTCACGGGCAACGTCCACTACAGCAAGGTCTGGCACCGGGTCCACGCGGCGGTCCGCAAAGGCCAGCGACTGGCGCCCATGCTGGCCAAGAGCCCCCTTATCCCGAACAGCGTCGCCCAGATGATCGCCGCCGGCGAGGAAACCGGCACCCTGGCCGACATCCTCACCGACATCAGCGAGTTCTACGACGACCAGTTGAAGGCGACCATCAAGGCGGTCACCAGCGCCATCGAGCCCCTGATGATCGTGGTCATGGGCGGCATCGTCGCGTTTATCGCCGCCTCGATCCTGTTGCCGATCTTCAAGATGTCCCAGTTGGTGAAATAGCCATGACTAATACGACGCACACACGCACGCGACGCTGCCGCACCGCCGGGTTTACCCTGGCCGAGGTGCTCGTCGCTGCCGTGCTGATGGGCCTGGCGATTATCGCGCTGGTCGCGGCGTTCGGGTACAATTCGGTCGTCACCCAGCGCGGCGAGGACGTGACCGTTGGTACCTTCCTGGCCGAGGAAATCCACGGCATGGCGTTCCAGATGTCCCTCGAAGAAACGCTCGGCATGGACGGGACGACGTTCAGTCCGGCAGTTCTCAGCACCGGCGTGCCCTATGATTCCGGGGCTTGGTCCCAGTATGTCCTGGTGGCGCCGGTCTCGATCACGGATCTGAACGCGACGGTGGCACCCGAGACCGCCAAGGCTGCGCGGATCACGGTCGAAGTGAGACTTCGCGGAACCCCTGTGGTCACGCAAACGTCTTACAGGTTTGACATGGAAGGCGTGCCGTTTACGGATTTGCAGAACCCATAGCCTGAAGTGAACCGCCTCCGCGGCGCGGCCGCCGTACGCCGACCGATCCGCGGAAGCGAGATGCAAACAAGGGGGTCACACGGACTCGCGATTTCACGCCCCGCGTGAGTTCACGGACGTACGAAAGGGGCATACCATGAGAACCCCACACAGAAAGCCGCTAGCGTCGTACCGCGGTGTCGCCATGCTCGTCACCTTGCTGTTTCTGGCGCTCTTCGCGTCCTCTGCGGTGGCCATTGCCGTCTCGGCCGACATCGGCATGGCCATCTCGAGAAACCGCCGGAACGCCCAGCAGGCAAGAACCTTCGCAGAAGCAGGTCTTGATCTGGTCCGTCGGCACATCGGCGGCATTACCGTTCCCGCGGTTGGCAGCGCGTCCGAAGTGCAGAAGGCCGTTGCCGATCAACTGGAAGCCATGTTGTCGGCCTCGCCCATGCTGAATGGGGGACAGATCCACTACGACTCCACCCACGTGACGCTGCCGCCCATCACGGTCGATTGCCTGGACGGCCAAACGGGTACGATCGAGATCGAGATCCTTGCCAGCGGCGGCGCCTCCGACGACACCTCGATCACCATCGCGAGTACCGGTGTCTTTGGAAACGCCTCTCAGACCGCCTACTACAACATGACGGTCCAGCGAGGCCAGTCCATTCTGACGCACTACGGGATCGCCAGCAAGAGCCCCGTTAACATCGAGGGCAACGCCCAGGTGCTCGGTGCCAACAACCAGGACGAAGCAAGTGTCATGTCGGCCACCTACAGCACCGCCCAGGCCGTTCTGCTGAAAGGCTCCTGCAGCGTCGCCGGCGACGTGGCCGTCTGCAATCCGAACGGCCAGATTCGCAAGAAGGGGGCCGTCACGGTGGGCGGCAGGGAGATCCTCGGCGCCGCAGAACCCGAATGGCCGCGGGTCGATACGGATCTCTTCAAGCCCTTTGCCACGAACACCTACACCGGCAATGGGGCGGGGGATCTTGTTCTCTCCAACGTGCGAATTCCGCCCAACACGAATCCGACCTTCTCGGGAAACACCACGATCTTCGGCGTAGTGTACGTCGAACCGCCCAACACGATCACGTTCTCCGGCAACACCAATCTGATCGGCATGATCGTATGTGAACCGCCTGCGGTGGAAAACCTGACGGGCCACAGCATCAAGTTCACCGGCAATATGAGCACGTCCGGCGTAGAGAATCTGCCTCCCGGCGCCCAGTATGACGGCCTCAGAGAACTGACCGGTTCGTTCCTGCTTGCGCCCGGCTACAGTGCGGAGTTCACAGGCAACTTCGGGGCCGTAAACGGGTGCATGGTGGCAAGCGAATTCCGCTTCTCGGGCAATGCCAGTGGTCGGGTCAAAGGAGGTGTTGTCAACCTCCGCGACTCGCAGTTCATCATCCAGGGCTCCTCCACCATCATCATCGACAAGTCGGGCATGCCCGAACAACCTGCCGGCCTCCAGACGTCGCTGAAGTTGGTCTGCGTGTCGGGCTCGTACCGTGAGGAATAGACTGCGGAGCGTCAGCGCAGCAGACGCTCCCGCGCCGTACGGGGCCCCATAGGTTGGGCCTGGTTGTGCCCGACACGAATGAGGCTGCAAATCTGCGCCCGGGCAGTGCCCAGCGCCTGGACGACGTTCGGGCGCCAGCGTCGACGGGTCCATGCCGGTTCTTCCCTGCCCACGCCTGATTCGGTCGTTGTGCCTGCCTGCGTCATCTCCCGCGCCGGCGGACGGTAAGGGGCGCTGCCGAGAAACCGCCTGTATTTCCGTGGCGCGCTGCATCCATCCGTCGCGCCGGCCAAACACATCCTCGACGCCCGGCCAAAAGGCGTGCACGTAAGCCGCTGCGCAACAAGCACTTACGACACACTCCCCCGAAGGGGGGGGCTCTCGGCCATCCCTGGCTGCCGGCCGCCTTGACGCACGGTGTAATGAACGTACACTTCATGAAGGAAGTACCTTCTGTATCGGCGGACGGACGCTGCTTCTCTGCGTTCGACAAGGAAGACGCATCGGACCGTCCGCCGGGCATTGGCGCGGGGCTACCAACTTGGCGGCGCCTCGGACCCGTATGGCGGGTAACAGATGAACGCTTTACGCCGAACATCACGCGGCTTCACGCTCGTTGAGGTGATTCTGGCCATGGCCCTGATGGCCCTCCTGATGGTGGCGGCCGCGCTGGCTATGGAAGCGGCTCACGACTCGCACGCTTACAACGCCGAGAAGACCGACTTGGTGCTCAGGACGCGAGACGTTCTGGACCGCATCGCCAGAGACGTTCGCGTTGCGAAGTCCTTTCAGGTGCCCGACTCGCGAACCCTGGACGTCACCCTGTCCGACGATATCGTCCACACCTACGCCTGGGACGGCACCGACGGAGGCAACCTGATCTACACTGTCACGGACGGCCTCGCGATCAGCGCGCAAGTTCTGACCGTGCAGGTCCACGCGTTTACTGTGAGCGAAAACAGCCCTACCTGCAGCGCCAGCCTTGTCTTGGAAGGCGATTTAGCGAGATCGGAGGCCAGTCTCACGGCCACGCCGCGCAGGTCGGTCTTCTAGCGGCTGGTAACGTCCGGAACGGCCAGTGCCTCGCACCCCTGCTGGCCAGGAGCCCCGCTCGTCCCGAAAAGCGTGCCTCAGATGATCGCCGGCGGCGAAGAGGCCGGCTCGCGATCTCTGGGACGCCCCGGTTGGTGAAAGAGCCATGACAAACACGAAGCACACACGCATGCGACGCTGCCGCACCGCCGGGTTTACCCTGGCCGAGGTGCTCGTCTGCACGGTCCTGCTGGCCTTGGCGTTTGTCGCCCTGGTCGCCGCCTACGGGTACCAGTCCGTCGTCATCCAGCGAGGCGAGGAGATTACCTACGGGACGTTCCTCGCGGATGAAATCCGCGACATGGCCCTGCGCATGGACCTGGCCGACGTCCTGAACCTCGACGGCACGACCTACAGTCCGGCCATGCTCAGCACCGGCACCCAGCAGGCCCAGACCCAGTACACCCAGCAGATCGCCATCACGCCCGTTGTGGCGAACGATCTCAGCACCCAGGTTGCACCGGCCCAGGCCAATGCGGCACGCGTGGCCGTGACCGTCACGGCCTACGGCAAGCCGATTGTCGTGCAGAGTTACTACGTCTTTGACCTCGCGGGAGTGCCGTTCAAATGAAAGGGCGGCGGTTCGTCGATGACGACCCGCCCAAGGAGCATTGCCGCACCAAGCCTGACGGGGAGGCACCCGACGACGGGTCATTCCCCATGCCGAAAAACATGGCCGATCGCGCTCTCACGCCCCGGCGCGGCTGACTCCAGAAAAAAGGAGGACGAACCATTAGCACGGAACGAATCCGCACCAGGGCAAAGGCAAGGGGGGTAGCGTTCCTGGTCACCATCATCTTCGTCATGCTGTTTGCCTGCATGGCGGTGGCGCTGGCAACCACCTCCAACATGAACCTGCTGGTTTCCCGAAACCGTCTCGAAAGTAACCAGGCTTCCGCCCTGGTCGAGACCGGCCTGTTCATGGCTCAGAAGGAACTTGGCGGCATCGAGGTTTCGGGAGACAGCCGCGCGGACCTCCATGCCGCCATCGCCAGTCATCTGCGCGAAGCGCTGGCCCTTCCATACGCCAGCAGCGCTGCGATGACCATCATATCCACCGCCGACGGCGTCACGGTTCCCCCGATCACCCTCACCCGCTCCGACGGGCGCACGGGCACCATCGACCTCGCCATTTCCGCCGACGGCGGGGTCCGCGAAAACCCGACCATCCAGATCGCCGCCACCGGACGATTCGGCAACGCCGTTCGCACCGCCTATTACAACCTCGCTGTCGAGGCCGGTGCCGGCGGCATCTTCGGCGACTACGGACTCGTCAGCAAGTCGCCCATCAGCATGATGAACAACGCCACAATCCAGGGAGCCAACACCGACAGCGAGGGCAGCATCTTCTCCGGCAGCGACAGTCAATACGCTATCGACATGCGCAACAATGCCGCGGTCAGCGGCGACGCCGACGTCACGGGCGACGACGGCAGCATCCGTACCCTCAACAACGCCAGCATCGCCGGCAGTGAGGCTTACCAGGTGGATGAACCCGACTGGCCCGACATCGACACCGCCGGCTTCGAGCAGTACGTCGAGCAGACCGTCACGGGCGACGTCTCGGGAAACCAGACGCTCAGCAACATCCGCATCCCGGCCGGCACCAACCCCACCTTCGACGGCAACATCACCCTTTACGGCGTCGTTTACATCGAGTCGCCGAACCAGGTCACGTTCAAGGGCAACACCAACGTCTGCGGGATCATCGTCACGGAAGAACCCGCCGTCGAAAACCTCTCGCTGAACAAGATTGACTTCAAGGGCAACCTCACCGTCTCCGGCGTCGAAAACCTCTCAGACGCCAGCCGCTACGACGGCCTGCGCGACCAGACCGGCACCTTCATGTTGGCCCCGGGCTTCCAGGCCACGTTCAAGAAACCCTTCGGCGTGATCTCCGGTTCCATCGCCGCAGGACAACTCATCTTCAAGAACAAGGCACAGGGTACGGTCCGAGGAGGGCTCTTGAACCTGAGCGATGCGCCCCTCACGATGATGAACAACGCTCGAGTGACCATCGACCGGCAAAACGCCAACCCGTGTCCCGTCGGGTTCGGCAGCGGATACTCGCTTGTCTGCATCACGGGGTCTTACAGGGACTGAAATGGCTCGTGTCCTGCCCCCACAGACGGGGGGCTTCGCGCGGGGTACACGCTGATTTGTCTCAGGGGATCTTACAGGGAGTAAGCCATGCGATACCGCCACTCCAAGACCGGCGGCTTTACCATTGCCGAACTGCTCCTCGCGATGGCGCTGATGGGCCTCATCATGTCCGCCATCGCCTACGGCATGTACGGCGCCGAGAACACCAGCGAGTACAACACCCGCCGGGCCGAACTCCTGGTCCACGCCCGCGGCGTGCTTGACCGAATCGCCGCCGATGTCTGGCGCGCCGACGCCACCCTCGCCTCCAACGACAACAGCGCCGTCAGCATCTCCTTCGCCAGACGCCTGCCCGGCGGCGGGGAGGAAATCGTCTGGCGACAGTACCGGAAGGAGGTGGCCGACGGAGGCACCATCATCGCCGTCTACGAAGACAGCAACCCCATCGCCATGCCCCCGGCTGCCCCCGCCTCCAGTGCCACCAGGGCCGTCCTCGCCTCAAACGTCAAGACCTTCAACGTCTGGTCCGAGATCACCTCCTCGCGGACCATCACCGAGACCCTCTCCTGTCAGATCACCGCCACCTGCGGGCCCAACCGCGGCAACACCTTCACCATCCCGCTGGAGGAGGGGCCGTACGTCTTGAAACTCTCACAGTCCCAGTACGACCAGCGGCCACCCAGAGAGCGCGTGGACTACCTGCCCCGGCCCGAGTACGAGCCCGACGACGACCCCAATACCTATTGGCTCTGCCTGGAAGACGCCCAGGCGCCCCCCGTCCAACTCCCGAACGGTGACTGGGACCACAACGACTTCATGCTCAAGGTCACCGAGACGCCCACCAGCGTCGACATGGAGGTCCACTGGGGCACCGCAGCCTATGACCGCGACGTCATGGGACCCGACGGCGAACTCCTCTACGGCGACCTCGGCGGCACACACACCTACACCTACACCCCGTACGTCCAAGACAGCGACAAGGTCCGCGTCGAACTCGAACTCGAAAACGGAAACGTCCAGACAGGAACCACCATCACCGCCACCCAACGCAAATCGCTGTTCTAACCGCTGACCCTTCCGCGCGGCGGGTCTCCCCGACCCGCCGCGCCGCCACGGGCTCCGATCCGCCGGGTGCATGCGCGCGCGTGCCACGGCCGGGCTTGTCCGGCCGTGCGTTGTTCTGTGTCTTCACCGCATGGCCCCACACCTCCGTAGTGTGCCACGGCCGGCCTTGCCCGGCCGTGCGTTTCTCTGTATCTTGACGGTATGGCCCCACGGATTCGCAAACGTCGCCGTGTCTACAACGAACCCGGCCACGCTCACTGCCTGACCTATTCCTGCAAAGACCGTCTGCCCCTACTCTCAAAGGACAGGCCCCGGAACTGGGGCATCGACGCCATCCGCACCGCACGCGCCCGACACGCCTTCCACCTCTACGCCTACGTGCTCATGCCCGAGCACGTCCATCTCGCCTTGCGGCCGCGCCGGCCTGATGATGACGTGTCACGCATCCTCTACGATCTCAAACGCCCGGTTTCGGTCAAGGCCAAGAGGTGGTTGCAGCAGACCGGTGGGGCCGAGTGGCTTCGTCGGCTCTCGGCACGTCACGGGTCGCGGAAGGTCTTCCATTTCTGGCAGCCCGGCGGCGGGTTCGACAAGAACGTGTGGCAGGATCGGACGATAAGCGAGATCATCGACTATATCCACGCCAATCCGGTCCGTCGGGGACTGGTGGACACGCCCACCGACTGGCCCTGCTCCAGCGCACGCTACTGGGCCGACATGGATGGAGTGCTCCTGAAAATGGACCCGCTACCCGTCTGAACCACACACGGCCGGGCAAGACCAGCCGTGGCACACCTGACGTCCCCACCTCCTCACCCCGCCGCCCGCGCCACCAGCACCAGCGCAATCACACACAGCCCCACCGCCGACGCGGCCGCAAGCACGAAACCGCGCTGAACGCTCGTCCGACGCGCGTAGGCGCCGATCAGCATCGGCAGGGCCGTCCAACCCAGGCCGCCGATGCC
>DATKXP010000604.1:0-5820 GCA_035529015.1 Phycisphaerae bacterium | reverse complement strand
AGGAGGGGGGCGCAATCGGGCAACGGTGGCAAGTTCCTGGATGCAGCAAGCAAGGGGGGCATAGCCGTGACGACCGACGAACGCTTGGAGAGGTTGGAGAAGGAAGTCCCCGACCCAGCGATGCCAGTGACGACAATCAGTCTTTTTCTCCTGGCGCTTCTGGTTTGTGTCGGCGGGTGTGAATCCGAGAAAAGCACGGAGTCGAGACTACAAAGGGAGATGACACAACTCAAGTCCGAGAAAGATAGCCTCCAAACGGATCGTGAGGTGTTGGCCAAAGCACTCAAGGACTCGGAGTGGCACAGCGACAATCATCGGAAACGGGTCGATGAACTCAGGCTTGAGGTCGAACAACTCAAACTTGAGATGGACACGTTGGCCCGCGCCGCCCTCGAGAACCAGAACAGGGAAGCCCGGTCGAGAAAAACAGTTGAGCGACTTGAGTCTGACCTGGTAAAGGCCAGTCAACCCGCAACAGCGCCGGCCGCGCCCAAGCCGGATGCCCATCCGACACCTACCGTACCCCCTGAATCCACGGCACGAACAGACACAGGGGAGGAGGAACGACTCACGACGGCAATTGAAGGATTGCAGAGCCGCCTGACGACGCTGCGGGCACAGGCTGCTCGGGGTCAATCAAAGGTGTCCTCTTTGATTCGCACGACGGTTGACGTTCCAATGCAGGTGCCACCCAACGGCATGGTGATCCCTCCGGGCGGTTCATGGGGAACGTATCCAAGGTACTACGGCGGACAGGACGGGCTGATCCTCCGTCGCGATCGGGTTAGTAGCGGAACGCGCACCGAAGGTCACCGCGTGTATCAGGACTACTACTACCGATACGTCCCCTGCGGAGCCGCCATCAAGCGCGGAGACTTCAGGACCACTCGCGAGAAGGAAGCAGCCGTTGCCGCCGCCCGGAGCGAAGTGACTCCGCTGCACGAGAGTGCGAAGGAATTGGAAAAGGAACTGGAAGGGCTGAAAGGCGATCTGGCCGCACTGCGCAAGGACAAGAAGTGATGCCGTAGAGGATAAGTGCCAGGGCCCGTGCCTCCTTCTTGACCGCACCCATCCCAGCGCTTCGGTGCGAAGCACGAGTCCGCAATCCCTGGCACCCTGGCATGGGTACGGCCCGCGGTCGAGCCACGGCAGGCTCGCCCTGCCAGGGTGCCGTGGCCGGCGGCACTCGTCGTCCAAGGCTGTCATGCTGAGGGTCGCCTTGGCGACCCGAAGCATCTCGCCGTGGCCGCTTGCCCGCCAAAGCCGCGCCGTTGCCATAGCGCCTTCGGTGCGTCGGCGACTTGGCGAAGGCGGGTCACGGTGGCAACCCCTCCCACCCCCTATGCGAACCCGCTTCAGCAGGGTTTGTCTGCGAAGCGGCCAACACCCGTCAACGGCCCGAAAAACGCACGGCCGGGCGAGACCGGCCGTGGCACACGTGTCTGTCAGCAGCCCAACTCCGGTTCTTGGCGTCTTGGCGGCTCTGCGTGAGGCGCTGTTGCCGTTGATTCCGCATTCCGAAATCCGAAACGCGCAATGGGCGTCCGTTCTCCCCCACGGCCCCGGATTTTGTTAGAACTCTAACAACTTTCGGCGCCTCTGGCCAGACGTAAGTCCTTTCCACGCAAGGCCTTACGCAAATCGCCCGATTTCGGCCTGACACATTGCATCCCCTCCATACGTCCAATCCCCTCTTGCGCGGGCCGTTGGCCGTTTTCGCCCTTTTTGATAGCGCCAGGGCCGGTTTTCGCCCCCCGGTTTTGTTAGAGTTCTAACAATCTCGGGTGCCTCCAGCCTCCAGTCTCCGGCCTCCAGCCTTGTCCGTCCCCGCCTTTTGTATACTTTAGCACCTATTGACCCCGCTCAACGTAGGTTAAAAAAGGGGTAAAAAGGACGAAGAACGGACCAAGTTTGAGCAAAAAGCGATCAGAAACCGATCAAAACGGAGCGCTTTTTGCCTTGCCTATCTTAACATTTGAGGCCCGAATCGCCGTTTCCAGGCCAGAAACGGGGTTTGACACCCCGAAAAGCGCCATTTTGGGGGGTCTCAAGAAAGGCCGTTTTTCTAAAGTATATATCGCCAGCCGCGAGCAAACGCGTATGAGTTAGCCGCGGGGCTTGCCCCGCGCGCATCACGGCCGCACGAGCAGCACGCGGCAAGGCGTGCCTTCGGCCTCGACGACTCGCAGCGGGCCGCAGAACAGGTCGTAGTCGCCCGTTTCCAGGCCCTCGAGGGCCAGCCATTCGATGGCCCCCTTGATGGTGCCGCTGCCGAGGATCGTCATGTGGGCCGGATGGCCCGGCGTGCCGCGCGGATCGAGCGACGGGGCGTCGATGCCGATCAGCATCGGCCCCAACTCCACCAGATACGCCGCCGCATCGGCCGAAAACGCCACAAACCCCTCGTCGAACCGCTCCCTGATCCAAGCCGAGTTCGTCGTTCGAAAGAGAATCCGCTCGCGGCCGGCCAGGTCGAGCCCTTCGAGCACGTCTCGCGTGATCAGGTCCACCTCGCCCACGTCCACCAGGACGCACGGCCCCACGAGGGCCTCGGGCGGGATCTGGCCGACCGTGGCCCCGCCGTCGATGAAATGCAGCGGGGCGTCGATGTGCGTGCCCGTATGGCTGCTCAACGCCAGCCGCGAGTTGTTCGCCACGCCGCCGTCGGCGATGGTGCGGACGAACTCCAGCGAAAACGGCGGGTCGCCGGGCCAGAGCGGCATGGCGGCGTGCATCGGAACGGTCACGTCATAGACGGGCATGGCGGTTCTCCCAAGGGCTCGCGGCGCACAGTATACTGGCCGAGGCGGGTTTTTAGTGGAACTTCTCGCCCCCGACTCAGTCTGATACCGTAACGCAGGTCATCCATGCCCGGCGTCTGATCAGACCGAACGGGGTGCACGTGAAGCGAAGGGCCTTTCTGCCGGCTTTTCTCGTGTGGTGCGCGGCCGCAACGGCCGCCGTGGCGAGTCCGCGCAGCGACCTGGTGGACGAGATCCTCCGCCGCGTTCCGCAGTGGCCCGGGACGGAGGTCGAAATCCCCGTTTCGGTGTACGAGCAGTACGTCCGCGAACTCGTCGAGGGCCCCGTCCCGCCGCAGCCGCCCGTTGTGACGTGGACGGAACGGGCTGGCTACCACCTTCGGGTCGATGAAGACGAGGTGACCCTGACGGCCACGTTCGACGTGGTCCGTCTGGCGGGGAAAGGCGGCACGTCGGCGTGGCTGCTGCCGGCCGATTTCGCCTGGGGCGACGTGACGATCGACGGTCGCAAGGCCGAACTCCGCCGGGCCGACGACGGATGGCTCCATTTCGACGTTCCCGAACCCGGCCGCTACCGCGTTGTCGCCACCGCCGCGCTGAAGCCGAAAAAGACGGGCGACGTGCGTCGAATCCAATTCGGCACACCGCCCGCCGGCTGGGCGAGCGGCAGCGTCGATTCCGACGGGGCATGGGACGTGCGGTTCTCGCGGTCGCCGCTGCCGGTCAAGGGAACCGACGCGGGCACACACGGCACGGTGGGCCTTGCTGCCGGCGATCGTCTCGGAATCACGTGGCGGCCGCCGCAACCGCCGGTGCATCGGGCGGCGCAGATCGCCACCGAGGCGCACGTGGGCTGGACGCTGGCCGACGGTGTGCACCAGGTCCGGGCGATCCTGAATCTGCGTCTGTGGGGCGGCGAAACGTCGGATTTGACGGTCAACCTGCCGCAGGGCGCCGACCGCGTCCTCATCAGCGGCCCGGACGTCCGCGAGGTTCAGACGGCCGCTGGCTCGGCCCGCGTGTTTCTGCGGGGCGCCGTACGGCAGCGGTCGCGGCTGACGGTCGAGTTCGAGTCGCCGCGCCCGCCGACGGGGCGTATGACGCTGCCGTCGTTCGGTGTCGCGGGGTCAAGCCACCGCGGCGGCACGCTGGCCATCGCGGGCGGTGCGGGAGGCGTGCTGCTGGAGATGGAGTCGCCGGGCCTGTCGGCGATGGCGCTTCACGATCTGCCGCCCGAGACGCGCGGTCTCCTGGCGGCGGCGCCCGTGTACGCGTACCGTGTGACGGGGCCGTGGGAGGCGCGGGTGGACCTGGTGAGCATGTCGGAGTTTCCGGTCCGCGAGACGCTCATCGACAGCGCCCTGTACACGGTGCTGTACCGTCCGGACGGGCGGGTGATGACGAAGGTCATTTACGAGGTGCGCAACCGGGCCCTCCAATACATGACGGTGGACCTGCCGCCGGGCGCGGAACTGCTGGTGGCACGCGTGTCGGAGGTCCAGAAGAACCTGGCTCGCGGTCCGGGCCGCACGGTGTACGTGCCGCTCGAAAAGAGCGTCCTGACGACGGCGGGCCTGGTGAGTTTTCCGGTGGAACTCGTGTACGTGATGCGGTGCGAGGGGCTCTTGCGCTCGGGAACGTTCCGCCTGCCGCTGCCTCGTGCCGATCTGCCGGTGGCGTATGCGCGGTGCGCGTTGATGCTGCCGGACGGGATGAAGGTGGGCGAATGGCAGGGCGTGCTCCGCCGCACCGGCGCGTGGTCGAGCGAGACGGCGGAACTGGAGTTCGAGTACGGTCGCGGGCACTTGGCGAAAGCGCCCGACGAGCCTCCCGACGAGGCGGAACCCGACGCCGATAAGCCGGAGAAACCCGAGGACCCCAAGGCCCACGAGAAAGACCGGAAGACGTGGTTGGGCCTGGAATCGGAGGACGAAGACCGCGGCATCGAGCGCGGGCAGCAGATGCTGCAGGGCAAGAACCTCTTCCGCGCAGGCGTGGACTACTATCGCCAGAAGAACTATGCGAAGGCCGCCGAACTGTTCAATGAGACGATCACCGCGGCGCCGAAGTCGCTTGAGGCCAACAAGGCCGGGCAGTATCTGGCCAACGTGGCCATCGCGCTGGGGAAAGAGGAGGGCGAGGCGAAGGAGCGCGGCCTGCGCGCCACGGCCAAGGCCGTCCAGACGGCCCAGCAGTGGGGGAACATCGACATCCGCGAGCGGCAAAAAGGTCTACTCGCACAGGCCGACCTGGCCGTCCGGCGCGGCGACGAGCGGAAGGCCGAGGCCGCTTACCAGGTTGCGGTGAACCTGGGCAGGCAACTGGAAAGGCGCGGCGAGGAGGCCCACGAGCAGGAGGCCGTGGTCCGCAAGGCCCAGGAGTACCTCGGCAAACGCGATCTGCAACGCAAGGAAGAGGGCAAGAAGGTCGCGGAACTCCAGCACCAGATCCAATCGCTCCAGGAAGGCATCACGAAGGCGGGGGGCGAGGAGTTGCAGCAGGTGGTCGAGGCGCTGGTCCTGGCCGACGGCCCCACGCTCGGTTTCACCGTGCGGACTCAGGACCAAGTCGTGCGGGGGCCTGCTCCGGGCCAGACGACGGCTCAGCCCGCGCCGCAGGTCGAACTGGGCGAGGCGCTGGCCGAGCAGCAGGTGAGGCTGAACGCGAAGGGGAGACGCGGCGTGGTGACGGGGGGCGGCGCCGGCGGGTTCGGCTACGGGGGCGGGTCCGCCCCTGAGACGGTCGAGCATCTCAAGAAGCAGGTCGAGCAACTCAAGTCCATTCAGGACCAACTGGCCGGCGCGAAGTCGGCCAGCAGCAGTCGAGCGCCGCGCTTTGAGGTAGGGGATGCGACCGTGACCGCCCGACCGGGCTCCGGCAAGGCTGCCGGCGACCTGTTCGGCACGGCAGACGGGACCTGGGAGGTCGAGCGGGATGATGCGGCACGGCAGCGTTTCGGCCGACAAGTGGCCGAGAAGGCCGAGGCACTGAAGGAAGAGGCCCGCAAGGCCACCGAACTTGCCCGCCAGGGCCGCCTGGGCGAGGCCGAGCGGCTCCT
>DATKXP010000603.1:0-4796 GCA_035529015.1 Phycisphaerae bacterium | reverse complement strand
CCTCCGCTGCGCGGGCACTCGACAAGACCTGTTGCGTGCGTCCGCGTCCGGGCCATGCTATAATACCGCTCGGCCAGGCTGCATGGAAGGAAGTCATTGTGGCTGGCAAACGCGAATCCAAGGCGGCACTGGCGGCCCGGGCGGCCGAAATCGGCCGCCGACTGGTGGCCGAGTATCCCGACGCCGCGTGCCGGCTGAACCATTCCTCGCCCTTTGAACTGCTCCTGGCGACGATCCTGGCCGCCCAGTGCACCGACGACAAGGTGAACGAGGTCACGGCCACGTTCTTCAAGCGGGCGAACACGCCTGAGCAAGTCGCCCGAATACGCCGCTCGACCCTCGAAGCCGCTTTCCGCCCCACCGGGTTCTTCCGCAACAAGGCCCGGAGCGTCCACGAGATGAGCAGGATGCTCGTCAGAGAGTTCGGCGGCCGCGTGCCGCGCGGCATCGACGACCTCGTCTCGCTCCCCGGCGTGGCCCGCAAGACCGCCAACGTGGTCCGCGCGACCGTCTTCGGCCTGCCGGCGATCATCACCGACACGCACGTCATCCGCCTGAGCGGCCGCATGGGCCTGACACAGAACAAGGCGCCCGAGAAAATCGAGCGCGACCTCATGGCCTGGCTGCCGCAAGAGACGTGGTCGGCCTTCAGTCACGCCATGCTCTTTCACGGCCGGGCCGTCTGCGATGCGAAGAAACCGCGGTGCGACGCCTGCGTCGTGGAGGACCTCTGCCCGTCGGCTTACGCGTTCCCGCATTTCGAGAAGCAAGAGGCCTCGCTGCTTGGGAAATCGGGAGAGAAACCATGAAACTCAAGTGGGCCTTCGCCAGCGCCACCGTCATGAACCTGGACTGGCCCGAGGAGTTCAAACTCCTCCGCCGGTTCAAGTGGAAGGCCGTGGAACTGTGGTACGACAAGATCAAGGCCTGTCTGGAGAAGGGCGAGACGTGCCGCCAACTCGGCCGCCGCTTGCAGGACTCAGGGCTCGAACCCATCGGCCTTGGCCCCGGCGTGGTCTGGACCGTCTCAAGCGGTCGCGACCCGCGCTTTGAGCGCGATGAACTCTCCGATCGCATGGACGTGGCCGCCGCCGTCGGCGCCCCGGCGCTGACGGTCGTGGCCCTCGGCAAACGCAAGGGCGAACTGCAGGCCGAGTACCGGCGTCTGGCCGACAAACTGCACGCCGTGGCCGAGATGGCGGCCGAGCGGGGCCTGAAAATCAACCTCGAGTTCATCGCCGGCCTGCCCGTCAACGGCACGATGGGCTCGTGCATCGAACTGGTGAAGATGGTGGACCATCCGGCCCTGGGCATGCTGCTCGACCTGTGCCACTACTACGCCAGCGCCAGCCACATTGAAGAATTGGACCTCTTGCCGAAGAAGAAACTGTTCCTCGTCCACGTCGATGACGCCCAGAACCGGCCGATGGAGGTCCTGGGGAGCGAGCACCGCTGCTTCCCCGGCGAAGGACGGATCGACGTGCCCTCGCTTCTGAAGGAGATCCGCAAACGCGCCGCGTACAAGGGCCACTGGAGCATCGAACTCTACGACAAGGACGTCTGGACCATGGACCCGCACGAGGTCTTCAAGAAGACCTCCGCCGGCATCCGCAAGATCGAGAAGCAACTCGGCGCCTGATCGTCCGTACGCAACGTACCGCGCGGCGGCCTTCCCAGGCCGCCGCGCCACGCCGCCTGCACCGCCTGTTTGGGGGTCTTGTCGCAGCGCAGCGAAGACCCGGCGACCTGTCCGCCATAGCCTTGGCGACGGTGGAAGTCCCGGCTCGCCGGGACGAAGAAGGGCCCGGCCGTGCGTTTGTCAGGTCCGCTTCGCTTGGGCCATCGTTTCTGGCCCCGGTTTTTCGTGGCATCTCCGCCTCCCGCGGCATTGACATCGCCGCCGGCGCGGGTATAATCTTCCCGTTCGTCGCAGGAAACTGATCGGCTGGGGGCATAGCTCAGTTGGGAGAGCGCTTGCATGGCATGCAAGAGGTCCGGGGTTCGAGCCCCCGTGCCTCCACCAGTCTTCATTTGCCGTGGATCGGTGAACGGAGACCGCCACGGCGAAGTCCCTTTATGACGTAGCCGGGCATTCTCGGCCGTCGTTGAATCGCGGCGAACGTCGTCTTGACAGGACTCAGTGAAGAAGGGAAAGGCGCCGCGTGGCTCCTTTCCCTTTCCTGTTCCCCTGCTCCCCCGTAGCCGCGCCGAGCGTCCCGCTCAGGCCTTTCGCGGCCCCTCCGGGAAGAGCGGATTCAGCGTCATGGCCAGGGCCTTGAGTTTGGCCGTCTCGGCCTCGGTGATGGGCCGGATCGTAGGCGCCAGGTCCAGCGCCAGGCGGTGAACGGTCTCGTTGGAGGGCGGGACGGCGGCAACGACGGTCTGGCTCAGGGTGAAGCGCAGGGCGAGCGTCGCCTCCGCCGGGTCGTGGACCGGCCGATACCACATCCGGAATTCCTTGCGGAGCGGGTCGCCCTGGGTCCAGCGATTGCGGCACAGGCCTTTCATGGCGAGCACGGCCGTGCCGCGCTCCCGTGCCGCCTTGACCACCCGCGGGCCGAACCCCATCTTCATCCACGACGCGAAACTGATCGGAAAGAGGACCGAGTCGAACCGGAACCGTTCCAGCGCCGCCAGCGCCGCCTCCTCCGTGTGGGCCGTGAACCCGACGTACCGAATGCGGCCGGCCTTCTGCTGCTCGGCGATGAACTCCATGACGCCGCCCTTGGCGAACGCCGCGTCCACGTCGCTCGCCACGTCCTTCAGGCAATGGAGTTGGTACAGGTCGAAGTGGTCGGTCCGCAGACGCTCGAGCGACCGCTTGAACTCGGCCGCGGCGCCCTCGGCGTCCCTCGCCATCGTCTTGCACGCCAGGAACACGTTCTTACGATAGGGCTCCAGCGCCGGGCCCAGTTTCACTTCGGCGTCGCCGTAGGCCGGGGCCACGTCGAAGTAGTTCACACCGCGCTCGACCGAGTCGGCCACCAGGCGGTTCGCCTGCTCCTGCTCCATGTTCCGCAGCACGAGCCCCGGGAATCCGATGATCGAGAGTTTGACGCCGTCGCGACCGTAAGGGCGCAGCGGCATGTTCTCTGCCGCGGTCTTGGCCCCCTGGGCCGAAGCGCCCTGCAGCGCCGCTGCGGCCGCGCCCAACGCCGTCGTCTTCACGAACTCCCTGCGTTTCATCGCTCTGGCCTTTCATGCATTGCGCATGCATCCGCGACCCGTTCGACTCCGCTCCAAGGATAGGCGGACGCCGCGCAGAAGGCAAGCCAGTTACGACGGTGGTTCGGGGAGGTGAACCTGCACCGGGAAGGGCCGCTATCCCAGCGGGCGGTCGGTCCGCGCGGGTTTGACGACCAGGAACGTCCTGAGGCCCGCCAGGCCGATAAACAGGATCGACCCCAGCGCCAAGTCCGGCACGTTGACGACCCATGCGGCCAGGCCGAGCCCCAGCGACACCACGCCCGCCACGGACCAGGTCAGGACGAGGTCGGTCCGCTTCCTGCCGTTCGCCGACCGGGCCGGCGCTTCCGCGGGCGCCGGGGCGAAGTTGGCACGGGGGGGCCCGCGCCGATCGGACTTTGCACCCGGTCGCGGGGTGGTTCGGCGTTCCACACGGGCCGGTGCGGGATGGGCTCCCGGTTGCGCTGCCGCCTGCGCGAGGGCGTCGAGCGCGTCCACCGTGCCTCGGCGCGTCGGCCCACGGGGCGTTTCCGGTGTCTCGGGTGTCTGTGGCACGACCGGCACGCCGCTGGCCAGGTGCTCCAGCGCTGCCGCCGCCTGCCCTGTTCCCGGCGCCCGTGGCGCGGGTGACGGCGGCGGAGACGGTGCGGGAGACGGGCGCGGCGAGGGTGGCCGGGCGATGACGGCGCCCGGCGCGAAGGCACGCTCAAACGGACGGGCAATGCCCTCCGGCGACGCGATCTGAAGCGGCACCACACGCGGCGCCGTGAATTCGAACCCGCACGTCGGGCACTGGACCAACTCGCCGGAATCATCCGGAAAGACCACCAGTTCGGTGTCGCACACCGGGTTCGGGCACAGGAACGCCCACACCCGCTGTGCACTGACAGGCGGTGGGGATGCCAAACCGCTGCCGACGCCGACGGCCGGACGGCCGGGCGCGTCGTGCAGACGCGAGCGCCACGTGTTCCCGCGAGTTATCTGCATCGCCGCTGCCCCTGGGGACGGCGCCTTCCACTGTGGTTGACCGTACCACGTCTGTCGGCTCGTTTGCCAGAGGGAATGTAGAAAAACCCGCGCCGCCGTTCGCCGGCGACCGCCAGGCTGCCGGGCTACCCCGGCGGGCGGGGCAGGACGTACGGCCGGCCGGTGGCCTCGTCGGTCCGGACCTCGACCGGCGTCTCGTACACCGGCGACAGGACCTCGGGCCGAATGACCTCTGCCGGCGTCCCTGCGGCCGCTACCCGACCCTCGTGCACGAGCACCAGACGGTCAGCATACGCCGCCGCAAGGCTCAGGTCGTGGCTGACTGCGACCACCGTCTTGCCTTCATCCGCCACGAGCCGCCGCAAGAGGCCGTAGATGCCGTGCTGGTGCCGGATGTCGAGGAACGAGGTCGGCTCGTCGAGGAGGATGACGTCGGGTTCCTGCGCCAGGGCCCGCGCGATGATGACCCGCTGCCGTTCGCCGCCCGAGAGGTCCTCCAGACTCCGCTCGGCGAACCGTTCGGTGTCGGTCCGCCGCAGCGCCTCGCGGGCGGCGTGCCAGTCGCGGCTCGACTCGAACCCCAGGGCGCCGGTGTGCGGCGAGCGGCCCATCAGGACGGTCTC
>DATKXP010000602.1:0-5430 GCA_035529015.1 Phycisphaerae bacterium | reverse complement strand
AGAGCAGGTGGTACTCGGTCCGCAGTTCGACCTTCTCGGAAGGCTTGCACCGGTGCCCGAAGGTCAGCCGGTGGAGGTTGGTGTAGTCGCCGGCACGGGTTTCGGGGATGTAGGTGTAGAACAGGAGTTCGGACCAGAGGGGGTAACGTCCCCAGAGGGTGTCGAAGGCCTCGATCTCGTCGGTGCCGGGGTCGTCTCCGGAGAGGTACTCGTAGATGATGCGAAACTGGTTCTGGTGCGAGTCGCGGAGGTGGTAGGCGATTTCGCCCTGGAACCCGCCAGCGCGGACGTCGGCGGCGTTCTTCCGGCCGTACTGGAGGGCGAACTCGACGTCGTAGCCCCAATGCTCGGCGAGGTCGCCCTTGGCGCGGGCGCCGAAGGTGTAGAGGTGCGAGCGGTTGCCGTCGGCGAAGTCGGGGTCGTCGCGTTTATAGATGAAGTACCCGTCGAGTTGTGTCTTTTCGAGCGAGCGGTTCCGGGCGTAGGCGATGAGGCCCCGCTCGTCGCTCTCGGCGATGCGGGTATCGCGGTCCCTCAAAGGGTCGAACCACTGGTCGCCGCGCGCATCCTGGTCCACCCAGATGATGTCGAAGGTCGTGTCGATCGGCTCGGCTTCGTAGGTGCCGCGGAAGGCGTCGAAGTAGACCGTCCGCGAGCCGTCGAGCGGTGTCCCCTCGAAGATGATCCAGCGGTTTCCGAGGTCGGTCAGGTCCTGCCGCCCGGCCGTGACGGTCAGCGGCAGGCCGGCGGCGTTCTTCACCGACAGGTTGAGTCGATCGAAGAGGATGTCCTCCATGATCCAATCCTGGAGGGCTTCGGGTTTGTGGACGGGTCGCGGCTCGTAGACGATGCGCCAGTTGAAGGCGACGTCCGAGACGTCGGGCGGCGTGACGGTGCTCCAGATCCGCCAGCGATACCGCTCGAAGTGGCGTTCGTGCCCAGCGGCCCGTTTGCTCGGCACGACGGCGTTGTTGAAGTAGACTTCGCGCAGGCGAAGGTCGGTGCCCCACGAGAGCCACGGGAACGGGTGCTTGGACGTTTCGAGAAACGTATCGAGGCGGTCGGCGGGTGTCTGTCGGTCCGTATCGGGTGCCTTGGCCGTGTCGGCCACGACCGCCGGTGCGCCCGCTGCCGCCTCAGCAGCGCCAGCCACCGACGCAGCAGCGATTGCCACGGCGCCGGCCAGCACGGCTGCGCCTAAGCCTGCCATTCTCATCAGCCTCTCACTCCTGTTCATCCCCCTGCGGCCGGGCCTGAAGGCGTGGGTCCGGCCGTTATAACAGAGAGGCCTTGACGGCCGCGCGCGGACGCGCGCCCATCAAGGCCCCTTGCATCACGTCCTGCCCCGTCGCGTCGATGGCGGCGGCGCGTTCGGCGCCGCCCGCCTCATCGGCGTATAGCGTTTCTCAGAACTCGTACTTGAACTGGACGCCCCAGCCGCCGTTTTCCTCGCCGTTGACGATGTTGCCGAGATGCCCGTAGACGCCGGCCAGGGTGCAGTGCTCGTTGACGATCCAGGCCAGGAGGATGGTGTGCCAGGCGTCCTCGACGCCGATGAGGTTGCCGGCCCTGCGGTAGGGGTTCTGTTTCTCTTTATACTCGTACCCGATGGCGAGCCAGTCGAAGGGCACCCAGGCGATGTTGGCCTCGACGTTGGTGCGATAGGTGTCGCCGAAGCCCAGCCATCCCGTCTGCGCCGCCTCGGTAAAACGTAGACCGGCGTTCACAAGCACCGGCCTGTCGAGAAACCCCTTCGGGAACATCTTGCCGGCGGTGATGGTGTAATCGACGCCGGTCGCGCGTTCGAAGCCGAGCGCGTTGGCGCCGCCTCCCAGGCGGGCGTCGATGTTGTGGACGCTCGGGTTGTGCTTGAGGTGGACGCCGGCGACAATCTGGGGCATCCACTCACAGCCGGTGTTCTCGGGCACGATGATGCCGCGCAGGTTGAAGTTGTGCATGTGGACGTGCGTCCGGCCGAGATGAACCCCGATGCCTCGAACGTCGCCCGGGAAGTCGCCGAGGCCGACACGGTTCCAGGCGTAACTGAACTCGATCCGGTTGTAGAAGACCTGGGAGTAGGCGACGCTGTTCACGACCTTCGAGCCGGCCACGAGGTACGTGTACGAAAGCGATGGGAGCGCCGCAATCGTGCCGGGAGCGCCTGCATTGGCGAAGAACGCCATGGGCGTGCAGGCGCCGCCGGATACGCCCTCGAGGCTGTGCAGGGGCAAGGGCGGCCCCTTGCCGGGCGGCGCAGCGGGCTCGCCTTCGGGAGCGGCCTCGCCCGGGGCCCCGTCGTCGACAAGGGCGTCGGCGGCGGCGTCGAGGTACAGCGACAGGTCGTCCTGATCGTAGAACCTGTCGGCTCGAGCGGCCGGCGCTGTACCAAGCGCCACGGCGATGGCCACAAGCATCAGCAGACCAACTCGCAAACCGTTCATGGTGCCTCCCTTTCCTTCCCCCTGAAACCGGCGTTCCGTCCTGCCTGCAACCTCGTCTATCGTAACCCAACATGCTGTTGGGG
The DNA here is from genome assembly GCA_035529015.1 of Phycisphaerae bacterium. Classification (GTDB taxonomy): domain Bacteria; phylum Planctomycetota; class Phycisphaerae; order FEN-1346; family FEN-1346; genus JAUVZF01. The sequence goes on along the minus strand of DATKXP010000602.1, from coordinate 2,906 downwards.
GGCTGACCGACGCGCGACCCCCGTTAAACACAACCTAATCCCTTCTTAGGACGCAATAAAGACAAAGAGCAGCGCACAATGCAAGCACTTTTTTTGTGCGGCTGTGAAGAAAATCGCGACTCGCACCCGCGGCCCTGCGGGCTCTCCTGTCAGGGAATCGGCGATTGCGGGCCTCCATAATAAAGGAAAAAGGCGCGGTGCGTCACGGCGCGGACTTGGTCTCCTTGATTTCGGACCGAAAGAGGATGGCCAATGCGACGGTCGCCACCAGCCCGATGCCCGCCAGGACGTACCAGAACCGCATGTAGTCGATTCCCGCAGCGGCGCCGGGCTCGGCGGCCGGTACGGCGAACCAGCGTGCAAGGCGGCCGTTCAACCAGCCGCCGAGGATCGGCCCGCCGCCCCCGATAACCAGGCCGAAGACCTGTTGGGCCGAGTGGCGGATGTCCGCCTCGGCCAGATGGTCCACGTAAATGTACGCGGCCGCCAGGTAACAGGCGAAGCACACGCCGTGCAGCGCCTGGCTGGCGACGATCACCTCAACCGGCAGCCCCGGTGTTCCGAAAACGGCGTACCGCAGGAAGTACGCCATCGCCCCGATAAACAGGACCCACTTGAACCCCAGCCGCTTGAGCATCATGCCCAGGAGGACCATCATGAGGATTTCGCCGATCTGGCCGAGGCTCATGGCCGGCAGGATGTCGGAGTCGCGGACACCGATGCTCGACAGAAACGTGCCGGTCTGCATGAAGTAAACCTGGTGGATCGGCAGCACCAGGAGCCCGGTCACCATGAGCACGGCAAACGAGGGACGCCGAAACAGTCCGAAGGCCTTCAGGAACGCCAGCGGCGCCGCGGCCTCGCGCTTCGGCGGCGTGTTGGGCAGCGTGAAGCAGTACAGGCCGTAGCAGACGGCGACGATGCCGCCCGCCCTCAGCGCATCGGCCAGGCGGGCCGTCACACCTGCCATCTCGGTGCCCACCAGGAACGGCGGCTTCCACGTGAAGCCCAGGCCCGTCTGGAGCCAGACCATCGGGAAGACCCACGCCACCACGACCCACCCGAGCGTCCCCCACACGCGGACCCGGGGGAACTGGCGGTCGGGGTCCGTCATGTGGGCGAAGGCGAGCGAGTTCGAGAGCATCATCGTCGGCGTATAGACGATGGCGTAGGCCGTCGAGAGCACCAGCCACGGCCAGAACCCCGTCTGGTAGGCCGTCACATACTTGATGACGCCTGCCGCGATGAGCATGACCCCCATGACCCGCTCGGTCGAGAACCAGCGATCGGCAATCTGGCCCACCAGCAGCGGTGCCGCCAGCGCCCCGACCGTTCCGGCCAGGCCCATCACCAGGCCGAGTTCGTAGTTCGAGAACCCCAGCCCCCCCTCGGCCTGCGGCGCCAGAAGGTACCGGCCCAGCACCGGCACCCAGACACCCGGCACCGCGTACTGCAGGAACATCATGATCGAGAGGCGCGTTCCGAGCAGGCGCGGCCCGGCGGCCGGGTCAGGCAGTATCGGAGTGATGTCGGCGGTCATCGAGGTCCCTTTGGCCCGTTCTCCCGGAGCGTTTGCCGGTCAGTCGGCGAACCGGATCGCCTTGAACGCCTTCATCTGCTCGGTGATGGCCGTCTCGGTCGGCAGGCGTTCCATGCTGGAGGCGCCGTAAAAGCCGTGGACGCCGTCGGTGTGCCGGAGCACGTACTCGGCGTCGTCGGGCATCGAAATCGGTCCGCCGTGGCACAGGCAGATGATGTCGGGGTTCACCTTCCTGGCGGCGTCGCAGATGGCCTGGACCTTGGCGGGCGCTTCCTCGAGCGTCAGGGCGGTGGTTGCGCCGATCGAGCCTTTCGTGGTCAGGCCCATGTGGGCGACGATGATGTCGGCGCCGGCCTCGGCCATCTGCGCGCCTTCCTCCGGGCAGAAGGCGTAGGGCGTGGTCACGAGGTCCATCTCGCGAGCGGTGCGGATCATCTCGACCTCCAGGCCGTACCCCATGCCGGTCTCTTCGAGGTTCTGCCGGAAGGTGCCGTCGATGAGCCCCACCGTCGGGAAGTTCTGGACGCCCGCGAACCCCGCCTCCCGCACCTGCCGCAGAAACACCGGCATCTGACGGAACGGGTCCGTGCCGCACACCCCCGCCAGGACGGGCGTGTCGGTGACAACGGTGAGGACCTCGGCGGCCATCTCCATGACGATGGCGTTGGCGTCGCCGTAGGGCATGAGGCCGGCGAGGGATCCGCGTCCGGCCATGCGGAATCGGCCGGAGTTGTAGATGACGATGAGGTCCACACCGCCCGCCTCCTCGAACTTGGCGCTGATACCGGTGCCCGCGCCGCCGCCGATGATCGGCACGTTGTCGGTGATGTGCTTGCGAAGCCTGTCGAGTACCTCTTGTCGCGTCAGCGGCATGGTTGCGTCTCCTTCGCCACGGAAGCAGTGGGCCCCGGGGGGCGCAGCAGCGGCTAGCGTTTGCTCTTGGCCTTCTCGGGCGCCGGGGGCAGTTCCATGTCCTTTGCCGTCAGGGCGCACGGGGCGCCACCGGTGGGGATCTCGCACCCGGCTGTCCAGAGGATGCCGTTGACGAGCGCCTTACGGAACGCCTCGATGCCCAGATTCTCGTGGAAGTGGCCGAGGGTGTTCCCGTAGGCGCGTCCGCCGTCGGGGCGTTCGCACGCCCACGCCATGACGTGGTCCGTCGGCTCCGGATCTTTCTTGCCCTGGACGTGCACCTTGAAGAGTGGCGTGGCGTTGGGCATCAGGTCCGGGGCGAGGTAGTACTCGTCTTTCAGGTCATAGTCCGCCCACCCGCGGCAGATCGGATGGTCCTTGGCCAACTGTTCGACCTTGGCGGTGGTGGTCTTGTGGCCCGCCGCCCCCGGCCACCAGCCGCCCAGATACGGCT
>DATKXP010000601.1:0-7187 GCA_035529015.1 Phycisphaerae bacterium | reverse complement strand
CGTTGCCGGCGCAGGCGTACATCTCCCACAGGCCGAGCATGATCTTGTGCATCGTGTAATACGGGGCCCAGACCTTCTCGCGGGCTTCGAGGCGGTCGAAGAACTCCTCGGGATACGCCGACAGGTACCCGCCCGGGTGCTTGGCCTGGCACTTGGCGAGTTCGGCCACGGTGTAATCGGCGTTCTTCCTGAGCACCGTGTCGCCGTCCTGGGCGATGACCCGCGCGCACGCCGAGAGGTAGTGGCCGATCGAGTGGCCCCTGAGTTCGCCCTTGGGCGCCTCCCAGCCGCCGTACGGTTCGTCGGGCGTCGGCAGGTCGGCCGTCTTGCGGAACGTCCACAGGTACCGGTCGGGCGTGAGTGTGTGCAGGTACTGGCGGTTTCTCTCGAAGGCATCCTTGAGCGGTCCGGCGCGGAGCGTCACGCGCCCGTACTCGAACGCCTCGATCTTCGCCGGCACCTTGTTCGCGACGACGGGCTTGCGCTGAACGGGACCGCAACCCAACGACGTCGCCGCAAGCAGCGCGACCGCAAGGCAGGGGAGAACGTTGTGCATCGTCGTGCCTCCGTGGATGTGCCCGAGTGTGACTCGCCGCCCCGTATCGGGTCCCGGGAAAGGTATCACCCCCGCGCCGGGCGGTCAATCCTGCAGCCGCCGGTGCCTTTTTCCCTTGGAACCCGCCGGGCCGTGTGACAAAGTGGACGGCCGTCGGGCATGGCGTCCGTGCTCGCACGCAAGACGAGGAGATGGTGATGCGCAAGGTTCTCTCCGTGGCGGCGGCCCTGGCGGCGGCCGCCTTCGTGGTCGGCTGCTTCGAGACGAAGCAGGACTTCACGCTGAACCCCGACGGCTCCGGTAAGGTCCTGGTCGAGATGGCCATGCCGCAGATGCCCTTTGCCCTGGGCCCGACCGACGGGCAGGAGCCCCCCGACCTGGCGGCCAAACAGTTCGTCAAGGGCATCCTCGACGGGTCCAAGGGCGTTGATGCCTGGTCCGACGTCAGTTACGCCAAGACCGACGACGGCCGCACCAGGTTCATCGGCACCGCCTACTTCAAGGACCTGGCGCAGATGAGACTCCAATCGGGGAAGATGGAGGGCATCACGTTCACCAAAGACGACTCCGGCGGCATGGTGCTCCTGCTTGAGGAGCCGGAGAGCCCCGCACCGCCGCCGGAACCGCCCAAGGAGATCCCCGAGGAGCAGGTGGCTCAGCTGATCCAGGCCCAGCGGATGCAGTATCAGCAGATGCGGCCGATGATGGCAACCATGCTCGGCACAATGAAGATGGACGTCTCGTTCCGCCTGCCGGGCGCGCTCGTCGAGGTCAGCGGCTTCAAGAAGGAACCGAGCGGCGCCGTCCGCCTGGCCTTCGACGGGGCCCAGATGCTCAAGGCCATGGACGAACTGATGGCCGACGATGCCTACATCCGCCAGAACGCCCTTGCGGGAAAGAAGGGGGGCGGCGGACCCCAGATGGACGAGTGGACCAAGGAGAAACTGTTCGGCACGAAGGGGCCCCTCCGGGCACGCGTGACGGGACCGTTCGCGCCGCTCTTCCCGTACGAGTCCGAAGTCAAGGCCGCCAAGGCTGCCTATCCGAAGATGATCGAGCGGTTGGGGCTCGACAAGTTGCCCCCCGCCCCGCCGACGCCTACCCTGCCGCCCGGCTTCGGCCTTCCCGAGGGACGCAAGGGGACCGGCGGCTAGGCCGCCGCGCAACGAGTGGCACAACAGGATCAAGGAAGGCGCTCTGGCCGCCCCGGACCTGCGTGGTATAATCACCCGGCAGGGCCATCGAAGGAGACGTGCGATGAAGTTCTACTCGTTTCAGATCGTCATCGAGAAGGAGCCGGAGGACGAAGGCTACTATGCCTACAGTCCGACGTTGCCTGGCTGCTTCAGCAACGGCCGGACCATCGAGGACGCCAAGCGCAACATCCGCCTCGCCATCGAGCAGCATCTTGCCTCACTGCTGGCTCACGCCCAACCCGTACCCCAGAGCGAGAGCCTTGTTCATGTCGAGGAACTTACCGTCGGGATGCCCGAATGAGCCGCATGCCCCAGGTGACGGCGCGGGAACTCATACGGTTCCTGAAGGCCCAAGGTTTCGCTGAGGATCGACAGACCGGAAGCCATCTGACGCTGTGGCACGAGGGGCGCCAAGTGTCCGTCACCGTTCCAGTGCATACCGGGTGCGACGTGGGTCGCGGCCTGGCCGTTCGTATCCTCAAGGACGCCGGGTTCTCCGTGCAGGATTTCCTGCGCCTGCGGTGAGCCGCGCCGGGTGCGGAGGGCCGCCGCGCAGCCACTTCAAGAGACCTGCGTCGGACCGCTTGAAACTGTTTCAAAACCTCCGGCTGGTGGCCTTCCCAGGCCACCAGCACACCCTTTCGCGGGGCCTACGCGGCGACCTGGGAAGGTCGCCGCGCGGCGCAACGGGTTTTGAAACGGTTTCTCAGACTGCGGCGCTGCGGCGGCGCCAGAGCATGACGACGGCCAGCATCGCCGCATACGCAGCCAGCGTCCAGTACAGGACCTGGACCATCAGGCCCGTGTACTCGTCGAGCACGACCGCCAGCGGATAGTAGACCGTGAAGGCGGCCACGAGCGCGAGCGACTGATGGGCGGCGAACGTCCGGCCCCAGCCCAGCCACAGGTACAGGGCTGCCAGCAGCAGCGTCGCCAGCGCCGCCAGGACGAAGCACGCCGCGAAACTCGTCAGGTGGTCCGACAGGTACGCGATGAACGTGTAGAACAGGTAGTACGCCACCACCAGGACGCCCAGGCTGAACAGGTGCGTCTCCCGCCCCAGGAGCATCCACGTGACGACGAGCCCTGCGGCCAGGAGCATCAGCCCGAGCGGCGCCTCGTGCAGCAGCCGCGCCACGTACCACCCCGGTTGCTTGATGTCGGGCAGGATGACGCCCATCCCCAGGCTCGTAGCGGCCGACGACATGTCCCATTCCAGGACCATCGGCTCGCCGTCGGCCGGCGAAGCCTTGCGCACGTGCGGGGTCACCGACCCGATGGGCAGGCCCATGTGGTCTTCCCAGGTGAAACGGCCGTCGCCCTTCTCTCTGTCGGGGTGGATGCGCATCGTGACCTTGTACTGCTCGCGGTGGGCCATGTGGGCCGGCGTGTAGCGGACGAACTCCATGCCGCGCGAGGCGTAAGCGATATCCACCTGCATCTGCTGCCCGGGTTTCATGGGCATGGTCCAGGTCTGGGCGTTCTCCTTCAGGACGAGGTTCTCGGTCTGGTCGGCCCCGTCAACCTTGATGCTTAACTGGTTGTACGTCCCGCGATCGGCGGGCATGGGGAAGCGGAACTCGGCTTCCGTCTCGGTGTCGCTTCGATTCTTGACGGTGTACGCGAGGCGCCACGTGTCCTCGTAGCAGGTGTAGAAGGCGGAGCCTTTCGGGCGGTAGTTCATGCGGACGTCGATCTCGACGGAGCCGCGGACGATCGAGTTCTGGGGAACGGCCTTTCGGATCTTGCGTTTGACCTTGACGGGATTCTCGCCGATCTGGTCGGCGTCGCCGGAGCCGATCTCGTCTTCGGGCACCTGCCGCCCGTCCTTGAAGAGGATGAACGTCTTCTCCTCGGTCACGTAGTGGCGGACGGCGAGTTCGCGTTGCTCGTGAGGCTCTCCCCAGTTGGTCCGCATGGCCTGGGCGTTCTGGTGGGTGACCTGGCCGTGCTTCTCGCTGAACAGGCCCGACTGGACGAGCATGGCCCCGCCGAGGCCTGCCACGAGCGTCGCACCCACCAGGAGCGTGATCAGGCCGTGGACGAGGCCCATGACGACGGCCCGCCACCCGCCGCGGTCTTGCGCTTCGGCCACCCCGCGACGCCAGGATTTCGACAGCAGCAGCAGGACGGCCGTGGCCAGCGCGGCCAGGCCGGCCGCCAGGACCATCTCGGCCTTGTCTCCGAAGAACTCGTGCAGCAGGCTGAGGATGTGACGGTACACGATAGGCCTCCTCTTGGGTCAGACGAACTGCGGCGCGCGGGTCAGATCGCAGGCAGCCGGAACGGGGCGTCGGCAGGCAGGCACCACCGGCTCTGATACCGCGCGGCGGCCGGCGTGTCAACGAGAAAGGGGTCCAGGTTTCCCCATGTTGCTTCAGGCTGGGGGTTTGGCAAAGGCGAGGGCGAGAGGCCGCGAATGAACCCGCTTGACCCCCTCCCCCTGCCCTCTCTTGTCACGGGAGAGGAAACTTCAAACAGCCTCCAAAAAAAAGACCTCAGGGCCGGGCGACTGAGCACTCGCCTTGGCGAGGACCGGCCCCGAGGTGGGTAGGACACCTCAAAATGGTCCGCCTATGATACGATTCAAGGCGGGAGATTCAAGCGGAAAAATCTGCGGACACGCATTTCGGGACGGGCCAGAGGCGCAAGTCTTTGTGCATTAGGCACTTACGACCTGAACGGCCGGGCGCGCCTCCATCGCGGAAAACCACCGACTCCGCCGCGAACACAGACCAGGGGCCAGCCGTAACTCCTTGATCCTAAAGGGCTTGCGCGGATTCCAGGCCCCCGCGACGCCATGCCGCCCGAAAACGCTTCAGCGCAGCAAGCCCCCGTGCCGCAGCACCCCCAGCACCAGCACGTCGGCGGCGATCGAGGTCGGCGCTTCGCCGTGACCGATACCGCGCGCCAGGCACCAGGCACGCAAGTCGGCTGCAAACCGCTCGGCCTCCTGCGCGATCCGCTGGCGCACCTCGTCCGTCAGGTGGACGCCAAGCGTCTCGCCCGTCTCGGCGTCTCTGGTGGCAAGGTCACCCGCGCCCGGGGGCGCGAGGTCCGCCGCGTCGGTCACCTGGAGGCACCAGACGTCAAAACCGCGTCCCTGAAGCGTCGTGAGCGGCTTCTCGTAGCCGCCCTCGTCCAGGAAGTCGGAGATGAGCACCGCGAGCCCCCCTTGCGGGGCGTGCGGAAGGAAGGCCTCGACCGACCGCGTCAGGTCCGTCCGTCCCCCGGCCGTCAGGCCGCCGAGGAACTCCAGGACCCTTAGGATATGTGACTTGCCGCGACCCGCCTCCATGTGACCGCGCACCCCGCCGTCGATGGCGACGAGACGGACGCGGTCGAGACTCGCCAGGCCCACGTAGGCCAGGGCGGCCGCCAGGCGGCGGGCGTGGTCGAACTTCGGCGGCCCGCCGGTCGTCATCGACGCCGACGCATCCACCAGAAAGTGGATCGCAAGGTCCTCTTCCTGCTGGCAGAGCCGCAGCAGAAGACGCTCCAGCCGCCCGAACGCCGCCCAATCGATGTGCCGGAAATCGTCGCCCGCGACGTACTGCCGGTGCTCGGCGAACTCCAGACCCGGCCCCGTCCGCCGACCCGTCCGCCCGCCCTGGGCCGTCCCCGAGACGATCCGCCGCGCCACGATCCGCAGGTACTCCAGGCGCGCCAGAAACGCCGAATCGAACAGGTCGTCCTGCTGAGGCATGGCGCCCTCGCCACGAGCTGCCCGTACGGGCGGGTACCCGCGGGCACAACCCGCGGCTGGAACGGCTGACTAATCGGGCTCCGGCACGTGCTTCAGAACGTCGTCGATCACCGCGTCGGGGGCGATGGTTTCGGCCTCGCCTTCGAAGTTCAGAATGAGCCGGTGCCGCAGCGCCGGCCGGGCCATGCGGCGAACGTCCTCGAATGCCACGTTGTACCGCCCATCCACGAGCGCCAGCACCTTGCCGCCCATGATCATGGACTGCGCACCACGCGGGCTGACGCCGTAACGGACGTACTTGGCAACCATCGGCGAGGCACCCTCGGTGCCCGGATGCGTCGCAAGGACCACGGCGCTGGCGTAATCCCGCACGTGCGACGCCACGGGCACCTCGCGCACCAGGTCGCGCATCGCAAGGAGCGTCGGCCCGTCGGCCGCACGCTCGGCCCGAGGCACGTGGCGGCCGGTGGTGCGCTCCACGATTTCTGAGACTTGGCTCCGTCCGGGCATCTTCATCAGCAGTTTCAGTGCAAAGCGGTCGAGTTGCGCCTCGGGCAGCGGGTACGTCCCTTCCATCTCGATCGGGTTCTGCGTGGCGAGGACGAAGAACGGTTCGTCGAGCGGCCGCGTCGTCCCGGCCACCGTGACGGAACGTTCCTGCATGGCCTCCAGCATCGCCGACTGCGTCTTGGGCGTGGCCCGGTTGATCTCGTCGGCCAGGATGAGGTTGCCGAAGACGGGCCCCGGCCGGAACTCCCACTCGCGCCGCCCGCCCTCGGTCTCGACAATGACGTTCGTGCCGGTGATGTCGGCCGGCATCAGGTCCGGCGTGAACTGGATGCGCCGGAACTGAAGGTCCAACGCCTCGGCCAGCGTCCGCACCAGCAGCGTCTTGCCGATGCCGGGAACGCCCTCGAGGATGGCGTGCCCTTCGGTCAGCAGGCACAAGAGGACGCCCTCAAGGACCTCGGCGTGCCCGACGATGACGCGGCGGACCTGGTCGGTGATCCGCCCGTAGTTTGACGCGAACGAGTCGAGCCGCCCCTGCACGTCGTCCGGTATGCTCACGGCCGCCTCCGAATCGGACCGATGACCGCTGCGATGATACCGACACCGGCCAAGGCGGTCAATGAGGTTCGTGACCGCCTCGCCGGCGCGCTACGCCCTATTGCCGCGCGCCTGCGAAGAAAGCGTTTTGACATCTCCGCTCGCCCCCGTCATACTGCTATGCTGACGCATCACGATCATGGTCTGTGCTCGTCCGCGGGCGAACGGGGGGATGCATGATGGCTCGCAAGGTACGTCTCCTTCACGCCTTGTGCGCTGTCCTCGCTGTCTCGGCGGTGCCGCTGCGCGCGGCCGAAACCGATGAGGCGATTGAAGCCTTCAATGCCCTCTACGGCACGGACCTGGCGCGCGTCCGCGGGACGGGCGATACGCGCGACGATGCGGAACTGGCCGTCCATCTCGTAGCGGCGGCGAAGCGGGCGGCCGACCAGCCGGCGTTCCTGGCGGTCCTGTGCGAGAAGGCCTGCGACCTGGCCCTCGGCCACCCGTCGGGGTACCCCACGGCGCTGGAGGCGATGGACTTCCTGGCCCGCACCGTCCCGGAGAAGGCCGCCGACTGTGCCGAACGGACGCTCGACATCCGCCAGAAACAGTACGATGCCTGCCGCGGCGACGCACGGGCCCCGGCGGCCGGGGCGCTCATCGACGCGCTGGTGGCCGC
>DATKXP010000600.1:0-4206 GCA_035529015.1 Phycisphaerae bacterium | reverse complement strand
TGATGGCCATGCGGTTGGTGTCGCCGGGATAGCGCATGAACGAACGCGGTCTGAAGTCCGGCGGGAACACCCAGCCCAGGCAGTCGAAGAAGATGCCCTTGGCGCCGCATTCCTTCATGTAGAAGCGGATCCACTTCTTGGTGTACTCGATGTAGCCGGGATGTCCGGGGTTGATGTGGGCCAGGTCCGGATTGTCGGCACTGCCCCAGGACGCGCAAATCCGGCCGTCGATCCCGCGGATGAACCAGTCGTCGTCGATGTCCACTCCGCCGCGATACATGAGCCCGCTGTGGCTCAACCAGATCAGCAGGGGAACGCCCTTGTCGGTGAGCCGCCGGCACATGCGCTTGAACTCGTCCAGGTTCCCGTGGTTCGGATCCGGTTCGTAGCCCAGGGGCGTGCATCCGCTCAACGCCGGCCGGTTCGTCACCATGCTGTAACCGATGCTGCTCAGTTCGCCCGAGGCCAGCCGTCTTTCCCAGTAATCCGCCTGCTCGGTCCAGGTCGGCTGGTTGTTCCACGCCAGCCCTTCGCCCCGCAGCGTCTTGAACACCCATTCCGGAGTGTCGCGATAGTAGAGCGTGACGTAGTCGGCCAGGAACGACCACATCTCCGCGGAGGTCTTCCCGCAATAGATCTTGATCTCGGGCAGCGTCAGCGCTTCCCCGAGCCCGAACGGAGCATGCAAGGTGAAGTCATACGTGACTCCCCTGCCGGCGTTCTCGATGTTCAGGATATAGCCGACCTGCGGGCGCCGGCACGTGATCGCCAGCCAGTGGCCGGTCTTGATGTTGTAGTAGACCCCGCCGTGGATCGTCATGACCCCGGGATAGATCCGGCGCCAGACGTTCTGCATGAACTTCTTGGCGTTCTCCGGCGTGTCGTTCTCGTAGCCGGCGTGGCCGAACTCGTCGACGGGGCCGCTCGAATGCGCGGAGTGGAAGATCATCCGCGTGTCGTCGCCCCAGAACTTCCAGTTCAGCGGCAGTGGCGTGAACGTGTCCACGTGGAGCGGCGCCTCGATGACGGGGCCCCCCGGCCCCGGGCACGGCAGGTCGGTCATGTCCGCCTGCTCGCGCCGCACCTTGTAGTGGATGCCGAAGCAGGGGTGCTTCATGTAGGTGCGCGCCCCCATGGTCCGGGACACCACCAGACCCCAGCCCGAGAAATGATCCACGAACCGCTCGCCCTTGAGGCGGACCTGCCCGCCCTGAGGATCCGATTCCTTGCCCGGGACCGGGTAGAGCCGGGTCTTGAGCGGCAGTCCGTTGACCAGCAGTTCAGCGGAACAGGGCGACTGCGGGTCCAGGAGCTCCTCGCCGTACAGCTTGACCGACATGATCTTGCCGGTCTCTTTGTGTGGTGCAAACACCAGGTCACTCATGGGATGCATGGATCGTTCCTTTCTGATTACGTGGCGGCTTGTGCCATCCGTCACTCTGTTTATAGGTCGTGAGACTCGTTATCAGCGATGCTCCGCACAGCAGAGCGAAACCGATGAGTAGGCCACGCACCCTGTACCTCACTTCGCCGCTGGCGCTGGCACCCGCTGGACGGTGGCTGCACCGCCGGCAACGCAGACACTCTCGAAGCGCAGTTCCTGCTCCTGGCCATCGGCGAAGACCGGCTCAATCTCGATGGTGTGCTCCACGGCCGGATCGAGATCGTTGGCGATCTTCTGGTGGTAGTTCCAGTTGGCGTTGAAGCGCTTGCCCATGGCGCCGATGTCATACAGCCCCGTCGCTTCCTTCTTGCCGTCGGGCGTATAGAGATGCAGCTTGCCGTCAATCCACACGTGATAGCCGCCGGAAGCGACCGTGGCTTCGCCGAACAGCAGCACGTAGCGCGCCTTGACCTTGACGACCAGACGCTCAACCACGACCGGGGTGACAATGTCCTTCCCCTTGTCATCCTTGCTCTTGACACGGTTGCCGGCGATCACCTCGCTGTCGAGCCAGCGCGACATTACCTGGTCGTGGCAACCGGCCGTCAGGCCCGGCTTGCCGACGCGCCAGCCCTTGGGAAGTCCGTCTGCGCCGAACAGATCCGCCAGGCGCACGCGGGAGTTCGTCATGAAAGCATCGGCATGCAGCATCTTTTCCGGGACGACGCAGGTCGCCTTGCTCTTGACGCCTTCCTCAAAAGCCGCAAAGGCCGCTTCCGCGAAGAGGCGGTAGCCGAAGTCCCCCGGGTGCACGCCGTCGGTGTCCCAGATCTGTTCCAGCGTCGCTTGGCCGGCCTTGACGCGTTGCGTGATCAGTTCCACCGCATCGCCGACCGGCGCGTGATAAGCGGCGGCAATGACCTTGCGCTGCCGCAGGCCACCGAGGTGGTCGGTGTTGCCGGACTTGACGGCGGGTTCCTGTTCCCAGCGGAAGGGGAACAGGACGGGCACCACCGGAGCCCTCGCTTCCAGGATGATGCGCCGGATCAGCGACTCATAGGACGCAAACGCTTCGGGGCTGCCGTTCCAGTTGTCGTCGTTCGCGCTGAAGTCGAGGAACACGAGATCCGGCTTGCGGGCCAGCACGTCCCGATCGAGCCGAAACACGCCGAGCGGCGAACCGGTCCCTCCGATCGCGGCGTCATAACACAGGAATCGGGCCTTGGGATAGCGTGCCTCCAGCATCTCCTTGGTTTGCGCGCGATAGGATGAGAGAGCCTGATCTGTTGCGTTGGCGCCCCACGTGAGTGACGCCCCGAAGAAGACCACGCGTAGCGCGTCGCCTTCCCGTGCCCGGCGATCGAATTCAGCGAAACCTGGGCCGGCAGCTCGAGCCGATGCCGACGCCAGGAGAATGAGCCCCAGAACATGAACCAGTATTCGCGCGCTCTTCATATGCAGTACTCCTTTGCGTTGTTCGCGCCGTAATCACCTTGGCTGAAGACGAATCGCCCATCGGCGGAGCCCATGCCGGCGATCGGCATAGTGGTTGGTCTTGTCAGGTCATATTTCGGCGCGCCGCAGGCGGTGAAGCCGGTAACTCTGAACTGCTGCTTGCCGCAATAGATCGCCAGGTCCACCACCCGGCGGGCGTTCGCACGGCAGGGCGGGGTCGCCTGGAGTTGTTCGGCCCATTGCGCGTAGCTCCGGCCCCACGGCTTCAGGCGGTTGCCGTCGGCCGCATAGAGCCCGCTGCGGTCGCTGATGTCCGAGGCCTTCGGCATGTCGCGCCAGAGCCAGTTGAGGGAAATAACTGTTGCCATGCTTTGCTGCCTTGCTTGGGCTTGCTTGCTGTTTACGGCGCCGTGCCAGCCGGCCTGGCGACGGACGAGAACGGCACCAGCGACCATCCGGAACTCTCGGTGAACTCGCGCGCGGCGAAGCACCAGATTGCGGCCTTCTTGCCTGCCAAATAAGCGGCATCCGCCCTGGCGCGGCGCAGCAAATTCACGCGCGCCGGCGTGGCACCGGAACCGCGGACACCGATCACGTCCACGGCGATCCCGAGCTCGTCCGCGAGCTGGTCCGCCAGTCCGGCACCGGTGCCGTGCAGTTCCTGGCCGGCGTGAAAGACGAGCGTATGACTGTCGCCGAGCAGGATGACCGGGCTGGTCTTGTCCGCCAGCGCAGACTCATCCGCGCTGGTCACCACCCGTACCGGCAGTTCCTCGGAGCCCTTGCCGTCCGTGAGGTCGCCGACGATGGTCCGCTTCTCGGTCGCGGTCGTGAAGGCGCCGGGCTTGGCCTGCAGCCATGCGGGTGCCCCGAGCCGCTCCTTGATCAGCTTCGCGGTCAGCTCGCAGGCATATGGCGACCAGTGGGTGTCAGTCTTGCAGTACAGGAGCGGGCCCTTGGTCTTCTCCATGGCGAACACCGCGGCGAGATCGAGCACCTTCACGCCTTTAGCGGCAAGCTGCTGATAAAACTCCTGGTGTACGGCGTCGACCCGGCCCTCGGCCGGGCCACCGAGCGTGTCCGCATAGACGAGCGCCTTGCACGGCACTGGTGCGAGGATGAGCTCGATTCCCATCGCCTTCAGCTGCTCGTGGAAGTCGATGATCGCAGGCAGGGGATCGGCCTTCTCGGGCGAACTGGCCTTGGAGACCTTGGCCGCGGCCTCGCCCCAGAACGGGCCCACGCCGATGTGGCGCAACTCCGCGCGCAGAAACAGCCAGCCGTCCGCGCCAGGAATGGCCATATCATCGCCGGTGGCGGCCTTTTTCGCGCATTCCGCGCGGAACGCCGCTCCCGGTTCCTCGCCG
>DATKXP010000599.1:0-2313 GCA_035529015.1 Phycisphaerae bacterium | reverse complement strand
GCCTGCAGCTTCAGCGAAGTCATTTCGGCCCCGCCGTCGACGAGCGTCTTGTCGTTGAGCATGCCGTTGATGGTCCCGGCAACGGCGTCGCGGACGTCCGGCGTGTAGTAGTTGGGCGCTGCGAGCGCCTTGTCTTCCGGCTCGTTGCCAGCCAGCCAGGCTGCGGCGCGCTGGCGGACGTTTTTGTCGGTCTTCTCCCAGATCGCCTTGCCGATGCCGTCCTTCGCTGCGGAGAGCTTGCTGAGGAACGGGCGCCAGTTGGCCACGTCGCTTCTGCGGAAGTTGTAGGACCGGAAGGTGAGGTAGAGCTTGCCCTTGCGGGCCGCCATCGCCTCTGCCCTGTCAGGCATGCCCGGCTGGTCCTTCCAGAGATCCTTCACGAAGAGATCTCTGAACCCGCCGTTGTTGGCCTTGTCCCAGTTCTGATATGAGCCGGTGGCAGTGTCGAGGCGGAAGAGCACCTGCGGGCTGCCCGAGCTGTTGCCGACGTAGACGAGGTCGCCCTCAACTGCCAGCAGTTCGGCGCCGCCGAATCCGCCATACTTGTGTTTCCATCGGACGTTTCCCTCGAGGTCGCAGGCGAGGAGGCCCCGGCCCGCCTCGGCGGCTCCCCAGCCAAGGTAAACGGAATCGCCCTGTGCGGCACAGGTCCAGGGCACGCCGAGGTCGCCTCCCCAGTTCGAGGTGGGGCCGCTGTGCCAGGGTGCGTTGCCGCTGTTGCCCGCCCAGCCTCGCAGGCGGAGGCCTATGCCCTTGTGCCAGATGGCCTGCCAAGTGTAGTCGCCGGCGGGCAGCACCGCGCCGGGCGTGCGCCAGACCGGCGTGGCCAGGCCGTCCCACATCACCGTGTGCTCGCCCTTGGCCATCGGCTCGCAGTTGAGCAATTGCCGCACCACGAAGCCATCGGCATTGCGGAGGACCATCGAAACGTAGCCGTCTTCAGGCATTTTGAACTTGATCGGCTTGAACCCCTTCGGTCCCTCGCTGAGGGCGGACCAGTCGACCACCGGCTGGCCCTGCTTCAGCAACACCGGCAGCCTGCGCCCGTCGGCCAGGTGGAGCATCCGAGGCTTCATCTTCCCGGAGCGCTCGAAGGTCGCCGGGCCGAATTGCTTTAGCCTGCGCGTGCCCCAATAGGTACGTTCCAGCAGCGCTCCGGGCATGAAACAGTCCCATGCATCGAGGCTCCAGCCGAACGAGAGGATGAACAACACCCTGATCTCGTTGCCCGCTCCCAGGCTTACGCCGTCGGCCGTGATCAACTTCAGCGGGATCCGAATCTCCTGCGTATAACCCTTGCCGTCCGGGTCGTCGAGGTACGCTTGCTCCGCCCCGAGTCGCCCGGGGTCGCGCGCATTCTTGAGCGGCGGCTTAAAGCTGAGGGAGATCAAAGGCTTGCCGTCCTTGTCGCGGGAGCACGTAAAGTTGGGCTGGAGTTGCGACGGCGTTCCAGCGCCGGTGAGCATCAGCAGCCGCAACCGACGGCTCCCGGCAAGCTTCTGGGTCTTGACCCGGGCGAGCACATAGAGATTGTCCTTGTCGTACATCGCATGAAGCCACGCGCTGTGGCGGTCGCGCTGCTCCTCGACGTTGTTGCAGGAAAAGATGCCACCGGTGAGATTCCAGTCTTCAAACTTGCCGTCGATGACGACCTTGCCCGGCGCCGGCAACACGGAGATGCCGTAGTTTTCTGTTTGTGTGGCGCCAAACGCAACGCCCGCAGCCAGAACGCAAATAGAGCACATCCCTATCGCTCTTAACATGGGTCATCCTTTCCGATATGACGGTACCGGCCGCCACTTCCCCGCCACCTGGTAGCACACTATGGTCGTGTCGCCGCGGACGTAGAGCCGGCCGTTGGCGATGGTCGGCTGTTGAGGGATGCCGAGCTTGATCTTGGTCGCCACGCGGCCCAATTCCTTGTAGCCGGTCTGGTTGGCCTCGATCAGCACCAGGTCGCCGCGCTTGGTGAGCGCGAAGATCAGCCCGTCGGCGACGATCAACGGCTGGTTCATGCCCCAGTCGCCGCCGGCCCGCTCCCACAGCAGCCGGCCGTCCTCGAGGCTGGTGCACTGCAGCGACTTCCGGCCGAACCCGTAGACCGCGCCGTTGAGCACCGCCACGGTGTGATACATGTTGACCTGGTTCTTCTCGCTGCGGTAGAGCTGCCGAGCGCGCACCTTGCCGTCGCGCACGTACATCTGCAGGCAGGCCGAGAACGCCGCCGAGCCTTGCCCACCGCACAGGACCACCCGCGAGCCGGTCGCGACCGGCGACGAGATCAGCGAGTGGTGCATCGGCGTCGGGTAGCTC
>DATKXP010000598.1:0-2001 GCA_035529015.1 Phycisphaerae bacterium | reverse complement strand
GAGTCGAAACTCTTCGGCATCGGCAGCGAGGATTACGTGGTGGGGTCCTTCGAGTTCTACGCGAGTTACGCCCTGTCGCGCGGCCTGGTGCTGTGCCTCGACATGGGGCACTTTCACCCCACCGAGACGATTGCCGACAAGGTGAGCGCCCTGCTGGGTTTCCACGAGCGGCTGCTGCTGCACGTCAGCCGGCCCGTGCGGTGGGATTCCGACCACGTGGTCATCTTCAGCGACGACGTGCGGGCCGTGTTCCACGAACTGGTGCGGGGGGGCGCCCTCGACCGCGTGTACGTGGCGCTCGATTTCTTCGATGCGAGCATCAACCGGATTGCGGCGTACGCGATCGGGGCACGCGCGACTCGGCAAGCGCTCCTGTACGCCCTGCTCGACCCGGCCGCGCGGCTCGCACGGTTGGAGGCCGACGGCAAGGGCGCCCAGAAACTCGCCCTCATGGAAGCGATGAAGACCATGCCGTTCGGCGCGGTGTGGGACCGGTTATGCGCCGAGTCGAACGTCCCCGCCGGCGCCGCCTGGATCGGCGAGGTCGAGGCGTACGAAAGAAACGTGCTCGCCAAGCGCAACTGAGTGACTGAGGGCTGCGTAGTCAACGTTGCTGTGTGTGGCACGGCTGGCTTGCCCAGCCGTGGATGAATGGCGCGATTCGCACGGCTGGGCAAGCCAGCCGTGCCACACGATAAGCAAAGCAAACGAAAGGATAACGCAACGTGTCAGTGATCGACGACCTGAATGCTCTCGGCAGTCTCATGATGCAAAAGGGCCTCGTGGCGGGGCCCGGGGGCAACACCAGCGCCCGCGACGGCTCGCGCATGGTCTGCACCCCCAGCGGGTTCGACGTGGACCGCGTGCCCGATGACAAGTGGGCCGTCGTGGACATCGAGACGGGCAAGCACCTCTCCGGCCCGCGCCCCACCAGCGAGTGGGAGATGCACCTGATGTGCCTGAAGGCCCGGCCGGAGATGCACGCCATCTGCCACGCCCACCCGCCGCGGGCGGTCGGCCTGGTGGCCGGCGGCATGGAGATCCTGCCCTTCACGCCCGACTTCATCGCCTACGTGGACCACATCACGTACCTGCCGTTCATCAAGCCGTCGAGCACCGAGATTGCCGAGGCGGTGGGCGAGGCCATGGCCGACGGCACCAGCGCCGTCAGCCTGCGCAACCACGGGTTCGTGACGCTCGGCATCAACTGGCGCGACGCGTACAACAAGATGCTCATCATCGAGGACGACGCCCTGCTCCAGATGGCCGCCATCGCCGCCGGCAACCCCACGCCGCTCAACGACGAGCAGATCGCCCACGTCCGCGGCATGGAGGTCGAAGCCTTCCGCCGCAAGGTCATCGAAGACGACAAGTAGGCGCCGCCAACGATTTAGCCGGCGGGCTTGCCCGCCGCGCGGCGAGTGAACTCGCCGGCTAAATGATCGGGGCTGCGCATTCAGCCGGGGCAGCGTGCGATTCGTTGCAGGTACGAGCCATGAGCACCGAGCGCGGCATGGCGGCGATTCGGCTGGAGGGGCCGGACGAGATCCCGCACACGCAGTACATCACCCATCCGGAGTGGCTCCAGCATCTGCGCGCGGGGCACGGCAAGCCGCAGGCGGGGTTCGCGGAACTGTTGGACTTCGATTTCCGCTGGTCCACCGATCTGCCCGAGATCCCGCGCGGGCGCTGGACCGACATGGGCCACGCCGTCTGGCAGCCCGACGGCAGCGATTACCGCCAGGCCAGGCCCTCGCCCTTTACCGACGTCGAAGCCATCTACGCCCTCGACCCGTTCGAGGAGTACGGCCCGGTGGACGTGGCAGCCCAGACGGCCAAGTACCAGGCGTGGTACGAGGTGGCCCGCCGCGGCACGGGCGTGGTCACGGGCGGGACGTACCGGTCGGTCGTCTCGTGGGCCATCGACGCCTTCGGGTGGGAGAATCTGCTGACGGCCGCCGGCCTGGACCCGGAACGGTTCGGGGCGCTCCTGAACCGCTG
>DATKXP010000597.1:0-5431 GCA_035529015.1 Phycisphaerae bacterium | reverse complement strand
ACGATGGCCATGTACGAGTTCCAGGGCCGCGACCCGCTCGAACTGAAGGCGTGGGCCATGTCGTACCTGTTCCGCCCGATATTCAAGGTGGTCGGCTTTGCAACGGCCGGCGTGATCGCCGCCGTCCTGGTGCTGTACGTCCTCCTGGGCCTTGCCGCGCTGCTGCGGTGGGCCGGCACGAAAGCCCCTCCCGGACCCGCGTAAGTGGGATGAACGCATGAGCCTGTTCCAGATTCTTTCGATTCTCGGCATCGGGGGCAGCATCGGCGCCGCCCTGCTGCACTACGTGCTCATCGCGCGACGGCAGCCGCACCCCGGCCACGGCGAGCGGCGTGTGCGTCGGTACAACCTGTGGGAGCGGCTGGTTCACGTCGTCCTGCTCGCCACGTTCCTGGTGCTGGCCGTCACGGGGTTCTGGGCGTCGATCGGCTGGGACGGCCCGATGAGCGGCTACGTCCTGATGATCCACACCACGTGCGGCGCCGTCTTTGCCGTGTGCGTGGCGGTAAGCCTCATCACGTGGGCGGCCGACCACGCGTTCGCCGGGCACGACGGCCGCTGGATCCGCCGGGGCGGGTGCTGCTCCACACGAGGCGACCTGCCCGCCGGACGGTTCAACGCCTCCGCGAAGATCTATTTCTGGCTGGCCGGGCTCCTGACGCTCGTGGCACTGCTCTCGATGCTCCTGAGCATGATCCCGCTCCTCGACACGGACGGGCAGCACCTGATGTACCACGTCCACCGGTATTCCACGTTGATCCTCGTCGTCCTGACGCTCTGGCATGCGTACATCACGACGCTGGCGAAACCGGGCGGCCTGACCGCCATCCTCTGGGGCCGCGTGAGCCGCTCATGGGCCCGGCGCTATCATCCCCTGTGGGGCGGTGGCGAGGGCAAGCCGCCGCAGGGCGACCCACAGCCTGACTGATCCCTCCTCATGGACCTCTCGATCGTCATCCCGGCGTTCTGCGAAGGCGAGAAGGTCGGGCATGATGTGGAGGCTGCCGGCAGGTTCTTCATCGAACACGGCCTGGAGGGCGAGATCATCGTCGTGGACGACGGCAGCCCCGACAACACCACGCAGGCTGCCGAGCACGCCGTTCTCCCACCCGGCATCGAGCGCCACGTCATCCGTTACCAGCCCAACCGCGGCAAGGGATACGCCCTCCGCACAGGCATCAGCCTGACGCGCGGCGAGTACGTGATGTTCGCCGACGCCGGCCAATGCATACCCCTCGAGAACGCGCTGCGCGGCATTGAGGCCATCCGAAGCGGCGAGTATGAGATCGCCCACGGGTCGCGCAAACTGCCCGAGAGCGTCCTCGAGCGTCGTCAGCGGCCCTATCGCCGCGCGCTCTCCTGGCTCTTCCGAAAAGTCATCGGCACGCTCATGGGCGTGCCGGGGCAACTGACCGATACCCAGTGCGGATTCAAGGTCTACCGCGGAGACGTGGCACGCGAACTCTACGCCGCTTGCCGGACCGACGGCTTCATGTTCGACATCGAGATTCTGTTGCGGGCGCTGCGGAAGGGGTACCGCGTCACCGAATTCCCCGTCGAGTGGCGATGCGACTGGGACTCGCGTCTGAGCCCCGCCCGCGGCGCAGGCGCCACCTTCAAGGAACTGCGGCAGATCCGGCGTCACCTTCAAGAGGAAGAAGCGTCGTAGGGCCGAGGCGTGCCTCGCCCCGCCGGCGTCCCGTCAGTCTTTCGGCTTCATATACCAGATATTGCGGAACTGGACCGGCCACCCGTGGTCCTGGATCTGCAGGTGGTTTTCCGGCATCTCCGGCTTGTTCGACGCCTGGCCCGTCGGCACGATCTCGACGTTGTCGTGGACCGTCACGCCGTTGTGCAACACCGTCACGCGGGCCGACTTGGTCTTCTTCCCAGCAGCGTCGAACCGCGGTGCGTGGAAGGTGATGTCAAAGGTCTGCCACTCGCCGGCCGGCAGGCTGGCGTTCACCTTCGGAGGGATGCTGCGGTACACGGCACCGCAGCCACTCGCACTGGGCTTGCCGCCGTAGGAGTTGAGGATCTGGATCTCGTACCGGTCCATGAGGTAGACGCCGCTGTTCCCGCCGCCCTGGGGCTGCTTGCCGCCCTCGCCCGCGGGGATGTTGAACTCCAGGTGCAGGTCCATGTCGGCGATCTTGTCCACGGTCAGTTGATTGCCCTTGCCCTTGACGATGTACCCCTCGGGCAAGGCCTGCCACGTCTTGTTGCTCCACTTCTCGAGCGACGGCGCCTTGCCGGGCTCGAACGCCAGCAGGACGATGGCGCCCGGCGGCGGCTTCTTGCCAAGGGTCGGCGACTTGTCCGGCCCGGCTGCCGGCGCACCTCGCGCCGCAGTCGCAAGCAGAGCCACCAGCGCCATGAAAACCCCCAACCG
Source organism: Phycisphaerae bacterium (assembly GCA_035529015.1). GTDB lineage: Bacteria > Planctomycetota > Phycisphaerae > FEN-1346 > FEN-1346 > JAUVZF01. The sequence goes on along the minus strand of DATKXP010000597.1, from coordinate 3,039 downwards.
CTCTACCCGGCCACGTTGCATGCAAAGACTCCTTTCCAACGTTGATCCCCCGCGCGCCCGCCGTGACACAGCGAAGCGCCCGCGCGGTCAGTCCTTCAGCGGCACGTACCAGATGTTGCGAAACCGGACGGGGTTGCCGTGATCCTGGAGCATGAGCGGCCCCACCTCGCCGACCTTGCCCTTCATGCCCGCGGTGGTCGTCTTTGTGACCTCGGCGTTCTCCTGGATCAGGACGCCGTTGAAGAGCACCTTCTCGAAGACCGGCGGCTTGGTCACGGTGCCGTCGTCGGCCAACTTGGGGGCGTGGAACACGACGTCGTAGGTCTGCCATCGCGTGGGCGGCAGGGCGGGATTGACCTTCGGCTTCGACACGCCGTAGATCGCCCCGGCCTCGTTGCCCTTGCCTTCCAGGCCGAACGAGTCGAGCACCTGGATCTCGTACTTCCCGTGGAAGTACACGCCGCTGTTGGCGCGCCCCTGACCCCGCGCCTTCGGCTGATACGGGCACCAGAACTCGACGTGCAGCCTGATGCCGCCGAACTCCTTCTTCGAGACGTTGCCGCCGCCCTGCACCAGAACGCCGCCGTCGTCCATGACCTGCCACTTCGGGTTGGTCCACTCGTCGAGGTTCGTTTTTTGGCCGGCCTCGTACGGGAGGAGGACGACGGCGCCGGCCGGCGGCTTCTCGCCTTCGGTGGGCGACTTGCGGAGGGTGTACTTGCCCTCGAACTCGCCGGCGCTCGACTTGGCGACGAGCACCTCGCCGCCCTCGATGGTGCCCTTGCCGTCGGCATCGCCGACCGTGCCGGCGAGTTCGACGCGCTTGCCTGCGGCCGTGCCCGTCAGTTCGCCGAACTTCGAGGCCCAGTCGTGACTGGTGAACAGGCGGACGCGGTACGCGCCGTCGCCCTCGCCGAAGACCCTTGCCATGGCCTCGACCGCCTGGCCCCCGGCGGGACGCCACTGGCCGACGTATTCGCCCATGATGCCGTCGTCGAGTTCCTCGACCCGCTTGTCGGGCTGGCCGGCACGGCACGGCACAACAGCCACCGCCATTGCCAGGAGTCCTGTCACGATCAGTAACGCCGTTTTGCGCTGCATAGCACACCTCCCGTGTTGAGTTCGCGCGGGGCAAGCCACGCGGCTAACAAGGCGCGCGAGGCAAGCCCTGCGGCTAACAAGGCGCGCGAGGCAAGCCACGCGGCTAACAACGCGCGCGGGGCAAGCCCGGCGGCTAAATCACCAACTACCATTTGCCGAAGCGGACGACCTTGCCGTCCGCAGGCAACAGCATACCCGAAACCGTCGGGTGACGCCTACAGTATTGCTCCACGTCGGTCGGCGACATCACCAGGAAGGCCGTGGACAGGGCGTCGGCCAGCGTGGCCTTCGGCGTCACGGTCCAGGCGCCGAGAGTCCCCTCGGCCAGGCGCCCCGAGCGCGGATCGAGGATGTGTCGCTCGCCCGGCGGCGAGCCCGACCCGCTCAGCGCCCGGTCCTTCAGGACGACCGTGCCGAGGCCCTTGCCCTTCGGGTCGCTCAGGGCCACCGGCCACCCCTCCTTGCCCGGCATGCACCCCATGGCGTAGACGGTGCTCTGGCCGCCGTGCACGAGCGCCGTCTCGACGCTCCACTCTCGAAGCAGCGCTCGCATCTGGTCCACGGCGTAACCCTTGCCGATGCCGCCCAGATCGATCCGCAGGCCGTCGGCACGAACGCCGACGGCGTGGTCGGCCTCGTCGAGCGCTACCAGGTGCATCCCGGTCCGCGCACGGGCCTCGGCCACCTGGTCGGCCGACGGGCTCGGCTTCGAGCCGTCCTTCGGCCGCCAGAGGTCAAACAGCCGCCCGACAGTCACGTCGAACGCCCCGCCGGTGTCGGCGTGGACCCGCTCTGCCACCTTCAGGCACTCGAACGTCGCGACTCCGACGCGGACGGCCCGGCCGGCCTTCAGGGCATTGATCTGCGAGACGTCGCTGGTGGTCTGGAATCGGCTGAGTTGTCCCTCCAGGCGGTCGAGTTCCTCAAAGGCCGCCGCCGACGCCTGGCGGGCATATTCGTGCTCCTCGCCGGCGATGAAAATCTCGAAGACCGCCCCCATCGCCTCGTGGGCAAAACAGTGGAGGTCGGCGCCCGTCTGCGTGCCGCCGGCCGAAATGAGTTGCGGCGACTGGGTCATGCCCCGCCCCCCTTCGCCCGGCCGGCATTGGGGGCGGACCACTTCTCGACCAGGGCGTCCCAGAGCGACTGCTCGACGTAGATCCGCATGAAGACCCCCGGCCGCAGCCCGTGCATGCTCTGCCGGTTGTACGATCCTCTCAGCCGCTTCTCGAGCGTGTCCTCGGCTTGCGGCGTCGTCAGAATAACCGAGGCGTCGCAGTCCTGGGGCACGTCGTGGTAGTAGCCGATACGGTCCTGGTTGAACCCGCGCAGGTACCACGGCAGCGGCCAGTAGTTCTCGGGCGTGATGACCTTGACGATCATGTCGTGGCCCTGGGGCGACACCGAGGCCACCTCCTCGACCCGCCTGACGATATTCAGCGCGTCGCGCGACGTGTGGGCGTACACGTACGGGTTCCGCTGGTCGGCGCAGAAGCGGAAACTCGCCCGATGGGCCTGCCACGCAAGGTGGGCAGCCAGGGCGGCGAGGATGATGCCCGCGGCCACTTTCAGCGGCCACTTCGGCATCCACCGCACCAGCGCCGCCGCCCCGACGCCCGCCAGCAGAATCCAGCCGTGCAGGAACCCCATCGCACACCACGGCGTCTTGTACGGGATGACGGCGTAGGCGGCCGTCAGGGCGAGCGTGTAGATGGTCAGCAGCCGCAGCAGCGGCGCGTGCCCCCGGCCGATGCCCTTCTTCGTGACCACCGCCACCATGCCCGCCACCGCGAGGCCGAGGATCAGGCCTTCGCTCCACCACGGCCCGCTTGTCGCCCCCGTGATGAGCCGCGAGTGGATGAACATGCCCACGTAGAAGTACCACGGGTTGTCGTGCAGGCCCACGCCGCCGGCCCGCGTGAAGTAGTAGACGTAGGC
>DATKXP010000596.1:0-8244 GCA_035529015.1 Phycisphaerae bacterium | reverse complement strand
TCGGCCAAGGCCTGGGCCAGTAGATGGGGCCGTAGACGGCCTCGTTGTTGATGAGGTTGATCTTGTAGTTGGTGCCGGCGGCGGTGGCGAAGGTGACGCTGTGCGCGGTGCCGGGCGGATAGAATCCGCTGCCGTTCTCGGGAACGGTGTTCGGCGTGGCGCCGGACATTGCCGCCGGGCCGTACTGCACGGCGCCTTCCGCCGGGATGTCGGTGTCCCACGTGGCGGTGGCGGTGCCGGGCGCTGGCGGATCGGAATCCGCGTTGTCGACGATGGACACGTTGCTCACCACGGGCACGGCCGTGCTGAACAGGATGGATACGCTGCGGGACGGGCTGATGTTGCCGGCGTCGTCCTTGGCCCAGGCATACAGCGTCGCGCTGCCCTCCCCGCCGGTGATGGTGTAGGTGGCGGGGGCGGCGGCGAGCCAGAAGGATTCGAGCGTCGGCGGGGTCTCGGTTTCGGTGATCAGCCAGCCGTCGACTGATGCGCCTTCGGCGGTTGTCTCGGCGGTGAACGCCGTCACGTTCACGGTGGCATCGTTGGTGACCAGCGTGCTGCCGCTGGTTGCGTCGGCCACGGCGAAATCGGTGACCACCGCGCTGGGCGGAGGCGGGACGGGCGTGCCGTAGACGTACAGCTCGGCCAACATGCACTCGGGAATCCCCATCCACGTGAGGGTGGGGTTCCACGAGCGCAACACGTCGAACCGCACGCGGCGAGCCGACGCCGGCACGGCAAGCTCGATCTCCTGGTAGCCGTAATCCCTGCCGGCAACTGTCAGCGGCATGTCGGTTAAGCTGGCGGCGAGCGTGAACGTGTCGCCCGTCTCGTCCGGCGAGAGGTAGATGTCCATGTCGCGCGGTGCGCGATCGCCCTGGATCTTTGCTATGCCCACGGCTTCTACCACGTAGTTCTTGCACAGCAGCACGGTCATCCTCGTCGGATCGGCCGGCCGGTCTGTCTGGTCCGGTGGCTGCGGATAGTCCGGCACGTTCGGGTAGATCGTGAGGCCCGGCCAGTTCAAGTCGGTGTAGTCGTTCAGCAGCGTGGGCTGGCTGCCCATGTTGCCGTTCCACGGATCGACAATGGTGACCGAGCCGCCGTTCCAGGTGGACTGCGCGACGGACACGGTCTGGTCCACCGGGATGTCGTTCGGGCCGTGGAGCTTGGCCACCTGGATGATCATCTCGCCGAACCCGGCGTAGCTGTTGAACCAGATGCGCACGAACTTCGCGTCGACCGCGCCGCCGTCGAAGGTGCCCGATGTCCGGAAAGTGTCGGTGAGCATGCCGGTGCGGTCCGTCCACGTCGTGCCGTCCATCGACGTCTGAATGACGGCCTCAACAGTGCTGAAGAGGCCCGGGCCGTAATACTGGAAGAAGTAGCGGTCCACCTTGTATACCTTGGGGAACTCAACCTGCCACCAGGCGTTGGTGGAGGCGCCCTTGGTGAACCTGATCTCGCAGCCATAGGTAGGGTACAGCGGATGCATGGCAACGAAACTGTTCGAGCTGGCGGATGCGACGCAGCCGCGGATGGTGCAGAGGTTCACCTGGCTGCCGTCGAGCACGTACTCGACGGGGAGAGTGCGCTGCGGCCAGTAGATGGCGGCCCAGCGCTGCTCGTTGTTGATGAGCACGATCTTGTATTCAACGCCGGGCGTGATGCCGGTGAGCACCACGCTGTGCGAGGTGCGGGCGGGGCCTTCGGCCACGCTATTCGGCGTGATGCCGCCAAGGCTGATGGCCCCCCATTCCACGGCGCTCGCCGCGAGGATGCTCGTGTCCCAGGTGACGGTTGCCGTGTCGCCGTCGCCGGGTGTGATGACCACGTTGGACACGATGACGCCCGACGTACTGTACAGGATGTTGACGATCTTCGGGAGGCTGATGTTGCCGGCGCTGTCCTTCACCCAGGCGTAGAGATTCTTGGCGCCTTCGCCGCCGGTGATCGTGTAGGTGGCGGGCGGTTCGGGCAGCCAGGCGGCCGACAGCTCGGGAGCAAGATCCATTTCGGCGATCAGGTAGCCGTCGATGGCGGCTCCCGGTGCGGCGGTGGCGCCGGCGAAGGCGGTCACATCCACCTCGGCCTCATCGGTGTAGAGCGGATCGCCGGTCGTCTTGTCGGCCACGGCGAAGTCGGTCACGCTCGCGGGCGAGGGCGGGATGGGGATGCCGTAGACGAAAGTCTCGGCAAGGTAGCACTGGAGGGGCGGCTGGCCGTAGCCGGGCGCCTGCGTCTCCCACGTGCGCAGGATTTCGATCATCACGCGGCGGGCGACGGCCGGGTTATCCAGCTCGATCTCGTTGTATGCCACGGGCTGGCCGTCGCCGCGCTGCCTCGGCAGGTCGCGGAGGCTCGAGGCGAGCGTCCACGTGTCGTCTCCGGTCGGCTTGGGCGAGAGGTAGATATCCACGTCGCGGGGAGCGCGGCCGTCGCTGATGGTCGCCAGGCCGATCGCTTCGACCTGGTAGCCGATCTGGAGCGAGATGATGACCTTGCCGGAAGTGGCCGGCCACGAGAGGGCGGTTCCGGTCGCGTTTACGTAGATGCCGTCGCCAAACCAGTAGCCGTTGCCGTCGTCCACGGCTGTGGCGAGGTCGTGGCCATTGGGGTTGACCGGATCGATGCAGGAGGCCGATCCGCCGTTCCAGGTGGACTGGCACAGGGAGATGTCCTGCGTCACTGCCGGATCGTTCGGCCCGTAGAGCCGGGCGAGCTGCAGGATCATCTCGCCGAACCCGGCGTAGCTGAGCGTGTTGAGGCGAACGAATTTCGCATCAACCGGCCCGGCTGCGAACGTGCCTGAAATCCCGTTCTTGTCGGTGAGCACGCCTGTTTGATCATCCCACGTGACGCCGTCCAGCGACGTCTGGACCACGTTTTCCATACTGGAATAGAGATTCGCGTAGAACGTGAAGGCGAATCGCTCGACCTTGTAGACCTGGGGGAACTCGACCTGCCAGCAGGCGTTGGGGGAGCTGCCCTTGGTGTAGCGGATTTCGCAGCCGCCGGCCTGCTTGAGCGGGTAGTAGGCATTGGCGTTGTTGCTGCTGGCAGTGGCAACGCAGCCGCGGATGGTGCAGAGGTTCACCTGCGAGCCGTTTGCGTAAGTGTCGGTGGGCGGAGTTTCCCAGCGCTGCGGCCAATAGATCGCGCGATGCACCAGCTCGTTGTTCACCAGCACGATCTTGTAGTTCGTGCCGGCCACGATGTCGGGCAGCGTGACGCTGTGGGTCTTGGTGTAGATGCCCTCATCCACTTGGTTGGGGGTGGGGCCGTTGAGCGCGGCCTCGCCGTATCTTACGGAGCTGTAGGCGTTGACGTCCGTATTCCAGGTAACGGTGGCGGTGCCGTCGCCATTGTCGGCGATGTTGACGTTGGTGACGGTGGGTGCACGGTAGCTGAGGACGATGGTGGCGGTCTTGGGTCCGCCGAAGTGGCCGGCATCGTCGCACGCCCAGGCGTAGAGGGTCACGTTGCCTTCCGGGCCGGTGATCGTGTAGGTTTCCAGCGGCTGCGACTCATAGGTCAGGCCGCTGGGATCGGTGTCGGCTTCCGTGATCGCGTAGCCGATGATTGTTGCCCCGCCGATGATCGTCTCGGCGGCGAAGGCGGTGACGTCCACCGTGGCCTGGTTGGTGAACGTGCTGCTGCCGGTGGTAGCATCGGCGATGGCGAAGTCCGTCACGCTCACGTCCGGCACGTCGACGGGCCAGCCGAACACACGATAGGGCTGCTCGTTGTTGAAGATTGCGATCTTGTAGTTGGTCTCGGGGAGGATGCCGGTGAGGATCACGCAGTGGCTGGTGTTCATTCCGCCTTCGGTTGCGGAATTCGGCGTGGCTCCGCCGAGGCTCATCTCGCCCCAGTTGACGACGCCCAGCGAGCGGATGTTCGACGTCCACGTGACCGCGGCAGTGTCGGCGGGGCCGGCGGCAACGGTCACGTTGGACAGGATGACGGGGGCGGTATTGTAGTTGATGGTGAAGGTTTTCGGGCCGCCGATGTTGCCTTCGGTATCGATCGCCCAGGCGTAGAGGGTCTTGTCGCCCTGGCTGCCCATGATGGTATAGATGGTGGGGGCGGGCAGTTCCCAGCCGGGCACTCCCACGGGCACGGCGGGGGTCTCGGTGATGATGTAGGCGTCGATCGAGGCGCCGGGGGCCGACGCTTCGGCGGTGAACACGGGCACGTTCACGTCGGGGCTGTTGGTGAAGATGCGGCTGCCCGTGGTCTCGTCGGCCACGGCGAAGTCGGTAACGGTGACGATGTCGGCCGGGCCGGGATCGCCATAAACGAAGATTTCCGCGGTGTACGCCTGCGGGATGCCGATGCCGGGGTCGTCGATATTCGTCTTGTAGCAATTGAGGACGTCCACGCGCACGCGCCAGGCGGGCAGCGCCGGATCCCAGGTGATCTCGCGATAGCGGTTGCCATCGCCGTAGGAGAGCGTGGCGGCCGCTGCCTGCGTCCAGCTTTCGTCACCGGCGACCTCGGGCGACACGTAAACCTCCACGTCCTTCGGGGCGCGGTCGTCGCTGATGGTCTGCAAGCCAACCGCCGACACCATGTACTGCTTCTTGAGGCTCACCGTGATCTTCGTTGGCTCGGCGGGCTTGGCGGGATTGTAGACGGGCGATGCGTTCGGGTAGAAATCGACGCCCGCCCGGTTTGAGAAGCCTGCATAGTCATCGACGAACAAGGGCCTGGCCACCGGCCCGCCGTACCATGGATCCACCATCGACGCGGTGCCGCTGTTCCATGGAGACTGCGCCAGCGAGATCGAGCTGTTCACTTCCGGGTTGTTCGGCCCGAACAGCTTGGCGGCGACAATGATCATCTCATTGAACCCGCCGTAGGTGAGCACGTTCAGCCGCACGTACTGGGCCTCCACGGCTCCGCCCGGGAATGCGCCTTCCACCTTCGGTGTGGCGGTGATGATTCCGGTCTGATTCTCCCACGTGGTGCCGTCCATCGAGGTTTGCACCTGCGCCTGGATGGAGGTGATCACGCCGTGGTACTCGAACGCGAACCGGTCGATCATGTACGGTTCGGGAAGCTGGACCTGCCACCAGGCGTTGGCGTAGCTGCCCTTGGTGAAGCGCACGTCCCAGTCGTGGAACGGGCGCAAGCATCGCCCGGCAACTACCGGGCTGATGCCACTGGCCGTTGCCACACAGCCTCTGATCGTGCAGAGGTTGATCCGCGAGCCGTCGGAGTAGTAGTCCACTCCGGCTGCCATGCCGGCGGACCAGATGGTCCCGGCCATGATTGCCAACACGACGAGGCATTTCATCCGACTCATCTCGATCTCCTTAACCAGGGGCTGCTGAAAACTCCGCCCATTCGGTGGCGAACCGCGCCACGCAGCAGAAAGGCAGAATAACCCGCCTTAACAAGCGCTGCAAATTGCATGCCAGCCAGATCGAATTCCATGGCGCGGCGTCCATCCAACTCTGTAACATGTTGCCATTCAATCAGTTAGGTGCTTGCGCGTGCGGCGATTGCACCCGATTCGGCAGAGACAGGTGCTTCGGCACCGTTGCCTGATTTCGACATGATTTGATGGCATGGGCGAGCCAAACAGCCCGTAAGATGTGTCTGTGCAACGAGTTAGGGCGGCGTTGCGTGAAATGGACGTGATGTTTAGCGAAAGCAACACTCGGGGGTATGGGGGAGCGACAAAGTGCCCGCGCCCGCGACTGGCGGTCCGGGCTGCCGTTCCCCGGCGGGCCGCCCCTGCGCGGCGAATACCGTGGTCGCATTTGCAGGCACAGGCGCGGGCGACCCCTGCTCGCACGCCTGCCCTTCTTCCTCAGGTTTTCTCCGAGTTCCTTCGGGCGAGTTCCTTCGGGGCGCTTGACAAGCCCATATTCATGTGCTATACTTCTCCTGGATGACGGCTTTCGTTCAGGCCTGCGGCTTTCAGCGTCCACTACGTCCACTTTGTCTATTCCGTCCACTTCGTCCACGGATCAAGGAGAACCGAAATGAGATCACGGATCCGCTCGACGCCCAGAAAATCCTGCTCAACTCCGTCTCCGCCGTCGGCTGGGTGCAGTATGGGCCGCAGGGCGAGCCGCGCGACGGCTGCTCATCTCGACGTCGCATCGCGCGATGCCCCATTCGCCCAGCGTGAGGTTGACGTCGCCGGGAAGCTTGTAGGAATTGGCCGGATCGCCGATGCTGCCAGTGCCCCCGTGGCCGGTGCCGATCTCGAGGTAGTTCCTCACGCGGATGTCGGTGAGGCCGGACGCCGCGTTCACCTTCAAGTAGCCTCTGCTGCCCATCGGAGGGCGTGAAGATGGTGTTGAGGCTCTGCGGCACCCGCGGATCGCCCTTGAACTGGTCAACCTGATGGACGACCGCACCTACGAGATCGAGATTCACAGCAACGGCGCCTACGTCACGCTGTCGGCCCCCGGCCCCCACGTCGTCACGCTCACGGTCACCAACAGCGCCGGCGTGTCCGACACCACCACGTGCACGGTCACGGTGGCGGAGCCTACTCCCGTCACCGGCGACCTCACCTGGGCCGGCAAGGCGTCCACCAAGGAATGGCTGTGGGGCCAGAACTGGTCCGGCGGCAACCCGCCAGCATCCGTAGCCAGCGGCATCATCACGTTCGACGCCGCCGGATCCACCACCGGCACCGCCGTCACCAACAAGCTCACCACCGATTACACCATCGGCGGGCTGGTCGCTTCCTACACGTCGGACGTGGCTCACAAGACCGACCTCGGCGGCCACAGGCTCACCATCATGGGCACGATGATGTTCGGCGACAGGATTCCCGTCAAGCTGTTCACCATCACGGCGGATCCCGGGGATCCGCACGGCACCCTGCAGATGGGCACGGCCGACAGCCCGGCCATCCTCACCCTGGGCTACGCGAACGACTTCTACGAGCCGCAGCCCACCGGCACGCTCACCGTCAGCGGCGGCATCGAGACGCACCTCGCCGAGTGCAACGTGAGCTGGCAGTCGAGCTGGTACGTGGCCGGCGACAGCGTCCTCGACCTGCGCACTGCCACCTTCCCCGATGGCACGTTCGCGGCCGACACGATCCGCGTGGGCTATCGCGGCCGCGGCTACGTCAAGCTGCCCCCCACGGGTGGCATCACGCAGGTGGTCGCCCGCCACCTCTGGCTGGGCAACTGGGGCTACGGCGCCATCGGCAGGTTCGGCGTTGAAGCCACCGGCTACAAGCTCCCCGCCGGCGTCGGCCTCAGGATCGGCACGCCCGAGCAGCCCGGCAGCATCTGGCTGGGGGTCGACAGCGAGCTGTGGGCCGGCGCGGACTGCGATGGCCAGCTCACCGCATCATCGGGCGGCACCATCGAAGCTTATCTCACCGAGCTGCGCGTCGCCTACAATGCGACCAGGACCGGCACCGTTACCGCCGTGCTCGACCTGAAGGCGATGACCAGTTGCTCGATCACCGCCGGCGCCGTCAGCGTCGCCGACGCCCCCACCGGCCTGATCACCGCATCCGTGAACCTCCCCAAGGGGACGTTCACCGCCGGCACGCTTGCCATCGGCACAACCGCCACCGACTCCGCCAGCGGCCTGCTCACGCTCAACGGCACCGTCTGCACACCCGCCAGCCTCACGATCGGCGCCAAGGGCAAGATACAGGTCAACGTCGCCAACGTGGCGGGCGGGTTTGACCTCGCGGACGACGCAGCCGTCGACGTCGCCACCGGCGGGCAGATCGCGCTCAAGTTCTCGGTCAAGCCCGTCGAGTCGGGCGTCTTCTGGGGCCTGCGCTGGGCCGGCGACCACGTGGCCGAGCTGGAGGCGATGCGCCCGTCAAGGCTCACGTGGACCGCCTCCGGAATGCCCGCGCCCGTCAGCATCTTCGCCCGCGACGGTTTCACCTACGTCGGCCTCGTGGCGGAAACGGCCACGATCACCTCGTTCAGCGTTTCCGACGCCACCTCCGGCAGCACGCGCGTCACCAACGACCCCGCGGTCGCCGTGGCTATCACCGCCGAGCCTGCCGAAGGCCAGACCATCGAGGGCTACGTGGTGAACGAGACCGGCGTTCAGCCGTCGAGCGGCTGGCAGCCGTCGCTTTCCTCCTACACGATCCTGGCCGCCTCCGGCCGGACGGTCACGCTGCACGCCTTCGCGAAGGACACCGCCGGCAACATCGCGACCGCGTCGGCGAGCATCTACTTCAACACCGCCGCACCTGTCGTCCTGACCTCCTCCATCAGCGACAACGCGGATTCC
>DATKXP010000595.1:0-2755 GCA_035529015.1 Phycisphaerae bacterium | reverse complement strand
GCCGCTCGCCGCCGCTCTGATGATGAAGGGTCTCAATCCCGGGGCCGCGCTCGTCTTTCTCCTCGTCGGCCCGGCAACGAACCTGGCGACGATCCTGACGGTCGGCAAGATGCTCGGCCGGGCGTCGGCCGCCCTCTACGTGGCGATGATCGTCGTTTTCAGCATCCTCTTCGGTGCGGCGCTGGATCTGGCGGTGGACACGCTGCGCCTGGACATCCACCTGGAGCACGCGCACGGCCTCGTTCCGGCCTGGGTGCAGACGGCGGGCGGCGTCGCGCTGGGCCTCTACCTTCTCCATGCCGTGGCGCGCTACGCCCGGCGCAAGTGGCCGCAAAAGCCTGCCCTGAGCAACGCCGAAGGGGCCGACGAGCCCTGCTGCCACGAGGGCGGTCACAGGTAAGGATTGGCGGGTTCGCGCGTCGGCTCGACCTTGTCGGCAACGAGGACGTGCGACTGCGGGTCCGTCTCGCCGAAGACCTTCACCCACTGGTTGTTTCCGAGCGTGGCGGCGTCGCGCCAGCGGACGGGGACGGCCATGGGCGATGCGTCGGCCGCGCAGCACACGATCTGGAACCGCACCAGGAGGAATCGGTCCGGCGGCATCTTCTCGTCGCGGATGACGAACCCCAGGGCGCCGACTTTCTGTGGCTCGGGGAGGCCCAGGCGCTGGGCCACGCCCAGGACGGTCGTCCAACCGTAGCCCTGCTCGTCGCGCGCCTCGGCCAATTGTTGCTGGGCGGCCAGTTCCGCAATCATCGCCGGGTCGCCCGCGCCGCGCTGAAGGGCGGCCAGGGCGTTCAGGCCCCGCTCCGGCAGCGCCAGGCCCACGACGATCGGCACGAGGAACGCCAGGCTTCGGACCGCGCGCCAGGTGCCTGGCCCGGCGCCGCACTCATGGGCGTCGTGATGTGCATGGATTTCAGCCTCGGCCTCGCGCTTCAGGCTCCGCCGTTGCACGAACCAGCCGCAGACGAAGCACAGAAGGAGTACGGCGGCCGCGCCCACCGCCAGGTGGCCGTACAGGGGGCGGAGGAAGAGGGTCATGCGGCCCTTGGCGTAGAGGTACGCGACGAACGCGCCCCAGCCGAGCATCGGCCAGAGTTCCCACCACGAAAGGCGCGGCGGCGGATTGGGGTCGCTCATCCGGTCACCTCAAGAATCCGGCCCACCAGTTCGCTGAGCACGAGCACCAGCGGCGGCACCACGAGGAGCACAATCACCAGGATGCGCCGCGGCAGCGCGCCCAGGTACATGGCCACCAGTTTGATGTCGAGCATCGGCCCGAGGACGAGGAACGCCAGTTTCGAGGCGAACGTGAACTGGACGAAGGACGCGGCGACGAAGGCGTCCGCCTCGGAGCACAGGTTCAGCACGAACGCCAGCGCCATCATCCCGGCCGAGGCCACGAACGGTTTCTGGCCGATGGACACCAGGATGGTGCGCGGCACGAAGGCCTGGGCGGCCGCGGCGATAAGGCTGCCGAAGAGCAGGAATCCGCCCAGCAACAGGAAGTCGTCGGCCGTGTGGTGCAAAATGTGCACAAGGACGCTTTCGCCGCCGCAGGGCGAGGGAGGCGCGTCCGGCGCCGCCGGCGCCGGACGCCTCCGCTGCGCGAGGAGCAGCACCAGCCCGACGGTCACCGCGATGAGGATGCCGAGCCCCGCCCGCGCCGCCGGCATCATCCACCACAGGCGCGTCCGCGAGAACGCCAGGGCCGTCGAGGCCAGCACGATCGGGTTGACGATGGGCGCGGTCAGGAGGTACACGACGGCCATCTCGAGCGGCAGGCCCTTCTTGATGAGCCGGCGCACGACCGGCACCACGCCGCACTCGCACACCGGAAGGATGAGCCCCAGCAGCGGCGCCACCGCCAGACGCGCCGGCAGGCTCTTCGGAATGAGGCGCGCCAGTTTTTCCGCCGGCACAAGGACCTCGATGACGGCCGACAGGATCGTTCCCGCCAGGACGAACGGAAACGCCTCCAGCAGGATGGCGATGAGCACCTGGCCGAACACCTGCGCCCGTGCCTCGGAGAAAAAGTCCTCCAGGTGGCGCTGCGCCCACGGGAGGACGAGCCACGCCGGCACCGCCGCCACCAGGGCGATGAGAAGGGCGATCTTGATTTTGTCGCCGCGGCTCATGCGCCGCGTGGTGCCGACGCTCATGGGATGCACGGTCCTTGTGCTTCGGTTGGCGGGAGGATACCGCCGCCGGGCCGACGGGTCAATGGTCGCAGACGTTGTCGCCGGTCCGGAGGGTTCCGGCCAGATGTTGTTGCACGAGGGTTTCCGCGTCCGCGCTCGGCGCCCCGACCACCACCTCGATGCCGTGCTGCGTGAAGAGGTCGCGGGCGCGCGATCCCATCCCGCCGGCGATGATGATGTCCACGCTGTTCTCCTTCAGCCAGGCGGGCAGCACGCCGGGCGCATGGGCCGGCGGCGTCGCCGATCGCACGCCCGCGATACGGCCGTCTGAGACATCTACAAAGGTGAAGGAATCAGCGTGGCCGAAATGCATCGCCAGTTTGCCCTCAGCCGTCGGCATTCCGTAACGCATGGTGTCTCCTTTGGTTGCTGGTTGTTTGTCGGGATTCTCGTTTGCGGGCGTCGGCCCCGCGCCGATGCGCTCCGCCAGGGCCTCTAGCGTGCTGGCGGTCGGCCCGCCTTCCACCAGAAATGCGCCGAGAGTTCCGGAGTCGCAAGCCGTCTGGAGCGCCGGGTCGAAAGGCACCTCAGCCAGCAGGGGCACCGACGGC
>DATKXP010000594.1:0-2158 GCA_035529015.1 Phycisphaerae bacterium | reverse complement strand
GATGCACGTTCGCCCGAGCCAAGAGCGCGTGCATCTGGTTCTTCGCCAGCGTCGCCCCGTACGACAGCCGCGCCCGCGTGCGTGTCAGGTCCCGCAGCCGCTGGTACCGCGCCGGCGGCACGTACGCCGCCGGGATCAGGTCCGCCCGCAAGAGTCGCGCCAGGAGCGCCGCATCCAACCGGTCCGTCTTTGCCCGCGCCGTGGCGATCGCCCGCAGCCGCAGCGGATGCGCCAGCACCATCTCGCCCTGCGACGACACGAGGTCGTACAGCCACCGGTAACTGGCCGACGCCTCCACCACCGCGCGAAACGGACGCCACCGCCCGACGGCCGCATGGATCGCATCCACGTCCCGGCAGGCGATCCGACGCACACGCCCCACCGGCCCATGTTCATCTTCCACCGCCATCACCAGGTCTTGCTTGTGCAAGTCCATTCCGATGTAATACATGTCGTGCTCCTTGCCCACAGGGCGTTAGAGGGTTCGTACGGCAACCCCATTCTAACCCCTGTGGCAAGGGGCCGCATCCCGCGTGCGGCCTCAGGGCACGGTTATAATATCATGCTACTTTTTCCGCGAATTCGGGGAACACCATACCGCTTTCGGTTTTCCGCCCTTCGAGAACCTCAGGGCGGCCCTCATTCGACCCAGAGGCTCTCGACGGGGAGCATGGTCGAGGGGCCGATTTCTCCCTGTTTGACGTTGGACCCCTTTGGGGTCCTTGTTTGCCGTTGGACCCCCTTGGGGTCCCTGTTCCTTCAAAGGAGCCCTCCCGAAGCCTGCCCCGCCTGCCCCGCTTGCCCCGAGCCTTTGGGGTTGGGGTTCGGGCCGGCTGAAGTACAGTCCAAAGTCTAAAGTCCAAAGTCGAGGAAGGCAGGCTGGACGGAATTCGGGAGACAGGATACGGAACTGGAAGCCCTCCTGCACCTAGCCCCGCGGCCGAAGAGGCAGCCAGCCAACCCCAAGGGGCAAACAAGTTAAGTATCCTGTCCCCGGAACGCCGAAGAGGCAGGCAGCCAACCCCCAATGGGCAAACGAGTTAAGTATCCTGTCCCCGGAACGTCTTAAAAAGCGCATGGCCTCAAAGGGGGAACAGGAAAAGCGACTACGGGCCGAGGGGTGAAAGGAGGAAAGACCTTACCATGTTCAAAGACCGAGTAGCGATCTGGGTGGCGGAGTACGTCCTCGGAGGGCTTTTGATTGTCGGACCGCTCGCCGTGCTAATCGCCAGGCGGCCTGACCTGAACACCGAGGCGGGTTTTTGGAGCATCAACCTTTTCGTCATCGCATTGGGCGTGGTCCTGGTGGCGAGCGCCAGCGCGATGAGGCGGCGGCTGGCCCTGGCCCGGCAACTGAAGCAGGTGCTGGCTCGGACGGACGAGCGCCCGCAGGCGTGATCGTCTGTAGGGCACTTTGCGCCAGGGCGTCGCAGAGCCCCTGGAGTTCCGGGGGCCGCCATAACCATGCCCGCGTCCGCCTTCGGACTACGGACGGACAGGCAAGGCGTGCCACGGGGGCCGTTGCCTCTCCCCCGCCGGTGCCTGCCCTGAGTCCCGGCGCGCTCGCCCCGCCTGCCCCGCTTGCCCCGAGCCTTTGGGGTTGGGGTTGGGGCCGGGCTTGAGACCGCAGGTCGCGAACGCGGGTCCCGGCGTAGCCAAACAGGCGAAAGACGGAAAGACGAAGCCGGGCCGCTTTGCCGTCCGCCTTAAAATCCGCAATCCGCAATCCGCAATCACTCTCTTCCCCCGCCGCAGCCGGAAGACTATTGCCACAGAACCCCAACCTTGCCATGATTCCCTCATGAGACGGGCGGTACGGGGCACGCAAAAAGTAATCGGCTATCGCTCCGCCGACAACGGCGCGGCGACACCAGCCTGATCCGCCGGCGTGCGGGCCGGAACGTTGCCCGCGTCGCGGTGGCGCGGAAGTTGGCGGGGATCTGTTGGGTGCGGCTGCGCCGGTGGCACCGGGAGCAGACGGCCGCCTGACCGCAGGGGAGACAAGCGACGCGTGCACGGCGGGGATCGAGGCCCGGTCCTGGGGACTGGCGACGAGGGGCCGCGAGGCTCCTTGATGCGCCGCTAGCATGATTGGGCTGGCCCCGCGACCAATTTCATGCACGGTCCGAAGCCGCATCTCGGACACGGTGCGAATGGG
>DATKXP010000593.1:0-7992 GCA_035529015.1 Phycisphaerae bacterium | reverse complement strand
AGTGACCGCACCTTGTCGTGTAACAGGCCAGGCCTTCAGGCCTGGTGAGGCGACCGTCAGACGGTAAGATGGAGGGCGTTTTAACGTCCTTCCGAAAAGGCTTAAGCCGAATAGAGGAAGCCCGTTGAAACGGGCTAAGAGCGCGGGAACGGCTCTGGCGCACCACGGCTGAAGCCGTGGCCTACCCCACGGCAAGAGGCACGGTGAGGCCTTATCTTCACGCCATTGGTGACCGTCCCCGGTTTTCCCAAGGAAACGAGAACATGAACAACACAGGGAAAACCATGCAGTCTGTTCTTGTGCTCGTCATGATGGCGTCGGTGGCTGTTGGGATAAGCCTTGCCGGCGCACGCGAGGCCTACGCGGCCGATGCGGGACTGCTTGGGCCGCCGGAGATCTGGAAAGACTATGATCCGGACAAGGGCGATTTCGAGGAGAAGATCATCAAAGAGTGGGATGGCGACAAGATCCATTTCAGAGACTCCTACATCTCTGCCTATGTCAACAAGGAGAAGATCAGGGTCTACTGCAGATACGCCTTCCCAAAGGGAGCGACCAGGCTTCCGGCGATGTTGTTCGTTCACGGCTGGATGGGGGCTCCCCAGATCAACCGGGACTTCGTGAAGAACGGCTACGCGGTGATGACCTATGACTACTGCGGGAAGAACGGCAATCGCCGGGAATACACCAAGTATCCCGAGGCGCTCAGATACGGCAATATGGCAAGGCCCCATCCCGTCTGGGCCAAATCAACGGACCCCAGGGCGAACTCCGACTACATCTGGATCGCCATCTCCCGACGCGTCTTGAGCTATCTGGAGCGGCAGAAGGACATCGACAAAGATCGCATCGGCGCCAGCGGCTACTCCTATGGCGGGACGCTGATCTGGTCCCTCGGCGCAGACCCCCGGACCAAGGCGGTCGTCTCGTTTCACGGCGTGGGATGGAACGTCTATTGGCGCGACCGCGCCATCTGGAAGTACGGCCTCAACAAAGACAAACCCGCACCGAACAAGGCCCAGCAGGTGTATCTGGCGGGAATTGCGCCGCAGGCCTATGCGCCCTACATCAACTGCCCGGCCCTCTTTCTCAACGGAACCAATGACCATCACGGCGGCCACGAAAGGGGCCATGACACCTTGAAGGCCTTGCCCAAGGGCATCCCCCACGCCGTCGCGCACCAGGCCCGCGGCGGGCACGACACGGAGAAGCTCGGTAAGAATCACCAACTGTGGCTCGATAAATACGTCAAGGGCGAGGACATTGTCTGGCCCGAGAATCCGGAGTCTGAGATCGTCCTCGGGGACGACGGCATGGCCGAGTTCCTCTGCAAACCGGCCTCTCCGGAGCAGGTGGCCTCGGTGGCAATCTACTACGCGCTGAAGAACCCGTGCAGCTTCAACCGCAACTGGCGCAGCACGGAAACGGTCAGGCGCGGGAATACCTGGACAGCCAGGCTGCCGGTGATGAACGTCGACGACTACCTCTTTGGCTTTGCCAATATCCGCTACAAGGCCCCGATCGTCCTCTCCACGGATTTTGAGGCGGTGATTCCGGCCAGGCTCGGAAAGGCCGTCGCCACCGATAAGCCCTCCACCATCATCTATCAAGGCAAGGACGGGGTGGGCCAGTGGACGCCCACGGTCATCCCGGCCGACGGGCCGGGGGGAATCAAGGGGTTCAGGCCCTCCCGCGATCATCACCTCGCCACGATGCAGCCGAGCGATCCCAAGTGGAAAGCCCCCAAGGGCGCAAAGCTGAGCTTCAAGGTCCACAGCAAGACCCCAGTGACCTTCAAGATCTATGGCGGAGATCATTGGCGGCAGGACATCGAGCTGCCCGGCTCGGAACCATGGCAAACCATCGTGGTCGACCCCACAAAGCTGGTGAACCGACATGACAAGAGATCGATATTGAACGATTGGAGTCGGGCCGACAGGATCAAGTTCGAAGGCGAGATCAAAGAACTGATCTTCACTGATGTTAAATGGCAGAAGCACCCGTAGTCCTCGTGTACCGTAATGAGTGGACCGGAAGAACAGGTCACTCCCTCTTGTGAAATGAGTGGTATGGACGAGTTTCAACTCATTGCAGCCACAGCAGCCGGTCTTGAGGCCTGCGTCAAGCGGGAACTGTGGGCACTGGGTTTCTCCGACGCGCGGGTCTGTTCTCCCGGACGCATACTGTTCCGGGCCGGGCCGGCTGGATTGGTTCGGGCGAACCTCTGGCTTCGGACGGCCGACCGGGTTCTGCTGGTCGTCGATTCATTCGATGCACAGGACTTTGGCGAACTGTTCGACCGTACCTATGCATTGCCCTGGCAACAGTGGATTCCGCCTGATGGTGCGTTCCCTGTGTGTGGACGGAGTTACAAGAGCCAGCTCTCCTCTGTCCCGACGTGCCAGAAGATCGTCAAGAAAGCGATCGTTGAAAAGTTACGGGCCGCCCACAAGGCACACGAATTGCCCGAAACGGGCGCGACCTACACGGTCGAGATCGCGATACGCGAGAATGTAGCACTGCTTACAATCGACACGACCGGTGCGGGTTTGAACAAACGCGGATATCGCGCGGCGGCTGGGCCTTCCCCACTGAAGGAGACCCTCGCGGCGGCTATGGTGCAAATGAGTGTATGGAAGCCCGACCGCCAGCTGATCGACCCATTCTGCGGGAGCGGAACGATTCCAATTGAGGCTGCTCTGATTGGCCGGAATATCGCGCCTGGGCTGAATCGTCGTTTCGTCGCCGAAGAGTGGGAATGGATTCCATCCGGGCACTGGAAGACGGAACGCGAACACGCACGCGGCCTGATCGCACCGGCTCTGGGTTTGCGGATCATAGGAACCGATATCGAACCGAAAGCGATCAGCCTTTCCAGCTATCACGCTGGACTCGCGGGCGTCGCTGACGATATTCACTTTCAGCAAAAGCCGCTCGACAGGTTGAGCTCAAAGCGAGAGTATGGCTGCGTGATCTGTAACCCGCCATATGGTCAACGGTTCGAGAACCGTGCGGAGATCATGGCGCTTTACAGGACGATGCCCGAGATGTTCCGGACGTTGAAGACCTGGTCGTTCTACATCATAACCAGCGTGGATCTGGAGCAGATTGTCGGCCAGTCCGCCCACCGGCGGAGAAAACTGTACAACGGCCGAATAGAGTGCACATACTACCAATTCCATGGTCCGAAGCCTCCGAAGAACACCTCGGACCCGCAGCATTCATCGCGGAAGGACGAGCATGTCGAACAAGGGGAAGGAAGCGTGGCTTCGGCCTTTGGCGGCTTGAAGGACAACGCTTTGAGCCAGGCAGAGGCATTTGCCAATCGCTTGCGGAAGAGGGCCAGACATCTGCGCCGCTGGCCAAGCAGGGGGATTACCTGCTATCGCATCTATTTCCGGGACATCCCTGAGATTCCCCTGGCGGCGGACATCTATGAAGGCCGCCTACACATGGCCGAATACGATCGACCTCACGACCGCACCCCCGCGGAGCATGCCGATTGGCTGGATATGCTCGTCAAGGTCGCCGGCGAGACGCTCGGCATTCGGCGGGAGGACGTCTATCTCAAGCGTCGACGACGGCAGAGGGGTATCGTGCAGTGCAATAAGGTGTCCGAGACCGGCAACGTGTTTACGGTTCACGAGGGTGGGTTGAAGTTCGAGGTAAATCTTTCTGACTACCTCGACACGGGGCTGTGTCTCGATCACCGGATTACCCGCGAGCTGGTTCGGTCCGAATCGACCGGCAAGCGGATGCTGGACCTGTTCGCCGGCACCGGGGCGTTTTCGGTGTACGCGGCAGACGGTGGGGCAACATCGACAATGACAGTGGACCTTTCGAAGACGTATCTGGACTGGGCTGGACGGAACATGTCGGCCAATGGGTTTGAAGGGCAGAAGCACCGGTTCGTTCGGAGTGACGCGATGGAGTTTCTGCGCACGCGTCCACAAGGCGAGCAATATGATATCGCGGTGATCGACCCGCGGACGTGTTGTGACAGTACGCACAGTCAGGATGTCTTCGATGTGCAACGCCACTACATCGATCTGCTTCATGCTGCGGCACGACGGATGCCTGAAGGCGGCGTGATCTATTTCTCCACAAACGTGCGGCGGTTCAAGTGTGACCCTGATATGCTTACAGGCCTTGAGGTCCGAGAAATATCCCGCCGGACCGTTCCAGAGGATTTTGGGAATAAACGCATTCATCGCTGCTGGCGGATGACTGTGCGGACAACCGGGGACCGTCACGAATGGCACCGGGAGTCCCGGGAGTCTGGGGACACGATACTGAGCTCTTGACAAGGGGTGGAGGGGATGGTCCTGGTTTCTGAGGCCATCCAGGGCCGTTGTTCAGCCTGCGGGAGCTGTCAAGGGGCGAGGAGCGCGGAGGAGCCCAAAAAGGCTTCTCCCTGGCGGGGGTTCGGATAGAATCACAGGCGGCATGGGCGGCGAAACGACGAAACACGGCGAGAGAGCGAGAGAGAGCGAGAGAGCGAGAGAGCGAGGAGTTGACCTTCGAGAAGAGGGGACCTCAGCTCATCATCGGCGGGCTAAACGGTTAACGTCCACTATCTTACGAGAAGGAGAGCGGCGATGATCTGGGGTTACGCGGGCGTCTGGCCGGGCGAGTTCCGCGTCTGGGACGGCGACAAGACGATGAATACGCTGCGGTTTCTCGTGGACCACGGCTTCCGGTCCACGGGCATCGGCCTGGACGAGCTGGCCGAGCCGGCCCGGCGGGACGAGATCGCCTCGTTCGTCGCCGCCCACGACCTGGCCCTGACGCCGCACCTCTGGCCGAAGGGCGTCGTGGGAGGGTACTTCGGCCGGGACCTCGACGCCGTGCGCCGCGGGATCGACGCCTGCATCGAGGGTATCCGCCTCTACGGCGAGCTTGTCCGCGCGCCCATCGTCACGACCTGCGTCGGGCCGTTCCACCGCTTCCAGGCCTCGCCGTCGCTGGCCGAGCAGCTCGACCGCCTCGCCGACGTCCTGGCCCCGGCCGCCGCCGCCTGCCGGGAAATGGGTTGTCCGCTCGGCATCGAGAACCACGGCGACTACTACTGCGACGACCTCGTCGAGCTCTGCCGCCGCGTGCCGCACCTGGGGATCTTCCTGGACACCGGCAACACGTACCTGATCGGCGAGCAGAGCGTATCCGCCTGCCGGGCCGCGGCCCCGTACACGATCGGCACGCACTTCAAGGACCACCTCGTCCATCCCGTCCCGGAGACGCTGACGTTCGTGGTGGAGGGCGCTGCGCTGGGCGCGGGGCACGTCGGCCTGCGGGAGATCTACCAGGCCCTGCTCGACGACGCGCCGGACCCGCGGCGGCTCGTGATGCAGTGGGAGATGGTCCCGCCGAAGGACATGGACCCGCACGAGTGCATGGAGCGGAGCTGGGAGTTCATTCGAAGCCTTCCGGAGGTGCCGCGATGAATGCGGGGAAGGCAAGGCCGCTTCGGGCCGCCCTGGTGGGCTGCGGCGCGATGGGGCGCGGGCAGGGGGGAATCGTCGCGGGCCTGGATGAGTTCGAGCTGACGGCCGTCTGCGACGTCCTGCCCGAGAACGCCCAGCGCGCCGCCGAGGCGACCGGCGCGAAGGCCTTCGCCGACTTCGACGAGATGGTGGCGGCCGAGCGGCCGGACGTCGTCTGCGTGTGCACCGCCAACGACAGCCACGCGTCGCTGACGATCCGTGCCGCCGAGGCCGGCGCACGCGGCGTGTTCTGCGAGAAGCCGATGGCCACCTGCCTGCCGGACGCCCGCGCGATGGTCGAGGCGTGCGCGCGCACCGGCGCGCCGCTCGTGGTGAACCACCAGCGCCGCATCGGGCCGGACCTGGTGCGAGCGCGGCAGCTCATCGAGGCCGGGGCGATCGGCGAGGTGCGGCTCCTTCGCGTCCAGTGCGCCGGCGACGTGCTCAGCGACGGCACGCATGCCATCGATAGCGCCCTGTTCCTCGCCGGCGACGCCGAGGTCGAGTGGGTTTTCGGCCAGGTGCACCGCGACGTAGCCGCCGAGGCCGAGGCGATGAGCCGGGGCAAGTCCGCCGAGAGGCCCGGCTACCGCTACGGCCACCCCGTCGAGACCGGCGCGATGGCCGTCTTCCGGCTGGCGGGGGGCCTCCGCGTGGAGCTGTTCTGCGGCGACCTGTGCGGCGACCGCCGCGCGTACCAGGACTACGAGGTCCTCGGGCGCGACGGTCGACTGTGGCGAACGGGCGACGCCGCCAAACCCAATCTGTTCATCCAGGACGCCCGCGGGGGCGACTGGGCGGAGGGCCTCGACGGCAACGGCTGGCCGTACAAGCCCATCCCCCCCGAGGCGGGCAGGTGCGGCGCGTGGCGGCCCGTCGAGCTTGGCGAAGGCGAGCCGAGCAATCCCATCGCCGACGCCTACCGCCTCTTCGCCCGGCAGGTTGCCGGCGAGCGGCTTCGCCACCCGATGAGCGGCGAGAACGCCCTCCGCGGCTTCGAGGTGGTCATGGCAATCTACGAGTCCGCCCGGCTCAACCAGAAGCTCCGCCTGCCCATCGAGCAGGAGCGTTTCCCGCTGGCACTGATGATCGAGCAGGGCCGCCTGCCGTAAGAAAGGAAGGGCGACATGGCCATTTCGTGCTCGGCGAGCGCGTTCAAGACGCCCCTGGCGGAGGCGCTGGGGGAGATCGCACACCTGGGTTTCCGTCACGTGGACCTCATCGGCGTGCCGAGCTGGGGCCACATCATCCCGGCCGAGTTGGCGGAGGACTTCGACGGGGTGGCCGGCCGCGTCGAAACGCTGCTGGCGCGCAACGGCCTGTCGGCCACCGCGCTGGGCTGCGCGTTCGCCAACCCGTACGAGCGCGACGACGAGGCCGTCAACGCGCAGCGGCTGCGGGAGGTGGACGCGTGCGCCCGATTGGCGTCCCGGCTGGGCGCGGGGGTGGTGTCGTTCTATCCGGGCTACAAGGCCCCCGGCGAGCCCGCCGGCGACCTGCCCGCCGCCACGGCCGCGACGCTGCGCGAGATGCTTCCCGTCGGCGCCGCCCACGGCATCACGGTGGCGCCGGAGCCGCACTTCGCCACGCCGCTGGAGGAGCTGGACGTGGTTCGGGGCCTGCTGGGCGAGCTGCCCGAACTCACCGTCGTCTACGACCCGAGCCACTGGGCCATGCAGGAGATCGACCTCCGCGAGACGGAGTTCATGCTGGCCCGCACCTGCCACGTTCACCTGCGCGACGCCGCCCCGGGGAAGATGCAGACGCCCTTCGGCGCCGGCACGGTGGACTTCGACTGGATCCTCGACGCGCTCGCCGAGCGCCGCTACGCCGGCCGATTCGCCATCGAGTACCTGCCGGACCTCGAAGGCGGCGACGTTACCGAGCAGATCACACGCCTGCGGGACGCGCTGGCCGCACGCCTGGGGTGACGATTGACGCACGACACGCCCCGAAGCCCAAAGGCAAGCCGAATGAGGTATGGCGTTCCGGAACCCCGGGGAAGCCCGGAACGTTTATCTATTCCTCCTCCGCATCACCGCCAGCCCGCCGAACGCCAGCAGGGCAAACGTGGCGGGCTCGGGGGTGTACTCCACCCACAGGACATCTTGATCGATGCCCCAGATCCATTCTTCGTCGAACGGGACCTCGGGGAGCGTCACGCTGCTGAACGTCCCCTCGATGCCTCCCAAGGCGCGGAGGATCTCGAATCGGCCATAGCGCGAATGGGAGTCCACCACACTCCATGCACCGTCCAGCAGGGCCCGTCCCGAGATGTCGATCAGGGCGATGCCGCCGCCGGTGATCTCGCTCTCCAACGTGGCGGTGGCCTGCTGTTCGTAGTCGGCCAGCAGCACCTCGCCGTCCGGGCCGGCCACCGTGAGGGTGCCTTTCCTGACGAGGACCTTCTGGGCGGTCAGCTTCCCGCCGCCCATCGTGTATTGGCCCGTGCCCCCGCCGCTCTTGCCGATGATGACCGAGCCGCTGGCGTCCACGGTTCCGCCGGTCT
>DATKXP010000592.1:0-2775 GCA_035529015.1 Phycisphaerae bacterium | reverse complement strand
CAGGCCTACGAAGACCGCTTCAAGCAGTTTGCGGCCGCGTACGCCGGCAGGAAGGTCGTGGTGGTGGCCGTCTCGCCGAACGACCCCGAGGCGGTGCGACTCGATGAACTGGGGTACAGCGACCTGGGCGATTCCTTCGACGACATGAAGATCCGGGCCAAGGACAAGGCGTTCGGGTTTCCCTACCTCTACGATGGCCGGCAGCAAACCGTATCCCGCGCCTATGGCCCGGTGGCGACACCGCACGTGTTTGTGTTCGACCGGGCGAGGACGTTGCGGTACGCCGGCCGCTTCGACAACTCCGAGAAGCCCGACCGCGTGAAGTCCCACGATACGCGTGACGCTATCGAGGCACTGCTGGCGGGAAAGGCGGTGCCGGTGGAAA
Organism: Phycisphaerae bacterium; assembly: GCA_035529015.1. Taxonomy (GTDB): domain Bacteria; phylum Planctomycetota; class Phycisphaerae; order FEN-1346; family FEN-1346; genus JAUVZF01. Next base: position 2,390 of record DATKXP010000592.1, on the reverse strand, counting down.
CCACCAGGGCCTTCGGATGCTCGATCAAGTGGTCCGACAAACGCCCGGCGGCGAAAAAGACGCGCGATGCCTGGGCAAAGGAGGACGTCGGGCTGACGCTCATCGACGAGAAGGGCCTACGCGACGCGGCCAAAAACGACGGCGGCAAGTTGCGCCTCATCTATCTCTGGGCCACGTCGTGCCCTCCCGCCGCCGACGGGCTTGCCGAGGTCGTGACCATGAACCGGATGTACCGGCGACGCGGCTTCGAACTGGTTACCATCTCGGCCGACCCGCCCGGGGCGAAGGACGTGGCCCTGGAGGCGCTCAAGGCCAAACACGTGTCCTCCACGAACTACCTCTTCGGCGGGACCGACCCGCGCAAGGCCATGGATGCCGTCGACCGGAACGCCTCCGGTTCGCTGCCGCATACCCTTCTCGTGGCACCCGGCGGAACCGTCCTCTACCGAAAGTCCGGCCCCGGTGACCCGCTGGAAGTCAAGAAGGCGATCGTCGGCTACCTGGGCCGGACCTACAAGTAGGGTTCGACGCTCCTCCTACGACAACGCCACTTCCCGCGCGGCGGCCTTCCCAGGCCGCCGCCGAGCGGCTCGGCCGCGAACACAGTTTATGCCTGTTCCTGGTGGCCTGGGAAGGCCACCAGGCGGATAACAAGGCGAAGTGGCGTTGTAGTACTGCCCGGTCGAGGCACTCAGCCTGTTAAGGCTGCATCCGCGCTGCCTTGCTGGAGTGCCGTTCGATCCGGTTGTTGTGCTCTCACGCCAGGCCCAGTGCTTTTGCAACGCCGTCGCCGTACGCCGGATCGGCCTTGGTGAAGTGGGCGACCATCTTCTTCTGGAGGTCCTTTGGCACTTTTTTCAGGCTGCCCGCGATGTTCTCGGCCAGCCGTTGTTGCTCGTCGGCAGGCATTAATCTGTAAAGGTTGCCCGGCTGGATGTAGTCATCATCCACCCCCCGCTTCTGCTCGTAGCGGTCCGCGTCACCCGATATCTTGAGCGGCGGCTCGCGATAGGCCGGATCTGCCGTTGGGCCCCCAAGGCTGTTCGGCTCGTAGTTCGGGTCCGGGCCTCCGTTGTCATCGAACCTCATGCGGCCGTCGCGTTGGTAGGTGTTCTCCACCTTGGTCGCATGAGGCGCGTTGATCGGCAGACGTTCGTAGTTGACGCCCAGGCGATAGCGGTGTGCGTCCGCGTAGGAGAAGATCCGCGCCTGCAGCATCTTGCACGGAGAGAATGATATCCCCGGCACCACGTTGGCCGGGGAGAACGCGGACTGCTCAACTTCGGCGAAGTAGTTGCCCGGATTGCGATTCAACTCCATCACGCCCACCTCGATCAGCGGGTAGTCCCCGTGAGGCCACACTTTGGTCAGATCGAAGGGATTCCATCGGTAGTTCTCTGCTTCCGCCTCAGGCATGATCTGAACGCTGAAGGTCCACTTGGGGTAATCTCCCCGCTCGATCGCCTCGAACAACTGGCAGGCGTGGTAGTCCGGATTCTGGGCTGCAAGACGATCGGCCTCTTCGGGGGGCATGCATTGGATGCCCTGCCGGGTCTTGAAATGGAACTTGACCCAAAACCGCGCGTTCTTGGCGTTGATGAAGCTGTACGTATGGCTCCCGTAGCCGTTCATGTATGGGATGCCTTTGGGAATGCCACGATCCGAGAACAGAATGGTCACCTGGTGAAGCGCCTCGGGCACCTGTGACCAGAAGTCCCACTGGGCGAAGTCGCGCTTGGCGTTTGTCCGCGGGTCGCGCTTCTGGGTGTGGATGAAGTCCGGGAACTTGATGGCGTCCCGTATGAAGAACGTCGGCGTGTTGTTCCCCACCATGTCCCAGTTGCCTTCCTCCGTATAGAACTTCAGGGCGAAACCCCGGACGTCCCGAACCGTGTCGGCCGAGCCCTTTTCTCCCGCCACGGTCGAGAACCGACCGAACATCTCCGTCTTCTTGCCGATCTCGGAGAACAACCTGGCCTTCGTGTACCCCGTGATGTCCTGCGTCACGGTTAAGACACCGTGTGCGCCGGCCGCCTTCGCATGCACCACGCGCTCGGGAATGCGTTCCCTGTTGAAGTGGGCCAACTTCTCAAGAAGGTAATGATCCTGCAACAAGGTCGGTCCCCGCTCTCCGGCGGTCAAGGACGTCTGATTGTCGGGCACCGGGATGCCGGCCGCTGTCGTCAGTCTCTTTTTCTTACCCATGGGTCTTGCTCCTTCCTGGCTCACGTGATTCTCTCGTCAGTTTCTCCGGGATTCCCCGGACGGCCTCCGGCCGACGACCGCCATCGACCTTGCAGTCGGCCGGCCGGCTCAAAAACCGATTGCCCAAGCAGCCCGACCAGGGTCTGCCGGGTGTTCTGCCCGGTTCGCCGGTCGTCCAGAAGATC
>DATKXP010000591.1:0-7089 GCA_035529015.1 Phycisphaerae bacterium | reverse complement strand
GCCTCGGCCAACCGCTGCTTCACCTCTTCGATCTTCGCGGGGGGAACGCACCAACTTCGTTGCGCCGGGGCGCCGGCAACGATTGCGCAGATGCGGACCTTCGACGGTGGCGCGGGCGGCGGGCTCGCGGCTTCCTCCCCCGCCGCCAACTGGTTTGTCGCCAGCGCCATGCCCCCCAGCGCACTGGCGGCCAGAAACTGTCGACGCGAGCAGCAATCGCACATCATCAGACCCTCCACAAGGCTTGGGGCCTCTGAAGAACCCCCAGGCTTGCGACCCCACAGCCAACCTGGGAGCGTCCAACCACCTCGGGCGGACCTTGCCATGAGGCACGTGTCCAGGTCCCCGGCGTCACGTGACGCAGGCTACACGGATTGCTTGACAGCGCCAAGGGCCAAGCCTATGGTGAACCCGCTCTCGCGTTCGAGACGCCTTTTCGGGAGAAGCCGATGGAACTCGCCATCCAGTTCAAAGCCACCCTCGTTCCACTGATTGCTGCCGCGCTGCTGGTCACAACATTCTGCAGCCCGGCCGGGGCGGCCGCCTCGAAGACGCTCGTCGTCGAGGCGGGCGACACGGACCGCGCCCAGGTGCCGATGAGCGTCGATCTGCCCGCCGGCGTCACGAAGGCGACGATGACCTGCGGCGGGAAGACGGTGGCGTGCCAGGTGACCGAGGGCAAACTCTGGTTCGTCCTCGAGAAACTCGACGCCGGCAAGACGCTGACCTGCGCCGTCGAGTGCGGCGCGGCCGCGCCCCCGGCGGCCAAAGGCGTCACCTGCCGCAAGACCGACAAGACAATCGAAATCCTGATCGCCGGCCAGCCGTTCACGGCGTACCACTTCACGAACCCCAAACCGGCCGGGCAGCAGTTGCGGCGGCCGTACTTCTGGCCCGTCTACGGCCCCGGGCAGGTCACCATGACCCGGCCGTATCCCCTGACGGACGAGCCGATCCCCGGCAACGTCGCCAAGGACCACCCCCACCACAACAGCCTCTACGTGGCGCACGGGGCCGTCAACGGTGCGGACAACTGGTCGATCAGCGACAAGGCCGGCTGGATCGTCCACAAGACGTTCGAGTGCGTCGAGAGCGGCCCGGTCATGGGCCTGTTCCGCGAGACCCTCGACTGGACGACCGCCGACAAGAAACCCGTCATGGCCGAGGTCCGGACCGCCCGCATCTTCAACCTGCCCGACACGCACCGCATGCTCGACCTGGAACTGGTGTTTCAGGCGACGTACGGCCAAGTCAAGTTCGGCGACACGAAAGAAGGCGGCCTGTGCGCGACGCGGATGCGGCCGGAGTTCCGCGCCGACGGCAAAGGCGGCGGCAAGGGCAAACTCATCAACTCCGAAGGCCAGACCGCCGCAGAAGCCTGGGGCAAGAAGGCCGCCTGGGTCGATGCCTCCGGGCCCGTCGATGGCCGTGTCCTCGGCCTCGCCATGTTCGACCACCCGGGGAACCTGCGGCACCCGACCACCTGGCACGCTCGGACGTACGGCCTGCTGACGGCCAACCCGTTCGGCCTCAAGTCCTTCACCAAGGGCAAGGAGAACGGCGACCACACCCTCGACTCGGGCAAGGAGATGACCCAGCGGTACCGCATCTACTTCCACCCCGGCGACGAGAAGGCCGCCAACGTGGCCGCGCGGTACGCCGATTACGCAACGCCGCCGAAGGCCACGTGGAAATGACCGTCAGCGACGGACCACCGCGCAGGAGTCGCCTGTAAGGACCCGCATATGGAACTGCTCGGCCTGCACTACGCCATCTGGATCATCGTCACCCTGTACTTCATCGGCATGCTCCTGCTGGGCTGGTGGAGCAAGCGCGAGGCCAAGGGCAGCGAAGGGTTTCTGCTGGGCAAGCGGCAGTTCGGCGTGCCGATGATGATCATGCACGCCTTCGGCGCCGGCACGCACCCCGGCGACGTGGCGGGGGTCACGGCAGAGACCGTCCGGAGCGGCGCCTCCGGCATCTGGGTCTCGTGGATGTGGATGTTCGGCACCCCCTTCTACTGGCTCATCGCACCGGTGATCCGCCGCATGCGGTACCTGACGCTGGCCGACTACTTCGAGGAACGGTTCGGCAAACCCGCCACCGTCCTCTACGTCATCATCGCCACCGTCGGGATGACCATCGCGACGGCGAGCGTCTTGCTGGCCACCACGCGGACCGTCCAGGGCATGATGGGCAAGGCCACGGTGACTCAATCGGCCGGCACCGAGACGGAAGCCGCCGGCGCCGACCGGGTCGAGAAGGAAGCGTGGGTCGCGCGCGGCGTTAAATCGAAAGCGGAAGCCGAGGCGTGGTTCTTCGGCATCCTGCTCATCACGACGTCGGTCTTTGTAATCTACAGTTACTGGGGCGGCATCGTGGCGGCCATCCGAACCGACTTCGTCCAGGGCCTCATGATCATCGCCCTCTCGTTCATCGCCATCCCGGTGGCGCTGTACTTGCCGGAGATCAAAGGGTGGGCCGGAACGCTCGATATCCTCGGCAAACAGGAGGGCGCGTTCCTCAGCCTCTTCGACCCCAAGAGTTTCTCGCTGTGGGCGGTGATCCTGCTGGCCATCAACGCACCCTTCTCCATGCTGGCCCAGCCCCACCTCATCACCGTGTGCGGCGCCGGGAAGTCCGAGTGGGAAGGCCGCATGGGCTTCACCTACGGCAACATCCTGAAACGCATCTGCACCATGGGCTGGTGCTTCCTGGCCCTGATGTGGCTGGCCTTCCTGATTCAAAGGGGCTCGAGCGTCCAGCCCGACGCGGCCTTCGGCGACTCGATCCGGTACCTCCTGCATCCCGTCCTTCAGGGCATCATGCTTGCGTGCGTCCTGGCCGCAGGGATGAGCAGCGGGTCGGCCATCCAGGTGACGGTGGCAGGCCTGATCTCGCAGAATATCTATCGCACCTACATCCGGCCGGGCGCCGACGAGGAACGCTGCGTCAAGGTCGCGAAGGTCGTGGGCGTCATCGTCATCGCCGCCGCCCTGGGTTGTGCCTACCTGATGCGCGCCAGCGTCGTCAAGACCATCCTTGATTACTTCAAACTCACCGCCACGGTGGGCATTTCGGTCGGCATGGGCATCCTCTGGCGGCGGATGAACTCGAAGGGCATGTTCGCCAGCACCATCGCGGCGGCGGCCACGTTCATCGTGACGCGCTACGTCCTCGACCTGGGCCAGGTGGCGACCACCGGCCTGCCCCTGGCGGCGGCAACGGTCTTCGGCATCGTCGGCAGTTTGGTCTCGAAGCCACCCAAGCCCGAGACAACCGAGAAGTTCTTCAAGAAGATCTACGTGCCCGTCGGCCAGGAGCACCTGCTCGACCTGCCGCTCGACGAGGCCGTGCCGCCCGAAAAACGCCTCTGCACCGCCGCCGGCCTCTTCCTCGTCAAACCCAGCACCCAATCCTGGGTCGGCTTCCTTCTCGCCACCGGCATCTGCCTCGCCCTCGTGGGCATCATGGTCCTGTTGCTGATGTGACCCGGCGACGTGGCCTCAGCCAGGGCGCGCCGTCAGCCCGGCAGGGGCGAATTGGACCGGCGCCGTCAGCCCCGTAGGGGCAGATTGCGCTGTAGCCACGGGCGCAAGCCCGTGGTTCAATGGCGGAAGGCAAACGTGGAGCCCCGGCAGGGGCGAATTGGACCGGCGCCGTCAGCCCCGCAGGGGCAGATTGCGCTGTAGCCACGGGCGCGAGCCCGTGGTAGAATGTCCCCACAAACATATCAAGCCCCGCCAGGGGCGCCTGAAGGGGGCCGACATGGGCCACACTTACTCGAACCTCCTGTTCCACGTGGTGTTCGGCACGAAGGAACGTCGCCCCCTGATCCACGACTCGTTCCGCGAGCGCCTGCACCAGTACATGAGCGGCATGGCGCGAAACGAGTTCCGCGGCGCCCTCGCCATCGGCGGCACCAACAACCACCTTCACGGCCTCATCGTGCTGCCCACGAGCATTTCCGTGGCGGAGGCCATGCGGAAATGGAAGGGGCTCTCATCGAAGTGGCTGCATGAAACATTCCCGAGCGAGCGCGACTTCGGATGGCAGGACGGCTACGGAGCGTTCACCGTCAGCAAGTCCAACGTGCCCGAGGTGGCGGCGTACATCGAACGCCAGGCCGAACATCACAAGCGCATAACCTTCGAGGACGAGTTCATCGCGCTCCTCGAGCGTCACGGCATCGAGTACGACCCGCAATACGTCTGGGATTGAGCCGCGCCAACGCATCGCGTTCCGAAGCCGCGCGGGTGCCATCAGCCGCCCAGCACCGTCGTGCGCCGTTAGCCGCCCAGCACCGTCGTGCGCCGTTAGCCCCGTAGGGGCAGATTGCGCTGTAGCCACGGGCGCAAGCCCGTGGTAAGATGGCGGAAACGCAAACATGGAGCCCCGGCAGGGGCGATTGAGACAGGTTCATCGGCGAGCACGCCTGAGGTCCAATCGCCCCTGACGGGGCTCTGAAAAACAGAAAAGCGCAAGAAGGTGTCGCGGCCCTTCCGTTCCACGGGCTCGCGCCCGTGGCTACAGCGCAGCTTGCCCCTGCCGGGGCATACAGCCTCAAGTCCGACCACCGCCCGGAACCACATTTCGCCAAAAGTGGCTACGGTCCAAGTGCCCCTGCCGGGGCGTGATGGCGTACCACAATGCACTGCCCGGCACGCCCCGCCCTTCTCCGTTGCCGCCCTTCCCCGTGCGGCCTATAATGCGGCCATGACATGGAAACGGCCGCTGCTCGTCTACCCGTACTCGCCCGAGAAGAAGAGCGAGCACCTGTACGGCGGGCTGGCGATTATCAATCCGATCGGACTCGAAATCGTTGCGACGGCCGTGAAGCCGCACGTCGAAGACCTTCTGCTCGTTGACATGCGGATGGAGAAGCGCCCCCTTGCGGACCTGATCCGCGCATTCCGGCCCGACATGATCGCCGTCTCCCTCATGTGGGGCCGCGACGATTACGCCGATTCGCTCCTGCGCAGCCTCCCGCGCGACGTGACGCTCCTCGTCGGCGGCCTGTACGCCACCCGACACGCCGACGAAATGGTCCAGGCCTTCCCCGAGATCGACCTCCTCGCCCTCGGCTACGGTGACGAGACCCTGCCGCGCCTCATCCAAAGCGGCTCGCCCGAGGGCGTTGCCGGCTTCTGGTATCGCGACCGGCCGACCTCGTACCCCCCCGACGCACGAACACATCCGAGCCGCGAGCGCGAGCGAGCGGGCCGTTCGAAACCCGACACCCCCCTCATCAAGAACCCCCTCCACCCCGGCCGCAGCATCGACCATCTGCGCATCGACCGCTCGATCCGCCGGTACGACTACCCGTGGCTCACGCTCAAGGGCGACAACATCATTACGAGCGTCGGGTGCCCCATGGTCTGCGCCTTCTGCAAATGGCGGGAGAACATCTTCGGCGAGGTCCAGCCGTGGCTCGGCCGAAGCGCCGAGGACGTGGTCGCCGAACTCGAAGCGACCGACGCCGAGATCGTCCACATCGTCGATGCCAACTTTGCCGCCGACACCGGACGCGTCGAAGAGATCTGCGACCTCCTCATCCAGCGCGACGTCCGCCACCTCTACGCCTGCGAGATCCGCGTCAACCCGCTCTACCAAAGCGCCCGCCTCGTCAAGAAAATGGAACAGGCCGGCTTCTTCATGTTCATGGTCGGCCTGGAGTCCTACCAGCCGCATTTGCTGAAGGCCATGCGCAAGGGCTACACCGTCAAGATGGCCCGCAAGGCCTTCGAGCACCTCGGCGAGACGAAGATCCTGACGCTCGGCAACTTCCTCATCGGCAACCCCGGCGAGACCGAAAGCCAGATGCTGGGCATCGCCGACTACGCCGCCGAACTCGGCGTCGATTTTCTGAGCCCCAACAAGATCTACGCCTACGAAAACACCGACTTCGAGCAATGGGTCCTGGCCCAGCCCGGCATGAAGGTGGTCGGCCGCCGCCGGTACGTCGTCAGCGACTCGTGCGGCGTCGAAGATCTGCGGCGGATCCAGGCCCGCGTCATGCTGCGGTTCCTCCGGAAACACCCGCCGACGATTCCGTACCAGAAGGCCCTGGCCCATCCGATGGTCCGGAAGATCGGCCGCGAGAAGGTCCGCCGCGCCATGCTCCGCAGCCTCTGGAACCACGTGGCCGACCCGACCTTCGGCCGGCGGGCCGTCAGGAAACTCGTGAAACGGTTCCGCCGCCCCGCCCGCGCCGCCGCCGTGTGAGGCCGGCCGGGCTGTCTCGCCACGCGCCGGGTGGCCCGCGGGGGCGCGAGAAATGCTTTTTGCTTGACCCTCCGCGCCGGGCCGTCTCTAATAATCGGTGTGTGTTTCTGCGGTTGCCGGCTGTCGATGGACTAAGAACGCTCATGTGACGGAGGGCTCGCCCATGCATCGGCTCGTGCTTATCCTGACCACTGCCCTCGCCTGCGTCGTCTGGATCGGCGCCGACGCCTTCGCCCAGGCAAGCGAGTTCCAGTTGCCGCCGGTCAAACTCAAACCCGACCGGCCGACGAAGGTGAAACCGATTCCGCCGGCGCCCGACGAGCGCGAAGCGCCCAAGGAGACGCCGCCCGAAGAGACGCCGCTCAAGCCACCCGGGAAGGCTCCGCCCGTCGTCGCCGAGCCGGGCAAGACGCCCGAGACGACGCCGCCGGCCGGCACCCCCGCCGAGCCTCCGGCCAAACTCCCGGGCCCCGCCGAGACGCCGCCCAAGAGCCGCGCCGAGGCCGTCAAGGAAGCCGAGGAGTTCTTCGGCGCCGCCAAGGTCAAACCGGTCGCGCCGCCCGAGGAACCCACCGTCACGCCGGCCGACCTGCCCATGCCCAAACCGGTGGTCGAACCCGCCCCCGAACAGCCCGCCGTCCTGGCCATGCCCGACGAGGAGAAGCGGCCCGCACGTCCCGTGGACCTCCAGGCCGAGACGGTCGAGGCCCAGGTCGGGCCGAAGGTCGAGATCGACTACACGGGTGCGGGCGAAGTCGGACTCGTCGAGGAAGTCGCCCGCACGCGCAAGGCCTACGCCCGGGCGCTGGCGGCACTGAAGGACTTCTATACGGCGCGCGGCACGGCCCACAAGATCGAGTGGGC
>DATKXP010000590.1:0-2940 GCA_035529015.1 Phycisphaerae bacterium | reverse complement strand
GAGCCACGGCGGACCTTCTACCCCAAGGTGTGCCCCAAGGACATGGGGCGGATCGTCCGTGCCGCAGCGCGGGGCGAGGTGCTGGCCGACCTCTTGCTCGTGGATAGCGAGACGGGCGAGCCTGTGGAGAAGCAGGAGGATGTCCCGTTCTTCCGCAGGCAGGTGCGGCGTATCCTGGCCCGCAACGAGCTGGTAGACCCCACGCGCATCTACCAATACATCGCCGTCGGCGGGTACGAGACCTTCGCCGACATGCTGGCGGCGCGCCGTCCCGAAGACGTCGTCGACGAGGTCAAGCGCTCGGGCCTGCGCGGCCGGGGTGGCGGCGGGTTCCCGACCGGCCTGAAATGGGAGATGCTGGCCCGGCAGCCCGGCCCCCGCGGCAAAGTCGTCGTCTGCAACGCCGACGAGGGCGACCCCGGCGCCTACATGGACCGCAGCGTCCTCGAAGGCAATCCCCACAGCATCATCGAAGGCATGATGATCGGCGCCTTTGCGACGGGGGCCTCCGAGGGGATCGTCTACGTCCGCAACGAGTACCCGCTGGCCATCCGGCACCTGACGATTGCGCTCGGGCAGGCCCGCGAGCATGGCCTCCTGGGCGAGAACATCCTCGGGAGCGGCCTGGCCTTCGACATCCAGATCGTCCGCGGCGCCGGCGCCTTCGTGTGCGGCGAAGAGACCGCCCTCATCCGCTCCGTCGAGGGCAGGATGGGCGAGCCGCGCCAGCGCCCGCCCTTCCCCATCCAGAAGGGCATCAACGGCAAGCCCACCGCCATCAACAACGTGGAGACGTGGGCCAACATCCCCGTCATCCTCCGCCAGGGCGCGGAGGAGTTCGCAAAGATCGGCACCAAGGGCAACTCGGGCACCAAGATTTTCAGCCTGGTCGGAAAGATCAAGAACACCGGCCTCGTCGAAGTGCCGATGGGTATCACTTTCCGCCAGATCGTCTACGATATCGGCGGCGGGCCGGTCGGCAAGGCCAGGATCAAGGCCGTCCAGACCGGCGGACCGTCCGGCGGCTGCATCCCGGCCGAGAAGTTCGACCTGCCCATCGATTACGACAGCCTCGCCCAGGCCGGCTCGATCATGGGCTCCGGCGGCATGATCGTCATGGACGCCAACACCTGCATGGTGGACGTCGCCAAGTACTTCATGCACTTCCTGAAGGATGAGTCGTGCGGCAAGTGCTTCACCTGCCGCAAGGGCACCCAGCGGATGTACGAAATCCTCGACGACATCTCCAACGGTCGGGGGCGCCCCGAGCACCTCGGACTCCTTGAGGAACTGGCCCGCGTCGTCAAGGACACCACGATGTGCGGCCTGGGGCAGACGGCGTCGAACCCGGTCCTGAGCACCCTGCGGTACTTCCGTGAAGAGTACGAGCGGCACGTCGTGGACAAGAAGTGCGACGCGTTCGTTTGCCGCAACCTCGTGGGCGCGTCCTGCCAAGCCGCCTGCCCTCTGGATACGGAGGCGTGGCGTTACGTGGCCCTCATCGAGAAGGGACGATACGAAGAGGCCTACCAGGTCATCCGGTCGGCCAACCCGTTTCCTTCGATTTGCGCGCGGGTCTGCGACCGCAAGTGCGAGCAGAAGTGCCAGTTAGGAGTTAGCGGCGGCGAGCCCATCGCGGTCCGCGCGCTGAAGCGGTTCGTCACCGACCGCGTGGACCCGGCGGTCTACAAGCCCGCGAAGGCTGCGCGGCGAGGCAAAGAGGCAGCCAAGGTGGCGGTGGTGGGGGCCGGCCCGGCCGGTCTTTCGGCCGCCCACCACCTCTCGCTCCTGGGGTGCAAGGTGACGCTCTTCGATGCGGAAGATGAGCCGGGCGGCATGCTCACCAGTTGCATCCCGGCCTACCGGCTGCCGCGCAGCGTGCTCAAGAAAGAGATTGCATCGCTCCTCGACTCTGGGCTCGCCGTCCGGTGCGGGAGCGTCCTCGGCCGCGACTTCACCCTCGACAGTCTCTTTGAAGACGGCTTTAAGGCGGTCTTCCTCGCCCTGGGCGCCCACAAGAGTTGGCGGCTGGACCTGCCGGGCGAGAACCTCGAAGGCGTTTACCCGTCCATCGAGTTTCTGAAGGCCTTCAACCTCAGGGGCGAGGAACTGGCCGGCGGCCACGTGGCGGTCATCGGCGGCGGCAACTCGGCCGTCGACGCCGCACGCGTCGCCATCCGCCAAGAGAACGTCCAGCGCGTCACCCTCCTGTACCGCCGCACCGGCCAGGAGATGCCGGCCTACGCCGAAGAGGTCGACGCCGCGCTGGAGGAAGGGATCAAACTCGAGACGCTCGTCTCGCCGGTGAAGATCCGCTATATCGAGACAGCCGTGAAGGAAGGCATCCAGGTTGAAACGATGGTCTCCCCGGTCCGGATCTACTCGCAGAACGGCCGTCTCGTGGGCATCGAGTGCATCCGCAACACGCTCGGCGAGGTCGACGCCAGCGGCCGCCGCAGGCCGGTCCCCGTGCCGGGCAGCGAGTTCAGCCTCTCGCTGAACACGCTAATCGTCGCCATCGGCGAACGCCCCGACAGCGACTGCCTGACCCCGATGGGCCTGGCCCTCGACAAGGGTGGTCGGTTGCAGGTGGACCCGCGGACACTCCGCACCAGTCGCGAAGGCGTCTTTGCGGGAGGCGATCTGGTGACGGGCCCCAACACGGTGGTCGACGCCATCGCGGCCGGGCGTCGCGCGGCGGGGGTGATCGACCGCTACCTGCGCGGCGAGGAACTCGCGGAGCCACCCCACATCCGGCTGCCGGACGTTTTCGTCGAGCCCGCCACCGTCACCGACGAGGAGCGCGAGGATGCCGCCCGGGCGGAGCCCCCCGTGCTGCCCATCCAGGCGAGGCGGAAGAACTTCGCCGAAGTCGAACTGGCCTTGTCGGTCGAACAGGCCACCCGCGAGGCCCGCCGCTGTCTCCGATGCGACCTCGCC
>DATKXP010000589.1:0-7311 GCA_035529015.1 Phycisphaerae bacterium | reverse complement strand
GGCCGAGTCCGACTTCGCCAGCATCGGGTCCAACGACCTCGTCCAGTACCTGTTCGCCGTGGACCGCAACAACGAGCACGTGGCCGCCGACTACTCGCCCGACCGCCCCGTCTTCTGGCGCGTCGTCGAGGACCTGGTCCGCGCGGCCCGGGAGGCCGGGTGCCCCCTCTCGATCTGCGGCGAACTGGCCTCGGACCCTGCGTATATCGGGCGGCTGCTGTCGCTGGGCATTCGGACCGTCAGCGTCAGCCCGCGGCTGATTCCGGGTGTGCGGCAGGCGGTCAAAGAGACGAGCGATTAGCCGCCGGGCTTGTCGAAGACCCGCCATAGCGGGCAACGCCCGCGGCGGCGGGCCCGGCGTGTATGAGGTGCGCCCATGACGCTCAACGTCCTTGGCATTTCGACCAGTCCGAGGAAGCGGTCGAACTCCGATCTGCTCCTTCGCGAGGCCCTCCGCGGCGCCGAATCGGCCGGCGCGTCCGCTGAGTACGTCACCCTCCGGGGCCTGGAGTTCGGCCCGTGCGTGGCCTGCGGCGCCTGCGCCAAGACCGGTCGCTGCCGCTTCGACGACCCGTTCCAGGACGTCTTCGAGAAGATGCTCGCGGCCGACCGGCTGATCTTTGCGACCCCCGTCTTCTTTGCGGCCGTCTGCGCGCAGGGCAAACGCCTCATCGACCGGTGTCAGTGCCTCTGGTCGCGCAAGTACCTGTTGAAGGAGCCGCTTTACCCCGACGGGCCGCGCGACCGCCGCGCCCTGGTCATCGCCGTCGCCGGGTCAAGGGGCAAGCGGATGTTCGACGGCATCCGGCTCACGATGAGGTACTGGTTCGACTCGCTCCAGGTGACCCACGCGGCCAACCTGTTCGTCAACCAGGTGGACGCCGCGGGCGACGTTCTGAAGCACCCGCGTGCCATGGCCGAAGCCCTGCGGCTCGGCGCCGCGCTGGCCGACGCCGATTCGCCGGTTCCCGAAACGCCGACCGACGTGGAACTTTTCGAAGGGTTGGGCGACGCTGCCCGCCCCGCGGACTCTCGCGATGGCTCCTGATGCCCCCGGCAACCCGCAGGCTTGTTCTCCCGGCGCTTCGACCGACGGCGCGACGGTCCCGGAACCGTTCACGCTGGTCATCTTCGGGGCTTCGGGCGACCTGGCGCGACGCAAACTGGTGCCGGCCGTCTATGACCTGTGGTGCGACGGTCTCCTGCCGCCCGAGTTCACCGTCGTCGGCTACGCCCGCAGCGCGAAGACCGACCAGGAGTTCCGCGCGGGCCTTCGGACGGGCGTCGAGGCGTTCTCGCGGGCCGGGTCGCTGGATGAAGCGGCGTGGCAACGGTTTGCGTCGCGCCTCCACTACCTGTCCGGCCGGTACGACGACCCGGCCGGATTCCGGGTGCTGCGCAGACGCCTCGAGGACGGTGCGGAGCAGGGGGAGGGCGCAGCCAACGTCCTCTTCTACCTGGCGACCCCGCCGAGTTCGTTCCCGGCCGTCATCGAGAGTCTGCGCGAGTCGGGCCTGGCACGGCCGGGTGCCGGCGAGGGGCCGTGGTCGCGGATCATCGTCGAGAAGCCCTTCGGACGCGACCTCGCCAGCGCACGCGACCTCAACGCGCAACTCCTGGCGGCCTTCCAGGAGCGGCAGATCTACCGCATCGACCATTACCTGGGCAAGGAGACGGTCCAGAACATCCTGGTCCTGCGGTTCGCCAACAGCATCTTCGACCCCCTCTGGAATGCCAGGTACGTGGATCACGTCCAGGTGACGGTGGCCGAGCAGGTCGGCGTGGAGGGCCGCGGTCCGTACTACGAGCAGGCCGGCGCGCTCAGGGACATCGTCCAGAATCACATGATGCACCTGGTGTGCCTGGTGGCGATGGAGCCGCCGCTCGCGCTCGATGCCGAGGCCGTCCGCGATGAGAAGGTCAAGGTCCTGCGGGCGCTCAGGCCGATTCCGCCCGCCTGCGCCGCCGAGGGTGTGGTCCGCGGCCAGTACGCCGCCGGCGAGGTCGGCGGCGAGCCGGTGCCCGCCTACCGAGACGAGGACGGCGTGGCCGACGATTCGGGCATTGAGACGTTCGTCGCCATGAGACTTTTCATCGACAACTGGCGGTGGGCGGGCGTGCCGTTTTACCTGCGGACCGGCAAGCGGATGGCGGTCCGCATGACGGAGATCTCGATCCACTTCAAGCCCATTCCGCAGGTCCTGTTCGGTGCGCCGCCCCGCGGGCCCCTTCAGCCGAACGTCCTGGCGGTCCGCATCCAGCCGAACGACGGCATCTCGATGCGGTTCCAGGTCAAGGTGCCCGGACCGGCGGTGAAGATTGAGCCGTACCAGATGGATTTCGGGTACGCCGACGCGTTCACGCGGGCGCCGCAGGCGTACGAGCGGCTCATTCTCGATGCGGCGCTCGGCGATTCGACGCTCTTCACGCGAAGCGACGAGGTCGAGGCCGCCTGGGCGTTCCTCCAGCCCATTCTCGAAGGGTGCCGCGGGTGTCCCCCCGAGTGCCTGCCGACGTATCCGGCCGGATCGTGGGGACCTGCCGAGGCCGACGCGCTCATCGAGGCCGACGGCCGCAACTGGATGCTCGTCCGCCGGCCGAAAAAGTGACCGCACGTCGAAGCGGCAAGGCGCCGCGCGGTGGCCGTCCCGGCGCTGTTGCCCAAACCGCGCGGCGGCCTTCCCAGGCCGCCGCGAGCGTGCGGAGGGAGCCGCCGATGGTTGCCGAAACGCTGACCGCCACGCAGACGATCCTCTACGGCGTGGGCGCCAGTACCGCCGCCGGCCTGGCCACCGGCGTCGGGGCGCTGCCGGGGCTGTACTTCCGGAACCTGTCGCGGCGGACGCTGGACGCCCTTCTCGGGTTTGCGGCCGGGGTCATGCTGGCTGCCACGGCGTTCAGCCTCATCGTGCCGGGCGTCGAATACGGCGAGGTGATTTACGGCAGCAGCCTGTGGGCGGTGGCGGTGATGGTCGGCGGCATGCTCTTCGGTGCCGTCTTTCTGGACCGGTGCGACAAGTGGCTTCCGCACGAGCACCTCTTCAAGGGGCCCGAGGGGCCGTCGTCGAGTCTGCGCAAGACGTGGCTCTTCGTGCTCGCCATCGCGCTGCACAACTTCCCGGAGGGGCTGGCGGTGGGTGTCGGGTTCGGCGGCGGGACGGCCGAATCGGTTCGCCAGGGCACGTCGCTGGCCCTGGGAATCGGCCTCCAGAACATGCCGGAAGGGCTGGCGGTCATGCTGCCCCTGATGCGCGAGGGCTACAGCCCGGCCAAGGCGCTCTGGATCGCCACTGCGACCGGGCTTGTCGAGCCGATCGCGGGCGTCCTTGGGGCGAGCCTCGTCAGCATCTTCGCGCCGCTGCTGCCGTTCGGCATGGCCTTTGCCGCAGGGGCCATGCTCTTCGTCATCAGCGACGAGATCATCCCCGAAACGCACCGCGGCGGGTTCGAACGCACCGCCACCTTCGGCATCATGATCGGATTCGTCGTCATGATGGCGATGGACATTCTGCTGGGGTGAGTCCTACTACGCTACTTGCTGCGCGGCGGGTCTCCGTACCCGCCGCGCACTGGCAAAAACGGCCATTCCCGCGCGGTGGGTACGGAGACCCACCGCGCGAAATGCCTTTGTAGCGTTGTAGGGTGAGGCGCCCGGCCCTTACTCCGGCGGCAGGCGAAGCAGACCGTACGCCCGTTTGATGTAGACGAACGCGCTGACGGCCGTGAAGACCGTCGTGGCCCAGATGAGGATGTCGCGCACGAGTTCCGTCCAGGGCGGGCCGTCGGTCCAGTGAGCCACGTAGATGATGCACCACGAGATGGCGGTGCACTGGAGGATCATCTTGACCTTGCCGCTCCACGAGGCGGCAAACGAGATGCCGTGCGATTCGCTGAAACTGCGCATCCCCGTCACCAGCAGTTCCCGCGCGACGACCAGCACCACCATCCACGTCTGCCAGCCCGTCAGGTTTACAGGGTCCGACCCGGCTTCGCGCAGAACGATGAACTGATCGCCCACGAGGTACACCAACGCCCCGCAGATGAGGATCTTATCGACGAACGGGTCGGCGATGCGGCCGAAGACCGTCTGGTGACCCAGCCGCCGCGCCAGGTACCCGTCCACCATGTCGGTGCACACCGCCACGAGGAACACCACGAACGCCACGTCGAGCACCGGCCAGCCAACGTCGCGGTCGGTGTCGTAGAACCCCAGGATGATGAAGAAGGCGATGGCCATGACGAACCGGACCGCCGTCAGCAGGTTCGGTATGTGGCGGCTCATGCGCCCTCGTCCTTCCTGACCTCTGCCACAAGATCGTACCCCTCGGCCCCGGTCACGCGGACGGTGCGGAACTCGCCCGCCTCGGCGGCGCCGGCCGGCAGCAGGACGGCGCTGTCCACCTCAGGTGCCTGACCCGCATGGCGCGCCGCCAACCGGCCGTCGGCGTCGGCACCGTCCACGAGGACCTCGAGCGCCCGGCCGACGTGCTTCGCCGCCGCCTCGTGGGCCAGCGTCTCGGCGGCGGCCATCAGACGCTCCCACCGCTGCCGCGACACCGCCGCGGGGACGGGGTCAGGCTGCTCTGCCGCACGGGTGCCCGCTTCGCGACTGTACACGAAGACGCCCACGTGGTCAAAGCGAACTTTTCGAACAAAGGTTAATAGTTCCTCGAAGTCGGCCTCCGTCTCGCCGGGGTAGCCGACGAGGAAGGTGGTCCGGATGGCGATAGACGCCGCCGCGGAACGGAGACGCTCGATGAGGTCCTCGATCTCGGCCCGGTCCACGCCGCGGCCCATGCTCTCGAGGATCCGCGTGCTGATGTGCTGGAGCGGCAGATCGACGTACGGCACCAGTGGCAGTCCGGCGGCGAACTGCTCGATGAGTTCCGCCGGAAACGACGCCGGGTGGGCGTACATCAGCCGGAGCCACCGGGCGCCCGACCGCTCACACAGGTCCTCGACGAGGTCTGCAACGTGCCAACCGCTCTCGGGCCGGTCGTGGCCGTAGGCCGTGGTGTCCTGGCCGATGAGCACGAGTTCCTTCGCCCCGTCGGCGACGAGTTCCTTGGCCTCCTCAAGGACCCGTTCGGGCGGCTTCGAGCGAAGGGGGCCGCGGATCTCAGGGATAGCACAGTACGCGCACCGGTTGTCGCAGCCCTCGGTGATCCGCAGGTACGCGTAGTGACGGGGCGTCAGACGCAGCCGCTCCCGGTCGTCCGGCACGTGCGACGGTACGGGCCCGACACGCACCACCGGCTCGTGCGCAACGACTGGACCCGGGCGATCGCGCCGGCGTTTCCGCTCGCCCTTTCCGGCGCCGAGGACCTCGCGGCAGATTTCGGCCAGGCTTTCGCGCTCGGCCAGCCCCACGACGGCGTCCACGTCCGGATGGCGTTCGAGGATCGCGCGGCCGAACCGCTGGGCCATGCACCCGGCGACGATGACGCGGCCGAGGCGGCCGTCGCGTTTCATCTCTTCGAGCGCGTCGATGTGCTGGTCGCTCTCGGCCCGCGCCAGGTCGATGAACCCGCACGTGTTGACGATGGCCACGTCGGCCCCGTCCGGGTCGGCCGTGACGGCGAACCCGTCGAGGGCCAGGCAGGCCAGCATCCGCTCGGCGTCCACCAGGTTCTTGTGACATCCGAGGCTGACGAGGGCAAGCGCGGGCAGTGATTTCCTGGACATGACACGGGCGGCGCGCGGGCCGCCGGCCCTTTCCGCAACGGGCAGCGAGCCGGCGAGTCTATGGCACCGCCCACCGCCTGTAAAGCGAAAACGCAGGGTGGCATGGTCATCCCGAAGGGTGACCATGTTCTGACCCGGCGAAAAATGTACCTGGTACCTTTTTCTTGCTGGGTGTCAGGGCGGTGGCGGGGGAAAAGCCTTGAATCGCCCACAGGCCGCCGGATAATCGCTTCTCCAAGCCGATGGGGCAGGGCAGGCGCACGATGGTCACCGAATCGGTACACGTTCCGCGCGACACGTCGCCGCCGCGGCGGCTGGACCTCGTGCTCGTCGCGCGGCGGGAGGCCGGTCGAGATTACGTCCGCCTCGTCCTCGATGCCCCCACCGCCTGGGAAAGCCTTCCGGGTCAGTTCCTCAACATCCTGTGCCAGTCCGATCCCCGTGCGGCCGCGGCCTCGGAGCGCCGTGTGCTGGCGTGGGACGAGGGCGGCGAGTGGCCCGTCGCCACCGGCCTGGAACTCGGCCGCAAGAAGCGGCCTTTTGTCCGGCGTCCCTTGAGCATCTCGCGGGTCCTGCGCGACGGGGCAGGTGTGCGGCTGGAAGTGCTGGTCCGCAACGTCGGGTCGGGCACGCGGTTCCTGGCGGCGCGGCCGGTGGGAGTCGCGGTGGACGTGGTGGGCCCGCTGGGCAACCATTTCACGCCGCCCGACGACGACCGGCTCTGCGTCCTGGTGGGCGGGGGGTGCGGTGTGGCGCCGATCTTCGGCCTGGCGGACCGGTTGACCGAAGACGGCCGCCGGTGCCTCCTGATCCTGGGCGCGCCCACCCTTGACGAGGTCCCCGCCGTGTTTCGCGGCGCGCCGGCGGTTGCGGGCGATGCCGTGACGCCGTGCCGGTCCATCCTGGACCCCGACCTCGGGGAGGTCGAGACGATCCTCTCGACCGACGACGGGTCGGCCGGTTTTCACGGGACGGCCATCGAGGCCGCGCGGCGGCGTCTGCAAGACGTGGGCGACAAGCGGCCCATCGCCTTCTACGGATGCGGGCCCGAGCGGATGATGCGTGCCCTGGCCCGTCTGGCCGAGCGACGCGATGCGCCGTGCCAGGTGTCGCTTGAGTGTTTCATGGGGTGCGGCATCGGCGTGTGCCTCTCGTGCGCCGCGAAGATGCGCGACCCGGCGAGCGAGAAGGGCTGGACCTATCGCATGACGTGCCTGGACGGCCCGGTCGCCGATGCCCGCGACGTCGTGTGGGAGTAAGTGAGTTAGCCGCCGGGCTTGTCGAAGACCCGCCATAGCGGGCAACGCCCGCGCCGGCGGGCCCGGCGCGTTTGTTGTCTGGAAGCGTGAAGCCATGACCCATCCGGGCGTCGATCTCAACGTCACGGTCGGCCGTGTCGCGATGAAGAATCCCATCGCGACGGCCTCCGGCTGCGCCGGCTACGGCGAGGAACTGGCCCGTTTTTACGATCCGTCGCTCCTCGGTGCGATCGTCACGAAGTCGATCACGCTGGAGCCCCGCGAGGGCCATCCCCCGCCGCGCCTGGCCGAGGTGCGGGCCGGCATGATCAACGCCATCGGCCTGGCGAACGTCGGGCTGGAAGCGTTCCTGGCGGAGAAACTCCCG
>DATKXP010000588.1:0-4151 GCA_035529015.1 Phycisphaerae bacterium | reverse complement strand
GATCGCTTTTTACTCAAACTTGGTCCGTTCTTCGTCCTTTTTACCCCTTTTTTAACCTGAGTGGAGCGGGGTCAATATGCGCTAAAGTATACAAAAGGCGGGGAGAGACGAGGCTGGAGGCCGGAGACCGGAGGCTGGAGGCACGGCAGATTGTTAGAACTCTAACAAAATCGCGAGCCCAAAAACGGCCCTGGCGCTATCAAAAAGGGCGATTTTGGCCGAAGGGCCGCGCAGGGCCGGATTCGACGTATGGCCCGAGTGCAATATGTCGGGCCGAAATCGGGCGATCTGCGTAAGGCCTTGTGTGGCAAGGACTTACGTCTCGGAAATGGCGGCGGAGATTGTTAGAACTCTAACAAGCAGCGGTGCAGGGCAAGGGGACACGCACGGGGCGTCACAGGGGTCAGCAGCGGAACGGACACACGCCGCTTTCATCCTGACCGACAGCGTCTGCATTTTCTGGTTGACGCCCGCGTCGGACACCGATACTACCCATGGGAAAGGTTTCGATCAGGGGAGGGGTTTGCGCAGTCTGGGCGCTAGAGGCGCCCAGCGCAAGGTGTTGGGGGATTCTCGGACGCGTCCTCGCCGGGTGGTCGTGCGCGTCGCCGGGGAAACCTGGCCGGCTGCACCATCACGCAAGCACGTCGCGGGGCTGCCCGGAAGCCTTGCCGGCGCCGTCGTTTCGAGGGAAATGGCCCTGGAAGGTCCCGGTTTCAGACCATCTTGAGAACCTCGGCAAAAGGAGGGATGGGTCATGTCTCGCTGCCACGGAGAGGCATCTCGACGCTTAACGGCCACGTTCATTGCAGCGGTCGTCCTGCTGGGCGTCTCCGCAGGACGGGCGGGGACTTTCACCTGGGACGGCGGCGGCGGTGACAACAACTGGTCGACGGCGCTCAACTGGGGCGGCGCCGCCCCGGGCAACCCCGCCGCCCCCGACGACCTCGTCTTCGCCGGAAACACCCGCGTCGCGCCAAACGTGGATGCCCCCTGGTCGGGCATCCAGTCCATCGATTTCACGGGCGCCACGGCCGGCTTCACCTTGGGCGGCAGCGCGATTACCTTCACCGGGACCGGGGCAGTCAGCAACGTCACGGCGCTCAGTCACACCATCGGCAATGACCTCATCGGCGGGGCAACGGCCCTGAACGTCACGCAGAACGCCGCCGCGAACCAGTTGACCTTCGGCGGCACGATCAACCTCGGCGCCGGCGGCGGGCTCAATATCACGCCCACCGCCGGGACGACTATCTTCAACGGCATCATCAGCGGGGGCGCGGCCGTGACCGTCAACGCCGGCGCCGGCATCGTCGAACTCAACGCCGCCAACACGTACGGGGGCGGGACGACCGTCACGGGCGGGACGCTCCAGGGGACGACGACGAGCCTGCAGGGCGCCATGACGAACAATGCGGCCGTGGTCTTCGACCAGGCGGGCGACGGCACGTATGCCGGGGTCATGATCGGCGGCGGCGCGGTGACCAAGGCGGGCGCCGGGACGGTCACGTTCTCGGGCAACAACACGTACGGTGGCGGGACGACCGTCACGGCCGGGACGCTGGCGCTGGGCCACGCCGAGGGGGCCGGCACGGGCGCGATCAACATGAACGGCGGGAACCTGGAATTCAATACGGCCGGGTCTCCGGACTTTGACAACGCCGTGACGGCGACGCTGGCCTTCGACCTGACCGTCACGCAGGACGCAACGCTGTCGGGGGTAATGGGCGGCGGCGGTGCCGTGACCAAGGCGGGCGCGGGGACGGTCACGTTCTCGGGCAACAACACGTACGGGGGCGGGACGACCGTCACGGCCGGGACGCTGGCGCTGGGCCACGCCGAGGGGGCCGGCACGGGCGCGATCAACATGAACGGCGGGAACCTGGAATTCAATACCGCCGGGTCTCCGGACTTCGACAACGCCGTGACGGCGACGCTGGCCTTCGACCTGACCGTCACACAGGACGCGACGCTGTCGGGGGTGCTCGGCGGCGGCGGCGCCGTGACCAAGTTGGGCGCGGGCACGCTGACCTTCTCGGGTGCCAACAACTACACGGGCGGGACGACCGTCACGGCCGGCACGCTCCAGGGCACGACGACCAGCCTGCAGGGCGCCATGACGAACAATGCGGCCGTGGTCTTCGACCAGGCGGGCGATGGGACGTACGCCGGCGCTATCAGCGGCGGCGGCAGCGTCGCCAAGAACGGCGCGGGGACGGTCACGTTCTCGGGCGCCAACACGTACGGGGGCGGGACGACCGTCACGGGCGGGACGCTCCAGGGGACGACGACGAGCCTGCAGGGCGACATGACGAACAACGCGGCCGTGGTCTTCGACCAGGCGGGCGACGGCACGTACGCGGGCGCGATCAGCGGAGGCGGCAGCGTCGCCAAGAACGGCGCGGGGACCGTGACCTTCTCCGGCGCCAACACGTACGGGGGCGGGACGACCGTCAATGCCGGCACGCTGGTGGTGAACGGGTCGCTGGGCGCGGGTCTGGCGACCATCGAGCCGGGCACCACGTTGGCCGGGTCGGGCCAGATCGGCGGCAACGTCCTCAGCCGCGGGACCACGGCTCCCGGCAACTCCATCGACACGCTCCGTGTTGACGGCAACTACACGCTGGCGGCGGGCGGCACGCTCGACGTCGAGGTCGAGCGAGTCGGGGCCGTCACCAACAGCGACCTGGTCGATGTGGGCGGCGCGGCGACCCTCGAAGCCGGGTCCACCGTCCAGGTGACCGACATCAGCGCCGGCGGCAACGTCATCCAGACGGGCGACACGTTCACGATCATCACGACGGTCGGCGGCGTGACGGACCAGGGGGCCGCCGTCACGACCGGCAGCGCCGTGCTGAACTTCACGTCGGCGGTCGTCGGCACGGATTACATCCTGACGGCCCACCAGATCTCGGCCCTGGCGGCGGCGGCGACCGGCGGCAACAATGCGAGTGTCGCGGCGGCGATCGACGCCGACTCGGCCACGGCCGTGGGCGATTATGGGACGCTCATCAACAACCTGCTGCTGCTCCCCGGCGGTCTTCTCGACCCGGCGCTGGCGCAACTGGGGGGCCAGGCCCACCTGGCTGCGGGAGAAGCCGCTTTCGGGTCGGCGTCGCAGATGACGGGTGTGCTGACGAATTACCTGGGCGGCCGCCGCACGGGCGCCCCGGTTCCGGCGGGTCAGGCGGCCCGTGGTCCGGACCCGTCGCTCATGCTGGCCTCGGCGGCCTATGACCCGCTGCTGCTCGCGCAGGTGATCGATCGTGCGCGGCAGGAGCCCGACGAGCCGGCGCCGGCCGAGACGACGACGTATTTCTTCGCCCAGCCGTTCGGCGATTTCTACACCAAGGACACGACGGCCAACCAACTCGGTTACCGGGCGGACACGGCGGGCATCGAGTTCGGCCTGGACCGGCTTGTGGCGCCGCACGCGCTGGTGGGCCTGGCCGGCGGGTACGGGCACACCGAGGTCGATGTCCGCCGGGGTGGCGGCGGCGGCCGCATCGACACCTTCCGCATCGGGCCTTACACCAGTCTCTTCGACGACCGGGCGTTTGTTGACGCCGCCGTCAGTTACGGCGCGCACTGGAACGAGATGCACCGGAAGATGCTCTTCGGCGGCATCAACCGGACGGCCGAGAGCGACTACCTGGGCCACGACATGACGGCGTACCTGGGCGGCGGGTACCGGTTCAACCTGGGCGAGTGCACCGTGACGCCCAACGCGTCGGCCCAATACACGTGGTACCGGCGACGGGGTTTCTCGGAGACGGGGGCGGGTGCGGCCAATCTGAACGTGGCTCCCGACACGTCGCAGTCGATGCAATCGCGGCTGGGCCTGAGCATCTCGCGGGTGTTCGCGTGCAAGTCGGTCAAGATATGCCCGGAGGCGTTCGGCGGCTGGTGGCACGAGTACCTGGGCGACCAGAGCCTGCAGGCGCACTTCGCGCAGGGCGTGACGCGGTTCCGGACCGAGCGCGAGTTCTGCCGCGACGGCGCGTACTACGGGGCCGGCGTCTCGGTCCTGCTGAAGAAGAACGTCTCGGCGTACGTGCGGTGGCAAGGCACCGTCTCGAACCTCGCCGAGGGGAACGCCGTCATCGGCGGCGTGGGCATGCGGTTCTGACACCTGCCATGGCCGGGAGCGT
>DATKXP010000587.1:0-3322 GCA_035529015.1 Phycisphaerae bacterium | reverse complement strand
CCCACATGCACCGCCTGCGGCTCACGCCGCATGGCGATTGCACCCTCTGGCTCGACGCCGGCGGACAGCCGTCGGTCCTCTGGGCTTTCCGCGACGGGCAAATCGAGTTCACCGGCGAGGCCGCCGACCTCGAGACCGGCCGGCGCCTTGACGCGGAGCGGACGCTTCGCTTCATCGGCGGCAAGGTCTATCGGCTCCGGTCCGGCCCGGCGCCCGACCTCCGATGTGTCCGGGACCGCTGACCGGCGCAGCCGCTAGAGCCGTTTAAGATTGAATGGTGGCATCTAAAGAGTGGCACCCCCAAGCGATTTCGCCTGGGGGTGCCACCCGCGGGTTTGGGCTTATGAGAACACGCGATCTTAATCGGCTCTAGAACTGGATGGTTCCCCAGTTCTTCGGTTCCATCATCAGTTCGAACACCTCGTCGTTCACGATGCCGGTCTTCTGGTTGTTCCAGTGGGTGCGCAGGATCGTGTCCGCGCCGGCTTTGTCGCCGTGCGTGGCGCCGAAGTCGCCGCGCAGCGCCAGACCGTCGGTGATCTTCAGCCCGAGCGCCGCCAGCGGGAGCGCGGCCTCGACCACATAGCGCTTGCCGTCCACCTTCACGGACACCTTGGCCTCTTCCATCACCACGACGCTGTCCATCACGTATTCCTTGATGACGCCGGAGCTGAAGGTCTTGGGCTTCTTCGCGTCCGCCACCTTGCGATAGACCACGACCGTGGGCTTGCCCTTGAAGTTGCCGATGGACAGGCGCAGATCGCCCTTCACGGGTTCGCCGCGTTTCTTGTCGGCCGCGGGGTCGGTCCCGAGCTGCAGGTCCACGGTGTCGCCGCGGGCGTACAGGAACTCGGGCGCGTCCGAGCCGTTGACCCACGGCGTGTCGTCCTGCACCTCCCAGCCGACGTAGAGGTTGGCCTCGTCGCGCGCCATGGCGACCCGCACGCGCGAGCCCGCCTGCCTCTCGAACCACGGCTTCTCTGGATCCTTGAAGTCCTTGAAGTCCGCATCCAGATTGCCGCTGAACGCCACCGTGGCTTTCGCGACCAGGTACTTCTTGTTGCCTTCCACGGCCTGCATTTGTTTCTCGCGGAAGGTCTGGGCGGTCTTCACGTCGTCGGCGGTCATCGTCACCTTGCCGCCGGGGACTTCCTTGATGGTCTCCAGTCCCGCGACCTCGACATTCCAGAGCCCGGTCTTGCCGGCCTGAATGTAGACCTTGCCGTCCTTGCCCTGGCGCAGGGAGCCGCCGAAATCCTCGCCGCCCATGCCCGGGGGCACGTTGTCCAGGATGGCGCCCGGCACCGCCTGGTCCGGCCACTGGGTCTTGAAGGGGTCGCCCTGAAAGAGGCGCGTGAGGTAGAAGCCGTCCTCGGTCAGCACGTGCCACTCGCCGATGTTGCCGTTGATGGCCCAGATGCCGCCGACCGGCTTGGGCAGGACCGCGTTGCCGACCAGCCCGAAGGCGCCGCGGATGAGGCCGACTTCCGGCGCCGGCGCATTATGCGAGCCATGGACGCCGGAGAAGGTATTGGCATACTTCCACAGCAGTCGTCCGTCGGCCGTGTCGTAGCCCTCGAAGAACGTTTCACTCACCGCGACCAGCTTGCGGTTGTCCGGCGTGGACAGCGCGCCGGCGTCAAAGCCGGCAACCTTGCGGGCGCCTGCGACGTCATACCGGGGCGCGCCGCATTTCGTGAAGTCCGCGACCTTGAACTGCAACCCGCTGGCGTAGAGGGTCAGGTCGCTGTTCATGTTGATCGACCAGCCGAGGTAGCCCACCATCGTCAGCGCCGCCGGATGCGTCTTCAACTCGTCGGGCTGCTGCTGTTCGTCGCCGTTCGCGTCGGCCCAGAATTCCGTCGTCTTCTTGGCCGGATCGGACACGATGGTCGCGCGCAGCGCAAATTTTGCATCGCCCAGCCGCTCGCGGATGGCAAAACGCTTGATATTGTCGTGGGAACCCCCATCGTTCGTCACCAGGTACAGCTTGCCGTTGCTGCCCTCGGCATAGAGCGCGAACGCGGTGATGTTGCCGAACGTCCCCAGGCAGACGTCGCGGCCGGTCTTGGGGTCGATCCGCCACTCGCAGCCCTCGCCGACCATGACGTTCGGGTCGTGCGGGTTGATCGCGCCGCCGCTGGCGCCGTAGTGCGTGGGGCCGAAAAACTCCCTGAGGAAGGCGCCCTCTTTCCTGTCCGTCCCCGCCCGGGCCTGCCACACGCTGAACCGCTTGGGCGTCTCGTTTTGTTCGGCAACCCAGAGCTTGCCTTCCTTGTCCACCACCAGGCCGGTCGGATTGAGCACCCCGTCCTGGACCCAGGGGCCCAGGGCCGGCCGCCCGCCCTTGCGACCGATCGCGCCGGCGGGCTTCCCGTCCGCCGTGAACATCAGCACCTGCTGGACGTTGCCTTGCACGCTCACGTACAAGCGGCCCTGCTCGTCGGCGGTCACGCCGCCCACCCCGCCCAGTCCCGTGAGAACCGGCTTCACGGCGCCGGTCTTCGGGTTGACCGCGACCACGTTGCGCCGGTCCTGGACCACGTACACGAGTTCGTCGCTCACGGCGCGGATGAAGCCCGGCTTCTCGATGTCGATGAGCTTCTGGATCGCACCGGTGGCGCCGTCCAGGACCGCCACGAAGCCGGCGCCCATGGGCACGCTGACGTAGACCTTGCCGCCCATGGCATCCATGCCTTCAATGCGCTCGGGAGCTTTCGCGCCTTTCTCCTTGGCGGTCGCTTCAAAGAGGTCCTTGATCGTCAGATCGGGCGAGTCCTTGCCTTTCCAGGAACTGTAGATGCCGGTCTTGGCGTCGAGCCGGTAGATCAGGTTGGCCCACTTGTCAACGTAGACAATGCCGTTGTCCACGGCCACGACCTCGGCGCCGCCCATGCCGCCGTGGAGGTGCTTCCATTGGACGTTGCCCTGGAGATCGCAGGCCACCACGGCTTTGCCGGCTTCAGCACCGGTCCAGCCGAGATAGACCTTTTCGCCGTCAGTGGTGCATGAGATCGGCACGCCGTGATCGCCGCCCCAGTTGGAGGTGAGCGAGCTGTCCCAGGGCGCGCTGCCGCCGTTGCAGGCCCAGCCGCGCAACCGCAGGCCGATCCCCTTGTGCGCGATGGCTCTCCAGGTGAAATCGCCCGCGGCGACCGGCTGGCCGGGCGTGCGCCAGTAGGGGGTGGTCAGGCCGTCCCACTTGACCTCGTGCTCGCCCTTGGCATAGAAGGCGCAGGTCAGCAACTGGCGCGCGACCGAGCCATCGGGGGCGAAGAGGTTCAGCGACACGTAGCCGTCGAACGGCATGGCGAAGCGCAGC
>DATKXP010000586.1:0-7288 GCA_035529015.1 Phycisphaerae bacterium | reverse complement strand
CCCGTGCATGACTTGGAGGAGCGGACGGCCAGGTTCGGCGAGGCGGTCATCGCCTTCGCGAAGAAGGTGCCACCGAGCCCTGTAACCAGGTCTCTGGTCAGCCAGATTGTCAGGGCAGGTACGAGCGTCGGCGCGAACTATTGTGAAGCGGACGATGCGAGCACCAAGAAGGAGTTCCGGCACAGGATAGGTATCTGCAGAAAGGAAGCCCGCGAAACCAAGCACTGGTTGCGCATGATCGTCGCTGCCGAAAAAGGGCTCAGAGATGAGGCAAAGCCGTTGTGGCAGGAGGCGAAGGAACTCAACCTTATCTTCTCTGCGATTTTCAGAAAGACCAAGTGACGCACATTCGACATTCGCGATTGCTGTTTGATTCGTCATTCGGGCTTCGGCATTCGTCATTGCCTGCGGCGCTCGGTTTGAGTGATCACGGGCCTTTGATGTGACGAGGGTGTGTCTGTGAGTCGTGAGAGGACGCCATGACGACACTGTCGGATTACCGGCCGTACTACGAGGTGCTCGGACGGGTTGAGCGGGTCCGGGCCCGGATCCGGTCGCTCGGCGTCCTCGAGGGGATCTTCACGCTCATCACCGTCCTGTGCGGCATGGTCATGGTGTTGACGCTTGCGCAGGGGTACCTGCGGTTCGGGCCGGTGGGCCGGCTGATCCTGCTGACCCTGGGCGTGGCGACGACGATCGTCGCGTTCTGGCGGTGTTTCGTCATCCCGATCCGGTACGACCCGAACGACAAGGAGGTGGCCCGGTTCCTGGAACTGCGCTTGCCGCAACTGGGCAACAGCCTCATCAACACCATCCTGCTGGCCGAACGGGCCGACGAGTGGTCGGGTGTCCTGGTGGAGCGGGCGATCGACGAAGCGGCCACCGGCGCCCGCGGCGTGAATCTGATGGCGGCCGTCAGCGAACGCCGGGCGAAGCGGTGGGGCCTTGCGGCCGGCCTGGCCCTGTTGCTGCTGGCCTCGTTTGTGGTCCTGGCGTTCGGCCGGTTCTCGTCGGCCGGGCTTCAGATTCTGATGCCGTTCTCGCGGGTCGCGTCGGTCGGCGCCGTGCGGTTCCTTTCGATTACGCCGGGCAACGTCTCATGGATCAAGGGCGAGCCGCTGGCCATCGAGGCCGTCATCTCCGATCCCAACGGCAAACGCCATGAGGGCACGATCGAGATCAGCGGCCTCGCCGACGGCCGGGCCGACCGCAAGCCGCTGGCGCTGGCGGCAGGCACGCTCAACCGGTTCTCCTGCCGCGTGCCGCAGGTCCTCCAGCCGTTCACGTACCGTCTGACGGTCGGCGGCACGGAGAGTCCCGACTTCAAGGTCGCCCTGAAAGAGCCCCCGCTGATCGAGCAGATTGACGTCGTCTACCACTGGCCCGAGTACACGGGTCTTGAGCCGCAGCGGGTCGATAACAACGGCGGCGAGATCCGCTGCCTCATCGGGACCACGGTCGAGATGACCGTCCGGGTCTCGGCGCCCGTCGAGGCGAGCAGCCTGATGTTCGGCAGCGGGCAGACGCTCAAGTGCCTGCCCGCCACCGACGGCCGCGCCTTGTCCACACGGTTCACCGTTCTGGCGGACGACACGTACCAGATTCACCTGGGCGGGGAGGTGCCGAACGGCGCGGCGGTGGTGTACCGGGTCGTCGCCCTCGAAGACCAACCGCCCGTCGTCCAGTTCACCGTGCCGGCCCGCGACGTGGTGGCGGGTCTGGGGGAGAGCGTCAGGATGAGCCTCAAGGGCGCCGACCGGTACGGCCTGGGCGAGGTCCGCCTGTTGGCCCAGGCCGACGGCCAGCCGGAGCCTGCCGTCGTCGCGACCTGGAAGAAGTTCGCGAATCCCAAAGAGGCACTCATCGACTCTTGCCTGCGAATCGATCCCGCCCGGTACCGTCTTGGGCAGACCATCATGTACTGGGCCGAGGCGTTCGACCGGCGCACGTACCAGGGCGGCGATACGCCCAAGGGGCCCAACCAGGCGACGACGGCCAAGTACAAGATCATCCTCGAAGACAAGAAGGCGGCCGCCGAGCAGAAACTCGACCAACTCTCCCGCCTCTACGAGCGCCTCCGCGAAATCCTCAAGAGCCAGGAGCAGGCACGCATCGCCGCAGGCGGACTCCCGCAACTCAAAGCCCTGGCCGAGGCCCGCTCCGGCGGCTTCGCCCTGCAGCAAGCCCAACGGTCGATCCGAGACGCCACGCTCAGGGTCGTCAAGGAAGTCAAGTTCGACACCGAGACGCTGGCCATCCGCGAAACGCTGGCGCATCTGGCGGCGAACGAAATGGCCTCGGCCATGACCAAGGCCAAAGCCATTGCCGACACCAAAGACGCCTCGCGCCTGGCGGTCGTGCCCCAACTCACCGACGCGCTTACCAAGGACCAGGACACCGTCATCGCGGTCCTGCGGCGCATCCTCGACATCACGGGCAGGCTTGCCGATGCGGTCAAGGAAGAGCAGAACCGGCTCGACCCCTCGGACCTGCCCGCCGACACCCTCGACAAACTCAAAGTCCTGCGCGACCGCCTCAAAGAGTTCGTGGACGAGCAGAAGAAGGTCATCGAGGCGTCCAAGGAACTCGCGAAGCGCCCCGTTGACGATTACCAGGAAACCGATCAGCGCGAACTCGAGAAACTCGAAGCCATCGAGGACCAGTGGGACAAGTTCCTGACCGAAGCCATCGCCGACTTCTCGAAGGTGCCCGAGGTCGATGCGTCGAACCCCAGCCTCTGTAAGGAACTCATCGAGGTCAAGACCGACGTCGAGATGGCCGCCGATGCCCTCTCGAAGAAGGCCGCCGATATCGCCGTCCCGCTCGAAGAACTCGGCATGGAAGGGGCCGAGGAAGTCGTCGAGAATCTCGAGCGGTGGCTCCCCGACACGCCCGACCGCGACCGCTGGAGCCAGGAAGACTTCACCGGCGACTACGAGATACCCCACGCCGAACTGCCCGAACAACTTGAAGACCTCGTCGGCGACCTCCTCGAAGAGGAGGAAGACATCTTCGAGGAGATGGAAGACGTGACGAGCAACGCCGGCGATTCCATCGACAAGGGCGCCGGATGGGATGCCATGGACGGGCCCATCTCCAGTTTCGCCGCCAAGGGCGTCACGGGCAACCGGCTCCCGAACACGAGCGAGATCAGCGGCCGCAGCGGCGAAGGCCGCACCGGCAAGTCGTCGGGCGAGTTCGTCGAGGATACCGCCACCGGCAAGGGCGGACGCCGGACCCCCACGCGCCTCTCCCCCGATGCCTTCTCGAAAGGCGAGGTCAAGGACACCAGCCCCGAGGCGCCTACCGGCGCGACGGGCGGCGGGAAGATCTCCGGCTCCGGCAGCGAGGGCCTTGAAGGCCCCGTCCCGCCCGAGGTCCAGCGGCGCATGGGAACCCTCGCCGGCCGCCAGGCCCAACTTCGCAACAAGGCCGAAGGCGTCAAGGCCGCCCTGCAGGTCCGCAACTACGATTCCTTCTCCCTGACCGAGGCCATCGACGCCATGCGCAAGATCCAGCGAGACATCCTCGCCGGCCGCTATCGCACCGCCCTGCGACGCAAGGACGTCGTCCTCGACAGCCTCAAAGGAACCAAGATGCTCCTGTCGGGCGAGGTCCGCATCCGCAAAGACGCCAGCGTCGCCCTGCCGAACGAAGTCCAGAAAGACGTGCTCGACGCCCTCGACAAGCCCATGCCGCGCGGCTACGAGGAGTACCTCAAACGCTACTACACGCGGCTGAGCGAAGGCTCCTGAACCGACCCGCCCGGCGTCGGGACCCGCACCGGGGGAGGCGCATGAAGCACGTTCCGGCAGTTCTCCTTGCGGCTGCTTCGGCGCTGCTTCTTGTCTCGGCTGCACGTGCCTCAGGTACCGTTGCGCCCGGCCCGTCGCCCCCACCGACGCCGAACGCGAGCGCCCCGGACGCACAAGAGGAAGAGCCGAAGCGGCCCGAGATGCCCGCGTCGGTCCGCTGGGATGCCAAGATCCTGACGCCGACCGTCCTGCCGTGCGAGCCGGTCATCCTCGACATCACCTGGAGCAATACCGCCGCCGGCCGTGTGGAGTACCCCGACGATCAGCCGCTGCTGTTCGTGATCCGACGGGCGGGCGAGAAGGGGCTGCGGCTGTACTGGATCGTCCGCAGAATCCAGCGCGACCTGATGATCCCCCTGGAGCCCGGCGAGGCGTATACCCGCCGAGTGCCCTTCGTGTTGGGCTGGGAACCCGGCGAGACGAAACCGCCCAGGGAGTTCGTCCTGACCGAACCCGGCCGATACGAGGTCTATGTCGTCGGCGCCTCGAACGCCGCTCCGATGACCGTCACGGTTGCCGAGCCTGCGACGGTCGCCGACCTTGCGGCCCGAAAACAGTGGACCGCCGAGGTCGCGCGGTGGTTGGTCGGCGGGCAGCCCGACCCGGCCACCGTCGAGCCGATTCTCGTAGCCATTTACTCGCAGCATCCGACGAGCCGGTACGCGCCGTGGGCCCTGTGGATTCACGCCACGATCATGACCGTCCGCGGGGGCGCCGACGGGTTCACGGAGGCCGCGCGCATGGGCGAGATGCTCGCGGCGCGGTATCCCGAGTTCCCCCTTCGCGAGGAGGTGTTTCGGGCCCTGGTCGGCGTCTATGCGGCGAGCGGGAACGCCGATCAGGCTCGCGTGACGTTTGCGGAGATGGAGCGCCGGTTCCCGCAGAGCCGGTACCTCGCGGCCGCGCGCGAACGGCTCGGCAAGGAGGCCCTGCGGCCGGGCGTTCAGCCGGAGATGCCGCCCCCGGGCACGCCGATTCCCCGAGCCATCATCCAGGTGTCGGGAACGGAGATGATTCCGCAAGGCGCCCGCGAAGTGCTCCAGGTGTTCTGGCAGGCCGTGGCCGACGGCGACTTCGCCACCCTGGACGGCATGCTTGCCCGCGATTTTATGAGCGATTACGGCACTCGGCCGTACTACGCGCCGGCGCTCTGGAAACAGCGGAAGAATGCCAGGACGGGCACCATCCACGTTCGCGTCACCAAGGCCGGGACGGCCGACGAGTACGACCGGCCGCAGAGCATACCCTCCGGCGCGGCCCGCACCTGGAACGGTCCCCTGTGCGTTGTCGAAGGCTCCCTGGCCGTCGCCTGGGACCGGCGGGACGGCGGGCGGGACGTGGTCCGCCGGCCGAACGCCTGCTGGGTCCTCTACAAGTACCCCACGGGCCAGTGGAAACTGGTTTCCGAGACCGCCACCACGCCCAACCTCCTGGCTGCCGGCCAGGCGCAGGCCCTGTTCCGGGCGCTTCCGCGCGGTCTCAGGACGTGGCGCATCAGCGACGGACAGCGCGAGCGCTTCCCCTATGAGGAGATCAAGGCTCAACTCGGTCTCACAGGCAAAGTGGCCGACGAACGCGCCAGGTGGGTCAATCACAAGTTGAACATGACGGGGCCGTCCATGACGGAGCCGCTGCTCCAGGGCCAGATCCGCCTGCCGCTGAAGTCCGACGCCGGTCCCGCCGGGCAGTGGGTCGTCCGCGACGTAGACTTCGCCCTGACCCTCGGGCCGAGCGGCGACCTCGTCCTGAAGCGGATCGATCTGAAAATGCCGACCGAGCAGAGCCGGCCCGACCCGTCGCAGTTGCGGTGACCGACAACAGCCCCCACCTCTGCGCGAATCGGGGGCTTCCTTTTTGCGCGCGCAAGGCTCAGGTGAGCCCAGATGTGGTACGGCGCGCTGCGGGTATCGCGCGGCAGGTGCGGAGGGCCGCCGTGCCTGTAGGGGCGTAGCATGCTACGCCCCTACGCGCCCAGCGCGCATTACAATGCATGCACGGCGGGTGCGCAGACCCGCCGCGCTGAACTCACGTCGGACCGATCACTCGGCCGGTTCGCCCAGTTCCACCGTGATGCCGTCCCAGTCGTCCGAGCAAACCAGTTTAATCCAGTAGGTGCCCGGCGGCGTCTGCAGAACCCGCTGGCCGGTGAGGCCCTTGAGCGTCACAACGTGAGTCGACGAGACCCGCGTCTGCCACTTCTCGTCCACGCGGTACACGTTCAGCATGACCCGGAACCCCGCCGTCGGCGGCTCGCACTTCCACGTGACCCGCCAGACGCCGGGCGCCGGAACCGTGAAGGTCTTCGTTTCGGCCCCCTGCATGCCGCCCTTGGCCACCTTCGCCGCCGAGATCGATACCGGCGTCCATTTCAGCGGCTGCGGGCCTCTCGACCTCGTCGGGGGGCGGGGGGAGACCGGGTCGGGCGTGTGCTTCGGCGCGACGGGCTCCGGCTCCGGGTCGGCCGAGGCCGTCTGAATCTCGGCATTGTACGGATCATCGTACCGCTTCGCCAGGTCCTGCTTCAGCAGGGCTGCCGCGATGCACCCGCCGGCCGTCCAGATGCGGACCCGCATGTCCTCTCCGCGCTTCTGAGGGCCGCACGGAAAGACCCAGACCGGCCCGCCGCCGACGCACTTCTCGGCCGCGCCGGTCGCGGCCGTCGGCGTGTCGGCGCCCGCGCACGTTACGTCGAAAAGCCGGACGCGGACCGCCGTGCCGCCGCGGTCCACTTCGTACGTCTCGCCGTCCACGGGCTTGCACGACGCGGCGGCGAACGCCGGCAGCCAGGGCGGCTGTCCCTGGGTCGCGGCGCCGGTCGTCTCGCACCGCTCCAGAGACGCAAGGTCGAGGTCGGTCCGGCGCATGGCGTAGTCCGCCCGGATCAGGACCTCCGACAGCCATCCCTTCTTGGTCCACACGCACGCCCACATCTCGTCGCTCTTTCCCTTCGCGTGGCCGCACGGGAAGACCCACACGGGCTCGGCCTGGAGCACGTTGCAGAGGATCGTCTGGGCGATGCCGCGAATGCGCTCGGGCATCTTCGAACAGTCGGCCCCGGCCAGGCGCACGCAGACGCGTTTCTGGTCGTCGCGCACGAAACCGAACGAATCGGCCTGGATGTTCCGCACGCGGCCGATCGAGACCGTGAAGAACGCGGGCGCGGCAGGAGGTGGCGGCCCGTCGCCCGGCTCGGCGGCCTGGGTGACCGCCGTCAGCAAAACGCCCGCGAGTGCCAGCGCCACAGACGGCATGCCTCGGACGCTGGGCAATGCAATGCGCCCCACGGATCGCACGACGATTGCAGCCAACATGGCCGTGCCCCCCAGCAAGAGATGATGAACAACTCCCTCATTCGATTAGACACGGCTCCGGCAGCGAAGTTCCGGCCAATCTCGGATGCCGGGGCCGCCAGGTTCCTCACGGCGGCCTGCCGGGTGGCCATGTCGCTCTACTCTGAGTCTACCCCGGGCCCG
>DATKXP010000585.1:0-3861 GCA_035529015.1 Phycisphaerae bacterium | reverse complement strand
GCCACGGCGTGCTGCTCGCAGATGCCGACGTCGAAGAACCGGCCGGGGAACCGGTGGCCGAACCGGATGAGGCCGGTGCCCTCGGGCATGGCGGCGGTGACGGCGACGAGGCGCTCGTCGGCCTCGGCCAGGGCGATGACGTCATCGACGGCGGCGTCGGTCCAGTAGGCGCCGCCGGCGGCGTCGGCGTCGATCACGACCTGGCCGTTTCGTTCCTCGAACGGCCGCGCGCTGTGCCACGCCTCCGGCTTCTCGGCCGCCGGGGCGAAGCCGTAACCCTTCTGCGTGTGGACGTGGAGGAAGACGGGTCCGTCGAGCCGCTTCAGGTCGTCGAGCGTTTCGAGGAGGGCCTCGATGTCGTGACCGTCCACGGGTCCGAAGCAGCGGAACCCCAGCCGCTCGAACATGTGCTCGGGCACGACGGCTTCCTTGAGGACGTCCTTGAAGGCATGGATGGCCCGCGAGACGGAGTCGCCCATCGGCACGTGGTCGAGGACCTCGTGGACGTCCTGCTTGAGGTTGCCGTAGGCGGGTGTGGTCCGCATCCGCGTCAGGTGCCGGGCGAGGGCCCCCACCGTTTTCGAGATGGCCATCTGGTTGTCGTTGAGGATGACGAGGAGGTTGGCGCCGAGGTCGCCGGCGTGGTTCATGCCTTCGAGGGCGAGTCCGGAGCCGAGGGCCCCGTCGCCGATGACGGCCACGGTGCGCACGCCCGTGCCGGCGGCCTTCTCGGCGAGCGCCAGACCCAGGGCCGTCGAGACGCTCGCGCCGGCGTGTCCGGTGCGGAAGAGGTCGTACGGGCTCTCGGCCGGGTTCGGGAACCCGCCGGCGCCGCCGGCCGTCCGCAGGTTCTTGAACGCCTCGCGCCGGCCGGTCAGGATCTTGTGGGCGTAACACTGGTGGCCCACGTCCCAGACGAGATGGTCCTTCGGGAAGTCGAACGCCCGGTGCAGCGCCACCGCCAGGTCCACGACGCCGAGGTTGCTGGCCAGGTGCCCGCCGTGGACCGCGACCGTCTCGGTGATGAGCGCGCGGATCTCGCCGGCCAGGCGCGCGAGGACGCCCGGGCCCAGGTCCTTGAGGCCGTGCGGCAAGTCGAGGCGCTCGAGCAGTGAGTCGGGCAATCGATGATCCTCGCTTAACGCGCTCCCCTGCGGGTCGCGGCTAAAAGGTTCGCGGCTAAACGGTCGCGGCTGAAACGGTCGCGGCTAAAAGGTTCGCGGCTGAAACGGTCGCGGCCAAAAGGTTCGCGGCTGAAACGGTCGCGGCTGAAACGGTCGCGCCTAAAAGGTGCGTTCGATGACGAACCGCGCGATGTCGCGAAGCGGGTCGGCCTCGTGTCCGAAGACGCTCAGGGCATCGACGGCGCGGTCGGCCTCGGCCCGCGCACGGGTCCGGGCCGCGTCGAGGCCAAACAGCGCCACGCTGGTCAGTTTGCCGGCGGCGGCGTCCTTGCCGGCCGTCTTGCCGAGCACCGCGGTCGAAGCCGCTGCATCGAGGACGTCGTCGGCCATCTGAAACGCCAGCCCCAGGTGGACGCCGCAGGCCCGGAGGCTCCGCTCAAGATGCTCGCTCGCCCCGGCCGTGATCGCGCCCATGACGACGCTCGCCTCGATGAGGCAAGCGGTCTTGCGTCGGTGGATGACGGCCAGGAGCGTCTCATCGCCGCCGTCGCGCTGGGCCGTCAGGTCGGCCGCCTGTCCGCCGACCATTCCGACGGCGCCGGCGGCCCGCGCCAGTTCGGCCGCCAGGCGTTGCGACGTTTTCGGGTCCTCGACCTGCGTCGCGAGCACGCCGAAGGCCTCGGTCAGGAGCGCGTCGCCGGCCAGGACGGCCATGGCCTGGCCGAACTGCTTGTGACACGACGGGCGACCGTGCCGCAGGTCGTCGTCGTCCATCGCGGGCAGGTCATCGTGGATGAGCGAGTAGGTGTGGACCATCTCGACGGCACAGGCCGCCGGCATGGCCGTCCGGGCCGACCCGCCGCACGCCTCGGCCGCCAGGAGCACAAGCGTGGGCCGCAGTTTCTTCCCGCCGCCCAGGACCATGTACCGCATGGCGTCGTAGACGTCGCGGCTGGGTTCGTCGGGCGCCGTCAGGCAGGCATCGAGGGCCGCGCGGATGGCGTCGCCCCGCCCGCGGAGCACGTCGGGAACGGTTTGTCGCTCGGCCTGGGCCACGAAGACCTCCCGGGAAGGCGCCTCTGGTTGCCGTCCGGCAACGTTGGGCAGCAAGGTGAAATCGTATCAGCCGACCCGGATGGTCACAAGGGAAAACGTCGGCCGAGGCCCTGAAAGGCTGGTCCTGACGCTCCGTTGTCAACCTCCCGCCGATCCAGCAAGTGGTAGCGCGACGAGGCTGTTTCGTAACTCCCTCTCCCTTGATGGGAGTAGGGATGGGGTGAGGTGCCCCGAATAAGCCCGCTTATCCCCCCCTCACCCTACCCCCTCTCCCGCCAGGGGAGAGGGGATCTGAAACAGCCGCCAAACCCTGTCAGGAAGCGAATCCGGCCTCACTGTGCCACAGGGTTGTCACACCGGGGGCAGTTGGCAGGCGCATCACCGGACGATGGAGCGATACTCTAAGCATGCGCTAAGGACCCGAGCGAAGGCCCCTGCGGCCGGGATGGGACGAAGGGGCCAGCGGAAAGGAATCGACGCCAAGATCCCAAAACCGGCCACAGTGGCTGCAGCGCAGACCGGCCCACCGGTGCCCCTCGTCCGGTGACGTGCACCGTCGCGGGGGAATGCCGAGACACCGCCTGGGCCCGATGCGTGGGGGGTGCGGCCAAACCGTACAGAGCGCCCCGCGCTCCGATGGGTCACCCCCCAAGTCCTTTCCGTGACTCGTCCGCGCGGGGACGCTCTTGTTTTGTGGGGACGCACCGACCCGGGCGCAGGCCGTCGCCGCAGACGCCGGAGGGACCTGCGCCCGGTGCTGTCTCGCCAAGCGGTCTGAGGGAAGTTTCCTGACGTGTGAACGCCGCAAACGGCAACACCCGCCGCGCAAGACCTGGTGCCGTTTCCAGCAAGGTCGTATGACTTTCCAACACGGGTGCCATCCTGGCGCCCTGGCACGGCTGGCGGCTTGTGCGGAGAGTATCTCCCGCGGCGTCGAAACGCCCTCGCCGCGACGAGTGGCACCCGGCGGGTCGCTTTCCTGCGCGGTGGGTCTCCTGACCCACCGCGTTTGGCTGCCGCGAGGCAGGTCCGGAGGGCATGTTACCCAAACCGCGCGGCGGCCTTCCCAGGCCGCCGCGAGAGCCCCGCACAGGGCGTGGTGGCCTGGGAAGGCCACCACGCGGAAGGGATGCTGAATTGAGCAACAGGCCCCGGAGACCCGCCGCGCGGCGTGCGCTGCTCGTGCGATCCTGCCGGGTTCTGCTGGAGCAACGGGGTTGAATCGGCCGAGGCGGTGGATATAATGCTGCCGCACGTGGGGCCGTAGCTCAGTTGGGAGAGCGGCTGGTTCGCAATCAGCAGGTCGAGGGTTCGAATCCCTTCGGCTCCACCAGTCTTCGTTCGCCGCTTGCGGCGGACCGAGACTGCCGCGGCGAAGTCCCATCGGGACGAAGCCGGGCTCCGTTCTTCGAACTCCGCCCGGGCAGGCCGGGCCACCTTCCGATCTTCCCCAGTGATGGCAGGTGATGGCGAACCGGGGCAAGTGCGCGCTGAGAATGCGCTGAAAGAATCCGGGCCGTTCGAGGATCTTTAACTCCGGGGGCGCAATTTCGGCTGTCAACGCAAAGTAGAAATGTCCGGTTTCCCGCCAGATAGAACTGACCGCTTGAAGGGTTGACGCCACGGGTGGTCCTTGGCGGGGCGTCGGGGCGAGGCGGAGGCCGAGGGGACCGAGGCCGGA
>DATKXP010000584.1:0-4414 GCA_035529015.1 Phycisphaerae bacterium | reverse complement strand
CGACCGTCAGGTCGGCGTACACGGTGCACATGTCCTTGACCCAGTCGGGATCGAGGGCCATGCCCATGAGCATGTACTCGTGGCCGCACACCGGGTGCATGAGTTCGAAGACGTTGACGCCGCCCCAGCAGAAGAAGAGGTCCTCGCGCCGGCACTTGTCGCGCATCTCGCGGTACGCCTCGAAGTCGATGCGGCGGCGGTGGGTGTCGGGGTTCGTGAGGAGCGGGCGGATGTGCTCGTCCCACCCGGCCCGGTCCTTGACGAGAAAGTCCACGTGCTCGGGCGTGCCGGACTGGTGCTTCCACCAGCGCAGGACGGCGCCGTTGCCGGTTCGGACGAGTTTCCGCCGGTCGTCCTCTTCGAGAATCTCTTCCTTGAAATCGAGGTCGGCCACCATCTTCAGTGACCACCGCTGGCGCAGGTCCAGGCCGAAGTGGTCCTCGAGCGACTCCTCCTCGCCGACGTGGCCGTCGGCGGCCCACCCGCGCTGGGTGTCGCCCCAGAAACTCTCGTGGGCGGCGATGCGGTCCACCGGCTCGCGCCGAAGGGTTCGGGCGACGCGTTCGCGCCTGGTCAGTTCGGCCATGCGTTTTCACCTTCTGGCGGCTATCTCATCATCATCGCGCGGCGGGTCTCCGCGCTTCCGCGTGGTGGCCTTCCCAGGCCACCACGCTCCGTGCACGGCCTCTCGCGGCGGCCTGGGAAGGCCGCCGCGCGGTTCAGGCAACAGGCCCCGCAGAACCACCGCCGGGTGCCACTGGCTGCTTGTCAGCCAGTGTCTCGCGAGCAGCGAGAAGGCACTGGCGGGCAAGCCGCCAGTGGCACCCACCATTTCACGTGGGACAGAACACTAGTCGAATCCCGTCCAGATCCGTGCCAGGCCGAATTCCCACCACGCCGCCAGGAGCAGGGCCAGCAGCACCGCGCTCCACAGCACGTAGTTCAGGTACCACGGGTCGCGCACCGGATCGCCCTCGTGGCCGTCGGGCGTGGCGGCCAGGGCCTCGATTTCGCGGCGGCGCCGAAGGTACCACGCGAAGGTCGTCCGCTCCAGGCGTTCCGCCTCCGGCGCCGGCGCCAGCAGGCTCACCAGCGCCAGGATCGCGGCGCTCAGGCCGAACGCCATCAGGCAGCGGTAATGGTGGTTCACCTCCTCGAACCACGGCAGGTACGGCGCGCTGAAACTGAAGGCAAGGCCGATGACCAGCGCCGGATTTGCCCCCGCCGCGTTCGCCCGTTTCCAGAAGATGCCCGCCAGGTACACCGCCAGCGTCGGCCCGGCCACCAGGCCGTACACCGTCAGAAGGACCCGCATGACGGCATCGTACTGGGCGTAGACGGCCACGCCGGCCACCGTCAGGACGCCGCCGAAGCCGACGAACAGGCGGCTCGAGAGGATCGCCCGCCGCTCGAAGGTCTCCTCCGACGTCAGCCGCTTGAACACGTCGTTCGTGAAGATCGACGCCGCCGCGTTCAGCAGCGACATCAGCGTCGAGATGACCGCCGCCGCCAGGCCCGCCACCACCAGCCCCAACACGCCCGGCGACATCAGGTCTCGCAGCAACAGGCCGTACACCTGGTCGGGGCGGTCGAGGTCCGGGTAGATGAGGCGGCCGCACAGGCCGGGGGTCAGCACCAGGAAGGCCGTCAGGAACTTCAGCGCCCCCACCAGCAGCGCCCCGCGGCGTCCGTCGTTCAGCGTCCGGGCCGCCAGGACCATCTGCATCCGCGTCTGGTCGATGCACCAGAACCACAGGCCGACGACGAAGATGCCCGTGAAGACCGACTGCCACGGAATGAACCCGCCCTCGCGAAACGCTTCCAGCAGTTCCGGTGCCTCGGCCCGGATCTGTTCGGCCAGACCTGCCAGGCCGCCGACCTTCTCGTGCGCCAGCGCCGCCCACGTCACCACGGCCCCGCCCACGAGGATGACCACGCCCATGATCATGTCGGTGAAGGCGACCGACTTCAGGCCGCCCCACACGGTCAGCAGCACGCACACCGGCACGATCACCGCCACGTACACCCACATGTTCGTGCCGGTGACCTGCGAGAGCGTGGTCGAGAGGAGACAGGCGCCGGCGGGCACCGTCAGGAAGATGGCCACGATGGCGATGATGCTGTAGATGAGGTGCGTGGAGTCTCCGAACCGCTGCCTCAAGAGTTGCGGCATGGTATAGATGCCGCTCGCCCGGTAAAGCGGCAGCAGAAAGAAGACGAGCACCAGCAGGTTCAGGACCGAGACGACCTCGTACTGGCCCAGCAGCACGCCCGTCTCGTATCCCGCCCCCGCGAAGCCGATGACGTACCGCGCCCCGATGTTGATGGCGATGAGGGCGAACCCGATGAACGGCCACGTCAGCCCCCGCCCCGCCAGGAAGTACTCCTGGCGCGACGCGCGGCGGCGGCCGGCCCAGGCCCCCGCGCCGATGAGCCCGGCGAAGAAGGCCGCCATGACGGCGTAGTCGATAGCGTTCACGTCGGCGCTGCCTCCTTCGACGTGCTGCGGCCCAAGGCCACAGGCGCGACAGAGGAACTCCTCATTTGCCGCCAAGCGCGCGCCGGGCTTCCCGAACGGCGTCCCACGCCACGGTCTGCAGGTGCGTCACTTCCTCGACGCCAAGCGCCGTGCCCTCGATCTGGTCGGCCTTGACGCCGAGCGGCAGCCCGACGGGGCTCCGGCCGTAAAGCGTGCCGTAGAACACGCAC
Organism: Phycisphaerae bacterium; assembly: GCA_035529015.1. Classification (GTDB taxonomy): domain Bacteria; phylum Planctomycetota; class Phycisphaerae; order FEN-1346; family FEN-1346; genus JAUVZF01. The sequence goes on along the minus strand of DATKXP010000584.1, from coordinate 1,705 downwards.
GCCGTCAGGTACGCCCCCAGGGGGCGCGGGTGACTTCGGTCGCCGGCGTAGAGCGGCCAGGTCGGGTTCTCCTTGCGGGCGTTCTGCCACGCGATGCCGGCGGGTGCGGCCATGGCGCCGAGTTCGCGGGCGATACTCAGGCACGCCTCGTTGTAATCCGGCTGGCGTTCAGGCGTGTGCTCGCGGGCCCACGTCAGGTAGAAGCACGTCCGGGCACCGGCCTTCTCGATGGCCGCCGCGAACAGACGGGCGTACTCGTGGAAACGGGCCGTGTCCTGGACCGGCCGGAGGCTCTGCTCCTGGAGGACGACGACGTCCCACCCTCCTTCACGGATCTTCGCCAGGGTCTCGCCGCGCTTCCAGTGCCCTTCGAGCGTCTCGCCGCCGCGCACCACCGTCTTGTATTCGAAAGGCCGCACGTCGCCCGCCGCCGCGGCCAGCCGACCGATCATCGCCGGCATCTGGTGACAGTAGGTGTAACTGTTGCCGATGAAGAGGACCCGCAGCGGCTCGGTCACGTCCGTTTCCCCAACCGTCCGCACGCCGGGACCGCACCCTGCGGCCGCAAGGACCATCGCCAGACACGCGCCGACGATCCGGTGTTGCTTGCCCCTCACTTTGCCAGGTCCTTGATGAAGAGGTCCTTATAGCGGATCCGGAGTTGGTCGCCCCGGTGGATCTGCAGGGCCACGTGCCCCTTCATGCCGACGTTGTGCTTCTTGTGAACGTCGTCGTCGAGGACGCCCGCGCCGTCGTACTCCATCACCGTGACGCCGTTCAGGACGGCCTTCATCCGCGTGCCGATGCAGGTGATCTCCAGGTCGTTCCACGCGGGGGCCTGGTCGCTGTAGTGGAACGCGGCCCCGGGCCGGGCCATCGACTGGTCAACCCACTTGCCCTTGGGCACCTTGGGCCAGAGCCATCGCTTGCTGCCTCGCGTTTCGTCCCAGATCATGCCGGTGCGCCACGGGCCGCGCGGGTGGATATCGACCTGCGGCCCGTCGAGCCAGAAGGCGGGATCGTCGTAGCGGCTGCGGACCTGGACGCCCGAGTTGCCGGGGCTGTCGCGATAGGCCTGGAACTTGAGTTTGAGCGCGAAGTCGCCGTACTCCTTCTCGGTCACGAGCCAGACGTAATCGTGGCCCTTGGCGCCTATCGAGTCGGCCAGGATCGTGCCGCCGTCCGCCTTCCAGAAGTTCTTCGCGACGTCGGCAGGCTTGCCTTTGACGGTCCAACCCGCCAGGTCCCGGCCGTTGAAGAGCGACGTCCACTCGGCGTCCTTCTTCGCCGCCTCGGCAGCCAGGCCGGCGACCGCGAGCACAAGCATCCCCGCCACGACGAAACGCATCACGTTCATCCTTTGGCTCCTTTACAGACGGTGCGGCCGCACGCCGTCACTTGGGCCGCGCGATATCGTAACAGTACAACCGGTCGTGGTAACGCAGATACAGGCGGCGGTCCAGGATGACCGGGTGGGCCCAGGCGTCTTTGCACTTGGGGTCCTCGACGAGGCGGAAGCGGCTGACGATGTCGAACGCCTCGCGGGTCGGCCTGACCAGGGCCACGGTCCCCTTCTCGCCCAGGCAGTAGAGCCGGCCGTCGGCGCAGGCGGCCGAGCCGACGGCGATCGTCTTGTCGTCGTAGTGCTGCGTGCCGGAGGCGGCATCGTAGCAGACCCAGCCGGTGGCGTTCCATCCGCTTCCAT
>DATKXP010000583.1:0-4027 GCA_035529015.1 Phycisphaerae bacterium | reverse complement strand
CGGCGGTTTCCCAGTTGGCGTTCACCTTGGCGATGGCGTCGGCGTCTTTGCCTTTGCCGGCTTCCACCTGCTGCATCCATCGCCGCGTGTCCACGACAAGGCGCGTGTAATCGAGTCCACAGCGGACGAAGGCGACGCGCTGGCGGTAGATGTCGGGCGCGCCGCGGAGTTTGGCGTCGGCCTGATTCAGCAGCGACTCGGCTTGGGCGAGCAACTCCGGAGTATACTTTCGCGGAATGTCGAAGGCCCGCATGCGGTTGGGCACTTCCCGGACAAACGCCATCCGCGTCTCTTGCATCAGCGTCCAATAGGCCTTCAGCTCCCCAGAGGCCGGGCCGAACGCACGCTGATAGTAATCGTCCATAATCGCCTGCGCGTCGGCATACGGATTCCAGGCCAGGTGCGCCAGCAGGTAATAATGCGGTCCCTGGGTGGCCCAGTGGAACCAGAGCAGGTCGAAGAAGAGCCCCATGCAGCGGCGGTCGGCGACGAAGCGGAAGTCCTCGGCGGCCTGCGTCATGGCCACGTCGGGCATGGCCCAGTTCAGGCCGACCGGCCCGGCGGGATTGCCGAGGTTCGGCCGCCACGCCAGGTGCGGGGCCTTCCTGGACCAGGCATCGAACTGCCCCATGGCCTTCGTGCGGTCGTCGCCCACACCGTCGCCGCGCAGATGGAAGTTGCTCACGCTCGAGACGATCACATTGTCGTCCGGCACGGCGGCGACCGGGGCGGGCCGCGACAGACCGTAGGCGTGAAGTTGCACGAAGAGCGGCTTGTCGGGAAAGCGCTTCTTCAGCAGCCTCGCCAGCGTGTTGGCGAAGGTCACGTGCCGGTCGCTCAGGGCCGGGCGGTCCTCGGTGACGCCTTTCCAGCGATACGTCACGATGGCGCCCTGCGGATGGTCCCAGGCGCGGCAGCGCTCGCACACGCAGTGCCCGGCATCCCAGCCGTCGTTGGGCGAGACGTTGAAGACGCGCCGGGTGGGATCGGCCTTGAGCCCCTCCTCCACCTCGGCCAGCCATTGCTGCCAGACGGCCGGGTTGGAATCGCACAGTTTGGCGTTCTCGGGACCGGGATGACCGCTGCGCGTGCCGTCCGGCTGGAGCGCGAAGTAGTCCGGGTGCCGCTCGTGGTATTCCTCCCACCAGTCGCGGAAGGCGTGCCCGCCGGCGAGTTCGAGCGAGTCGAGTTGCACGCGCTGGTACCGCGCCCAGAGTTGCGGCGGGCCTTCCTTCGAGTCGCCGAGCGACAACTTGACGAACATGCCGCTGCGGGCCCGGACCTGCGGATGGTACCGGTATGCGAACGGCGCGAAGGCGATGCGCTTCTGCGGCACGAGGGCTTCGCCGACCTCGCCCGGCCAGACCCAGCGCACGTGCAGATACTTTCGAAGGAATGTATACACCGCGTTGGCCGTGCCGTATTCCTGCTGCCGGCCGGTGATGGGTGCAAGACGGCCCCAGCCGTCCATGTGTTGAGGGTCCCAGCGGTCCCGACCCGCGATGACGAGGTGGTTTTCGTTCGCGGCAATGAGGATTTCCTCCGGGTGCCGGAACTCGAAGTCGAGCCCGGGAAAAAGCCTCTTGAGAACCGGTTGATGGCCCACCCAGATACCGTGCTTCGGCAATGGGTTGGGCTCGCCTTCGATGATCTCGGGCCGCACGCCGCTGGTCTTCTCGAAGTAATCCGCCAAGGTCACTGCCGCGTCGCGCGTGCGAGGCGGGGCATCCTTGAACACAAGGATCGGCGCGTGGCTGACGCCCGTGTCGGAATCCACGAGGACGAATTCAGAGGCAAGGAGCGCTTGGGGTTGAAGCGAAGAGGCCCAGAGAACCCAGAGGGCGAAGCAGAACCGTTTCATCCGACATTTCCCAGTTGACCTCCGCCCGGCTCCGCAGCCGAGCGACTCAGTAACCAACCTACGGCTCCCTATCGGTGCCAACCAACTGATTCCGCATCGCGTATGCCCGAATCGCCGCGACCCAGGCTGTTCGTGGATTCCAACAGCCGCGAAATCCGCCTTAACAAATCTCGGGCGTGATACCCGCAAGTCGGCAGAAGTCCATCAAGTGCCGCTTGTAGTCGCCGTAGAAGAAGATCTGGTGGAACCCCGGCCACGCCAGCACGTCTTCCGTGTTGTCGAACCTGACCATGACCGAGACGACGCACCCGCCCGCCGGCGGCACGTCCACGTTCTCGAGCACCCGGCCGGAGGCAATGAGCATCTTCGACGGCTTCCCCGGAAGGATGTCGGCGCTGGTAACCGGGTGCCCGACACGCCAGAGCGTTCGCGGCACGGCGTCGCGGTTGCCGTGATGATGGCAAATGTCGAACGGCTCGGGCGGTTCGGCAAACCCCTCGAGCCGCGTCGCACACGAACAGTGGGCCCCGATGATCGCCTCCTGCGACGTCTCCGCCACCGGGTCCTGCTGGAAACCCGGACGGTCGAACAGGTACTGGACCGCGATGTGCGTGGCCATGGCGCCCAGGTCGGCCTCGCAGGCGGCCGGGATGCCCTCGTCGTTCATCCGCGACCACGCGATGCACGGCAGGCTGACCTTGCTGCGGCCGAGCGCCCCCAGGCAGTCCATCGTGATGGCGTCGCCTTCCTCGCGCTCCAGAATCGTGCGCGCCACGGCGTAACTCTTGACACCGTTGATGACGTCGTCGCGGCTCGCCCCGGTGACCCTCCGCGCGCGGCGGACGTAGTCCTCGGCCATGGCGCGGACTTCGTCGGTGACCGGCGTCTTGTTATACTCGGCGAGAAACTCGCCCGCAGGAACGTACCGCAGCGCGGTCCCCAGGTCGGCCAGCGTGGTATCGCGCCGATCGCGGCCGCGCAGCACGATGCACCGCGCGGCGCGCATCTTCGCCCGGGCGTGGATCATCTTCATGCCGTAGACCAACTGGCCGGCATCGTCGGTCGAGTAGATGACGCACCCCGGCTTCTTGGACGGCGCGGCCGTATTGGTCGTGAACGACGAGCCGACCGGCGAGTAGATCACGGTGGGGATCCCGCTGCCGATCGCCTTGTTGGCCGTCGGCCACGAATGCTGCTGCCGGTCGAGGAGCACGACGAGCAGACCATCGGGCTTGGCCGCCTGGCACTCGGCGACCCAGGCGTCGGCCTCGGCGTTGCTGTGGACGGGCTCCGGCCGCAGGTCGACTTTCATGCCGAGCGACTCGGCCGTCTTGCGGATCGTCTTCGTGTACATCGCTCGGGCGGCCTCGCCGTCGTAGATGGCACCCGGCCACCACATGCCGTACGGCTCTTTGCGGCGGACGAACGTCGCCCGAAGCGTCGGCACGCACTTCGACGCCGGGCCGCATGGCTTCATCGGCGCAAGGCCCGCGGCGGGCCGGCGGTCGGCCAGGTTCTCGCACCCCGTCATCACGGCCGACCCCAGCATCCACGCCGACGCGCCGAGAAAAGCGCGGCGGCTGAGGGGATGGCCGTGGTTACACTTGGCGGCACAGCGATTTCGTCGCATCGTCACTCTCCTTTGACCTGGCGGTCGCCCGACGCAAGCGTGGGCCGGAGCGTGCCCCGGCGTTCGTCCTGTTCTTCCTGTTGACTTTACGCAAAGACGGCCCGCAGGGCAAGCCCCGCGGCTAACCAGACGCCGGCCCGAGCGGCACATCCCACGCTTCGAGACACGCGCGGACGTTCTCGACCGGGTTGTTCGTGCCCCACTCGAACTGGGCGATGAGGCCGCCGGAAGGGTCCTCGAGCGCGCGGCGGACGCGGCCGACGGCGGCCCGCACATCATCAACCGTCCCGAACGGCAGGACGTGCTGCCGGTCGATCTCGCCCCAGAACGTGATGCGGCCCCTGAAACGGCGGCCGAGGTCCTCAATGTCCATGCAGAACAGTTGGCTGTTGACCGCATCGACGCCCACCTCGATGAGGTCCTCGTAGATGGCGGCGATGTGCCCGTCGGTGTGCATGAACACCTTCTTGCCGGCGGCGTGGATCGCCTCGCAGTACTCCTTGTAGAGCGGCTTGAAGAGGTCGCGCCACATGTCG
>DATKXP010000582.1:0-4399 GCA_035529015.1 Phycisphaerae bacterium | reverse complement strand
TACTGGCGGGCGAAGCCGACCTTGTTCTCGGTCGAGGCGAGTTCTTCCTGAAGGGCCAGGAAATTCTGATTCGCCTTCAGGTCGGGGTACGCTTCCGAGAGGGCGAACAGTTTGCGCAGGGCACCCGTGATCATGTTCTCGGCCAGCCCCTGCTCTTTGACGCTCGATGCGTCGATGCCCGCCTGCCGCGCTTTGACCACGTTCTCAAACGTCTCGCTCTCGTGCTTGGCGTATCCCTTGACGGTCTCGACGAGGTTGGGGATGAGGTCGTAGCGACGGCGGAGTTGCACGTCGATCTGTGCCCAGGCGTTCTTGACGCCGTTCCGCAGCCGCACGAGGCCGTTGTACGTGAGGATGAGCCACCCGACCACGAGCAGCCCGAGGCCGCCGATGCCGAGGAGTATCAGAACGAAACAGCTAAGACCCCCTATGCCCAAGCCGCCCATGGTCGTCTCCTTTCAGTCGCCGCGCCTCGCGGCGTGTGCCGGCGATTATACCTCCGCCCCGGCCGCCGTCAACGCACCAGCGCATCGCGGGGTCGGTCGGATCGCCCGGTTCACCAGCAATACGCTCAGTGCGCCGGAATATTCGGCGGGTTCGTCGCTTGTGGTCGAGATGCCGCTGATTCCCGAAGGGTTCGCCCGGCGCGGGGGCGCACGTCCCGGGGGGACGTGTCCCGGACCTTCCGGTCCGGGCTCGATACGTCCGGGCTCGGTACGTCCGGGCTCGCGTGGTCCGGGCTCGATGGGCTTACTGTGCCCTGACGTCGAGACACTTCATCTGGCTCTGGTCGCGGATGACGAGTTTGCCGTCCGAGAGCGACATGGGGCCCCAGATTTCCTTGCCGCCGAGCAGTTTGACCTTCCCCACCGACTTGAACGCTTCCGGCGACGGATCGACGATGTGCAGCTCGCCCTCGCGGCCGTCCAGTTGGTAGAAGACGCCGTCGCCCGTCATGAGCGTGTTGCCCTTGCACAGGTAGGGGTCCCTCTGGGTCTTCCACTTGATCTGGCCGTCGAGGCCGAAGCAGACCATGCCGTTGGCCTTCGAGTTCGTGTTGCAGACGGCATAGATGTAGTCCCCAACCAGTATGGGCTGCTGGATGTGCGATCCGACGTCGTCGAACCGGTGAAGCCGTTTGGCCTCGAACCCATCGCCCTGCTTCGCAACCTGGATGATCTCGGAACCGGCCTCGTACCCGCCCGTCAGGAAGAATCGGTCCTGGCCGAGCGGCGTCGGTGCCGGGATGCCCGCCGTACTCACGCGGAACCCGTACGTCCACAGGATCTTGCCGTTCGCCGGGTCCAGACCGACAACGTTCTTGGTGCTCTGCATGATGATCTGCTCGGCGCCGCCGACGGTTGTCGCAAACGGGGAATGGTAGTACATGCTGCCGATCCCCTCGGACCGCCACCGTTCCTTGCCCGTGGCCTTCTCGTACGCGACGACGCCGACGGACCCGCTCTGTGGCGCGGCAATGACCACGTCCTTATAGAGGAACGGCGACTGGGTCACGGCCCACTGCGGCTTCTTTCCGCCGTAGTCTTCCAGCAGGTGCTTCTTCCAGACGGGCTTCTTCGTGGCCTTGTCGATGCAGTGAAAATGACCGAACAGGCCGACCGTGAAGACGTACTTGTCGTCCACGGCGGGGGTGCTCCGCGACCCGTGGTGGCTGGCGCGGCCGGGGGCGTCGTAGGCGTAGCGCCACTCCTCCTTGCCGGTGGCGAAATCAAGGACGCGCAGCACGTCCTGTTCGTCGCCGATGCGGTCGAGGATGTAGACCTTGCCGTCACGGATGGCGGCGCCGCCGTACCCCGGCCCCACGTCGATGGTCCAGAGCACTTTGGGGCCGCTGGCCGGCCACGTGCGCAACAACCCTTTTTCGGGCGACACGCCGTTGCGGTTCGGTCCCAGGAACTGCGGCCACTCCTCCCCGAAGGCCACCGCCGCGAAGCACGCCGTCACGAGTGCCATCAAGAGTAAACGCTGCATCACGATCCTCCTTAAAGATCCCCTTGCTCTCCCGCCCCGCGCGGCCGCTACCTGGACCCCGGCGGGATATGCCCCACAGACGGGCCGGAGTATGCCAGAACACGCCACCCGCTGCAAGAGTGTCGCTGGGGTAAACCGGCGTCAGCCTGCGACGGGCCGGGCGAATTCTGCCGGCGACGAGGCTCTACCGATGCCGCGAGATCCGCGCGGCGGCCTTCCCAGGCCACCGCGAAGGCCACGCCGGGTGATGATGTCCCCGACCTCCCGGTCGGGGCTCGTATCGGTCGGGGCTCGTATCGGTCGGGGCTCGTCCTGTTTGCCCTTGCAGCGCCGCGCCACGCCGCGCATCATAGACAATGAAGGAGACGACCATGACCGCGACCGCTTTCGACGCGTTGCCCCGCGTCGTGTTGGGCATTGTCCTTGCGGCCGTCGCGCTGGCCCCGACGGCCTGCGACCAGAAACCGAATCAGACGAAGGAGACCGTCATGACCCTTACGCTGACCAGCCCGGCGTTCAAGAACGACGACCGCATTCCGAAGCAGTACACCGGCGAGGGGACCGACGCCTCGCCCCCGCTGCAGTGGACCGACCCGCCCGAGGGGACCAAGAGCCTGGCCCTCATCTGCGACGACCCCGACGCGCCCGTCGGCACGTGGGACCACTGGCTCATCTGGAACATCCCCGCCGACCGGCGCCAACTGCCCGAGGGCGTCCAGGCGACCGAGACCGTGCCCGACCTCGGCGGCGCCTGCCAGGGCAACAACAGTTGGCCGAAGATCGGGTACGGCGGTCCCATGCCACCGCCCGGCCACGGCGTCCACCACTACCACTTCCTTCTTTACGCCCTGGACCAGGCGCTGGAACTCGCCCCCGGCGCCGACAAGGCGGCCCTGCTGGCCGCCATGGAAGGCCACATCCTGGCCGAGGCCAAACTGACGGGGCTCTACAGCCGGTAAGCCGCGCCGGCAGCGTGCCGAACCGTGACCGATCCTCAACCCGAACGCGTCCTGGCGAACTTGCGAGAGGTCCGCGACCGCATTGCGGAGGCGGCGGCGAGGAGCGGCCGCACGGCCGATGACGTCCGCCTCGTGGCCGTCACGAAGACGGTGGCACCTGAGACGATCCGCGTCCTCGCCGAAGCCGGGCAGACGGACATCGGCGAGAACCGGGCACAGGCCATCCGCGACCGCGCGGCCGAACTCGCCGACACGGACGTCGCCTGGCACATGATCGGGCGGCTGCAGCGGAACAAGGTCAAGTACGTCGTCCCGACGTGCGCCATGATCCACAGCGTGGATTCGCTCCGCCTGGCCGAAGCGATCGCGAAGCGCGCTCAAGCCCAGGGCGTGCAGGCCACATGCCTGATCGAAGCCAACGTCAGCGGCGAGGAGGCCAAGGCCGGCGTCCCGCCCGCCGACGCCGCCGCACTCGCCTCGCAGGTCGCCGCGCTCGAGGGAATCGACCTGGTGGGCCTGATGACGATGCCCCCGTTCGTGGACGACGCCGAGACCGTGCGGCCGCTCTTTGCGCGGCTCAGGGACTTGATGGATGCGATCAACCGCGACGCGGACCTGCCGCAGCCCCTCGCGCACCTCAGCATGGGCATGACGCAGGACTACGACGTGGCCGTCGAGGAAGGCGCCACCATCGTGCGTGTCGGATCGGCGCTGTTTCGCTAAGGGCGCGTCGTTCCGTCGCTGGAACGGTGGGTCGCCAGGAACTCCAGGATCGGCTTGCCGCCCACGTACAGTTCCTCGAGTGCCGCATCGCCCCGCCACACGCGAACGATCACGTAGGCGTCGCGGTTGCCTTCGCGCCGGTGCTCCCAATAGGCCTTCTCGGCCTCCGGGGCGATGTCCTCCTCCAGATAGTACCGGTCGAAGGGCAGATGGACGTTGACCTTGCCCTCATACGTGTAGCGGACCTCGACCCGCATGTACGCGTTGCCCTCGGGCCGATCTTCAACGAGACGGGTAAGCCGCGCGAAGCCCTCCGCGTCCTCCTCGATGAGGGCATACATCTTGCGGCCTTCGACAAACTTGACGCCTTTGACCTCGGGCACGAAGTCCGCCTCGAAATCGAGTGCCACGTAGCGGCCCCGCAGGGCGTCAAAGGGGTCAACCGGCGCCGTCCGGAACTTGAAGGCCCGGCCGTGGCTGATCACCCGCTCGCGCTGCACGATCATCGCAACCGGCACGCCGATCTGGCCGAGCGCCAAGACGGCGAAAAGCCCCAGCACCACATAGCGTCTTGTCATGGCAGCGCCCTCCGCCGCAGCCGATGCACCACGAGGTTCGTCGCCAGGAACCCGGCCCCCGCCGCAATGCACGCGATACCCTTGACGAGGAACCCCATCTCGCTGTCGAAGAACCGCGCCACAATCAGCATCGCCACCAGCAGCACC
>DATKXP010000581.1:0-5613 GCA_035529015.1 Phycisphaerae bacterium | reverse complement strand
TCCCCGCCTTTTGTATACTTTAGCACCTATTGACCCCGCTCCACTTAGGTTAAAAAAGGGGTAAAAAGGACGAAGAACGGACCAAGTTTGAGCAAAAAGCGATCAGAAACCGATCAAAACGGAGCGCTTTTTGCCTTGCCTATCTTCACATTCAGGGCCCGAATCGCCGTTTCTGGCCCAGAAACGGGGTTCGGCCGTCCGAAAAGCGCGATTTGGGGGGGTCTCAAGAAAGGCCGTTTTCGTAAAGTATATAATCCAAACGGCGGCCGCGAGCCTCGAACTCTGTAGGGGCGTAGCATGCTACGCCCTTACGCCGGCAGCGCCCCCACGGAAGCGGCGGGGTCACGTCGGCCGGCCCACACGATAGACACCCCGCGCCCGCCCTGCTATAGTACCCGCCCTGAACCCGGTCGAGGCAACGCACGAGACGATGGAAACCCTGGAAGACCTCACGCCCGCCCAGACGGAGGCGGTCACGCATATCGACGGCCCGCTGCTCGTGCTCGCCGGCGCGGGCAGCGGCAAAACACGCGTCATCACACGCCGCATCGCCTACCTCGTGAGCCGGGGCATCCCCGCCGACGCCGTCCTGGCCATCACCTTCACGAACAAGGCCGCCGGCGAGATGCGCGAGCGGACCGAAGCCCTCGTGCCCGACACCCGGCCGCCGCTCGTCACCACGTTCCACAGTTTCTGCGCCCGGATGCTCCGCCAGTACGCCGACGTGCTCGACCTCGACCCCAGGTACACGATCTACGATACGGCCGACCAGAAGGCGGCCATCAAGCGGGCGCTCGGCCAACTGAACCTCGACCCGACGCACTTCGACCCGGGCCGCTGCGCCGAGTTCATCAGCCGCGCCAAGAACCGCCTCCAGCGGGCCAGACATTACGCCGCGAGCCCGCGGACCGATTTCTGGGCCAAGAACTTCGCCCGCATCTACGAGGCCTACGAGGCGATTCTGGCCGAGTCGCACGCCCTCGATTTCGACGACCTGCTGCTGGAGGTCGGCCTCGGCATGCGCGAGCATCCCGAGTTCCGCGCGGCCCTCGGCGAGCGATTCCACTACATCCTCATCGACGAGTACCAGGACACCAACCACGCCCAGTACGTCATTGCACGCGATCTGGCCGGCGAGCGACGCAACCTCTGCGCCACCGGCGACCCCGACCAGTCGATCTACGGCTGGCGGGGGGCGCAACTGTCGAACATCCTCGATTTCGAGAAAGACTTCCCCGACGCCCGCGTCGTCCGTCTCGAGAAGAACTACCGCAGCACCAAGACCATCCTGGCCGCCGCCGACGGCGTTATCCGCCACAACCGCGACCGCAAGCCCAAGGGCCTGTTCACCGACAACCCTGAGGGCGACCGTCTGCGGATCGTCCTGACGGACGACGAGGAGGCCGAAGCGCGGACGCTGGCGCGGCGCATCGGCGATCTCACCGGCCAGGGCCTCGCGCGCCGCGACGTCGCCGTCTTCGTCCGCACGGTTGCCCAGACCCGCGCCATCGAAGACGCCTTCCGCCACGCGCGGCCGCCCATTCCGTACGAAGTCGTGCGTGGCACGAGTTTCTACGAGCGCAAGGAAGTGCGCGACATCCTGGCGTATCTGGAGGTCATCCACAACCCGCACGACGAGGTGAACCTGCGGCGGATCATCAACACGCCGGCCCGGGGCATCGGCGCCAAGACCATCGAGGCGCTCACCGTCTGGGCCCGGCGCGAAGGCGTCTCGCTCTTCGATGCGCTGCCCCACGCGGCCGACATCGCCGACCTGCCGACGCGCGGCCGCAGCGCCCTGGTCGCGTTCCGCCAACTCTTGGACCTGCTGATGCAGGAACCGCAGGACTCGCTCCAGCACCTCATCGACACCGTTGTCACCGAGAGCGGCTACGCCGAGGGCCTCACGGGCGACGATTCGAAGGAACGGGAAGAGAACCTCGACGAACTCGTCACTCTCGGCGCGGCCTTCGACCGCGACGCCGCCGAGCACGCCGACGACCCGGACGCACCGCGCGGCCTCGAAGGGTTCCTCCAGACCGTCTGCCTGACGGGCGACCAGGACGGCTACGACGACGCCCTGGACCGCGTGCCTCTGATGACGCTCCACGCCGCCAAGGGTCTGGAATTCCCGGCCGTTTTCATCGCCGGCTGCGAGGACGGCCTTCTTCCGCACGCGCGCAGCCAGGAGAGCGAAAGCGACGTCGAGGAAGAGCGGCGGCTGTTCTTCGTCGGCCTGACACGGGCCCAGCGGTTCCTGACGCTGACCTACGCCCGGTATCGCCGCACGCGCGGCCGGGCGGAACGCCATACGCGCAGCCCGTTCCTGTCGGAGATCCCCGCGGAAACGGCCGAACTGGCCGACGAGACGACCGGCACCAGCCCTGCCCGCCTGGGTGAAGGCCGCGGGTACCGGGCGCCCGGCGCCGACCGGACGATCCGGCGCGAGGCCGATGCCGAGACGGGTTTCGCGGCCGGCGAGGTGGTTCGGCACCCGACGTACGGTCTGGGCCGCATCCTTCGGTTTCTCACCGCCGGCGGCCGTCGCATGGTCCGCGTCCGGTTCAACACGGTGGGCGAGAAGACGCTCGACCCCGAGTTCGCGCGGCTGGTGAAAGTGGCGGACGTGTAGGCCCATGGCGCTACGCTGCGCGGGATTCGCGACCAGCGCTCAACACGCGCCGCGTGGTGGCCTTCCCAGGCCACCACGGGGACGCACGCCGCGGCGGCCTGGGAAGGCCGCCGCGCGGACCTGTTAAGAGAAGGCCCCGTCCTTGACACCGGTCCTGGCAACGCAACTCGGTCCGGCTGAGACGCGTTTCGTCCTTTACATGGCGTGCATCGTCGGCTCGGTCGCGGCCGGGTACGCCGCGCGGCGGATGGGCCTGCTGAAACCCTCGCGGGCGGCGCCCCTCATGAGCGCTGCCATCATCGCTTGCGACGCGCCGATCGCGCTGGTGGCCATCTGGCACCTCGACATCCAGGCGGGCGTCTGGAAGGTGCCGGTCAGCGGGGCGGCCGTGGGCGTGACGATGTGCCTCATCGGCCTGGGCGTAGCGCGCTTCATGCGGATGCGGCCGGCCGACGCGGCCGTCTTCGGCCTGCAGGGCGGCATGGGAAACGTCGGCTACACGATGGGCGGCAGCCTGTGCTTCGCCCTCTGGGGCATGCAGGGCCTGGCGCTGGAACAGATGTACTGCCTCATGTGGCCGTTCTTCTCGTTTCTGTTCTGTTTCCCGCTGGCCTACCACTATCGTGAACTGGCGCGCGGCCGCCGCGACGAGACGTCCGACGTCGTCTACGCCCTGCGGACCCTGGGGCGGAGCCTCTGCGACGTGCGCAGCCTGCCGCTCTACACCGCCACGCTCGGCCTGACGCTGAACCTGTGGGACACGGCGCCGCCGGGAGGCGTCGAGCGATGGCACGTCGTGGACCTCCTGATGGTCGTGGGGATCGTCCTCCAGTTCGGCGGCGTGGGCCTGACGGTCCGTGCCCGGCGGCTGCCGCGCTTCTGGAAGAAGGCCCTCGGCGCGACCGCGCTGAAACTCGTCGCGAGTCCCCTCCTGATGCTCGCTGTGGCCGTGGCGATGGGCATGACGGGGCTGCCGCTACTGGTCTGCCTTCTGCTCGCCGCCATGCCCAGCGCGCTGTATACGGTTCTGATGGCGAACATCTTCGGCCTGAACCGCGACCTGGCGAACGCGACGTTCATCCTGACCCACGCCATCTGCCTGGCGGCCGTTGCGGCGGCCGGTCTCGTCTGGCGTATCGGCGTTGTGGAGAACGTGGCGCCGGCCGCACGGTGAGCAGTCTTTTCCCGCGCCCTTGACCCGAGCGGGCCTTTGAGTAGTATGGTATAGGGAGCAGCGATTGGAGACGTGGTATGGCATCGATTCGATCGTGGATGATCACGGCCCTGGTCGCGGCATTGCTTGCCGCACTCTTCCTGTGCGCCGGCTGCAAACCGGGGTGAGGATAGTCCGGACGACGGTCACGGCGACCGTCCGAACGATCCATGCGGGCGGGCGCGTGGACCGCGTCCCCTTGCTCGGCACCGGCCACGGCGCATGCCCTCGCATATGGCATTCGGTGTTTTTCGTTCGGCCTCAGTGGGAGACCTGCTCAGCCACGGGGGACAGCACGGCTGGACGAGCCAGCCGTGCCACACCGGCTGGGGATAGTCCCCCGTAACTCAGGCGTTCTCCAGGCGGCGCACGTTTCGTTGACGCCGCTACCCCGCGTATCGTACAATCAAAGTATGCCTGACGCCGCTTGAGAGGAGCCTGCCATGACCGACGAAAACAAGGGCAAATACAAGATCCTCATCGTGGACGACGACCAGGACATCCTCACAACCATCAGCCTGGCGTTCGGGGGCCTGAACCAGACGCTCCTGACGGCGTCCGACGGAATCGCGGCGCTCGACGTCGCGGAGAAGGAAGACCCCGACATCCTGGTCCTCGACCTCATGCTGCCGAAGCGCGGCGGGTTCCAGGTGCTGCAGCGCCTCAAAGGCAAGTCCACGATGAAGGGCAAGCGGCCGCTCGTCTGCATGGTGACCGGCAACGAAGGGATGCGGCACCAGACGTTCGCCGAGCAGAACGGCGCGGACGAATACCTCCGCAAACCGTTCGCCATCAGCAACCTCGTGGAGATCGTCGAGGAGTTCATGAAGCGACTCGACGCCGGCATCGAGAACGCGAAGTAGAACGGACGTCATTCGTCACTCGTCATTGGTCACGTGTGACTCGTCACTGACCCATGAATCGGCAATCCAAGGAGCGCGAGATGCTCCACTGCTTGAGCCGCAGGTCGTTTCTCCACGTGGCGGGGGCGGCAGCGTGTGGCGCGCTCGCGCTTCCCGGGTGCGCCTCCGAGGCGGGCAAGGCGACGTTCCGCGCCCGGCCACACCCCATGGCCGGGGAGTGGAAGAACCGCATCGGCCTCGCCACCGGCGGTGACGATCCCGCTCGCAACACCCGGACCGCCATCGAGAAACTGTGCGGCCAAGACGGCGTCCGAACCTTCGTCAAGACGGGCGACGTCGTCGTTGTCAAACCGAACATCGGATGGGCCCAGGTGCCCGAGATGGGCGCCACGGTGGACCCGGCCGTCGTCGCGACGGTCGTCGAGTTGTGCCTGGAGGCCGGGGCCGCCAAGGTCAAGGTCTTCGACAACTCGGTCGGCACCGACGCCAAGTGCTACCAGTTCAGCGGCATCGAGGTGGCTGCGCGCAAGGCCGGGGCCGACGTCTTCCTCTGTGCCCGGCACCGGTTCCGCCAGACGGCCTTCGACGACGCGCGCGCGAAGCGGCTGGCCGAGTGGCCGATCTACGAGGACGTCCTGACGGCCGACGTGCTCGTCAACGTGGCCGTCGCCAAGACCCACAACCTGTGCCACGTGACGCTCTGCATGAAGAACCTGATGGGCACGCAGGGCGGCGACCGCGGCAAGATGCACCAGGAACTCGCGCAGAACCTCGCGGACCTGAACGTGACGATACGGCCGACGTTCAACATTCTCGACGCCACGCGCGTCATGGTGGCCGGCGGGCCGAGCGGCGGACGCAAAGACCAGGTCGTGCGGGCCAACACGATCGTCTGCGGCACGTCG
>DATKXP010000580.1:0-3603 GCA_035529015.1 Phycisphaerae bacterium | reverse complement strand
CAAGGAGTCACAGGGCATGAACTCGGACTTTCTGGCCCAGGACCCGTGGCGGGTCTTTCGCATCATGGCGGAGTTCGTGGACGGGTTCGAGATGATGGCCCGCGTTCCGCCGGGCGTCAGCGTCTTCGGATCGGCGCGCGCGGGGCCCGACCACCCGTACTACCACAAGGCGTACGAGAGCGGCCGCCTGATCGCCGAGGCGGGGTTCGCGGTCATCACCGGCGCGGGGCCCGGCATCATGGAGGCTGCCAACAGGGGCGCCAAGGAGGCCGGCGGCGAGAGCGTCGGCCTGAATATCCTCCTGCCCTTCGAGCAGGTGGCCAACCCGTACCTGACGAAGGTCATCAACTTCCGGTACTTCTTCGTCCGCAAAGTCATGTTCTCGAAGTACGCGATGGGTCTCCTGTTCTTCCCCGGGGGGTACGGCACGCTCGATGAATTCTTCGACATGATTACGCTGATCCAGACCGAGAAGATCCACCGCCTGCCGGTGGCGCTGATCGGAACCGATTTCTGGGAAGGGCAACTCGCCTGGCTCCGCGAGACGGTCCTCGAGCGGTTCAGCCACATCTCGCCCGAGGACCTGGATCTGCTGTACCTGACCGATAACCCGGCCGAGGCCGTCCGCTACATCTGCGAAAACCTCAGCCCTCGCGACCGCCAGGGCTGGCCCGACATCCAGAAGTGGGATACGCCCGAAGGGAAAGTCATGCCGTAAGAGCCGCCGGCGCGGCATCCGAGCCGCGACCTCCGGTCGCGGGCACGTCGTCCGAGGCAAAGCCTATGAACTCCCGCGACCTCATCAATCAGGTCATCACCTTCGACGCCGCCCCGCGCATCGGCTACCACCTGCCTGCCCCCTGGCCGTCCGACCTGGTACACGCCGGCGTGGCGGACGACCCGGCCTTCGAGCCGCGCCGTTGGACCGAGGGCGACACCGAGTTCTGGACCGATGAGTGGGGCTGCACGTGGCAGCGGCTGGGGGGCATCTCGAAGGGCGAGGTGGCCGAGGGGGCGCTGGCCGACTGGGCCGGCTTGGGCGCCTACCGGCCCCCCGACTACGGCCTCGACGCGCGCTACGACCGGGCCCGCGACGTTTTCGCGGCGGCCGAGGGGCTGTACCGCATCGGCGACATCCCGGGCTGCGCGTTCAACATCAGCCGCAAGATCCGCCGAATCGACCGGTTCCTGATGGACTGTCTGCTGGAGCCCGACCGCGTGCGGGCGCTGAACGCCGCCGTCATGGACCAACTGCTGACGGCCGTCGGCCGCCTGGCCGCCGCCGGGGCCGACGCCGTCATGTACCCCGAGGATTGGGGCACGCAGGACCGTCTGCTGATGGCCCCCGCGACGTTCCGCGACCTGTTTCTGCCGGAGATCGAGCGGCTGTGCGCCGCGGCCGCGGACGCCGGCGTGGACGTGTGGATGCACTCGTGCGGCTATATCTGGGACATCATCGACGATCTTCGAGGCGCGGGCGTCAAGGTCCTCCAGTTCGATCAGCCGACCCTCTACGGCGTGGACCGGTTGAACGAGGCGTTCGGCGGCCGCATGACCTTCGAGTGCCCGGTGGACATTCAGTCGAGCGTGGCGGGTCTCCAGTCGCGGAAGCGCGAGGTGATCCGGGCCGAGGCCCGGCGCCTCGTCGAGACGCTGGGCTCGCACGGCGGGGGATTCATCGCCTGCCGGTACCTCGACGAGGTGGCCATCGGCATGGAATCGCCCGAGTGGCAGGACGCCGCCTGCGAGGCCTTCGTCGAGTTCGGCGGGTGGGCGCCGGCGCCCGACGGGACGGTCGAGGTGTGACCTTTCGAGCCGCGGGCTCTGCCCGCGGGTACGTCGAGCCGGCGAAGATTTCGGGCGCGAGATCGTTTCGAGCCGCGGGCTCTGCCCGCGGGTACGTCGAGCCGGCGCTGGCGACTGCCGCAAGGGTTCGCCGCGGTGAATGGCTTGACCCTGCTGCCGCGCCGGTACGATGAACGCCGCATCGGGTTTGGGGGAACGTTATGGATGCCGAACAGCAGGCCATTGCGAAGGCGGCGGTGCTGATCGAAGCGCTGCCGTACATCCGCCGGTTCCGCGGCACCGTGGCGGTCGTCAAACTCGGCGGCTCGTTCATGGACGTCGAGGAAGACCTGGCCGCCGTCTGCGCCGACATCGCCTTCATGCGGGCCGTCGGCATCTATCCGGTCATCGTGCACGGCGGCGGGAAGGCCATCAGCCGCGCGATGGAGGATGCGGGCCTCGAGCCGCGATGGATCGACGGCCTCCGGTACACCGGGCCCGAGGAACTCCGGATCGTCGAGGACGTCCTGGCGACCGACGTCAACCGCGAGATCGTGCGGCTGCTCGAAGCGGCCGGCGCCCGGGCCGAGGGGCTGACCTCGAAGAAACGGTGCGCCCTTCGTGCCGAGCGGCTGACGGAGGCCGACGGCCGGGACCTCGGGCTCGTCGGCAAGGTGCGCGGCGTCGATGCGCTGCTCTTGCGCGGCCTGTGCGACCTGGGCACGATTCCGGTCATCGCGCCGCTCGGCGTCGGCGACGACGGCCAGAAGTACAACTGCAACGCCGACGAGGCCGCCGCTGCCGTCGCCCGCACGCTGGAGGCCGACAAACTTGTCAACGTCTCCGACACGCACGGTATCCGCGAGCGGGCCGACGACGAAGCCGGCCTCCTCTCGCATCTTTCGGAGGCCGACGCCGAGCGGCTGCTCTCCGAAGGGGTCATCACCGGCGGCATGATCCCCAAGGTGCAGACGCTGCTCGAGGCCCTCAAGGGCGGCGTCAAGAAATGTCACATCGTCTCCGGCCGCGTGCCGCACAGCCTGCTCCTCGAGATCTACACCGATCGCGGCGTGGGGACGGAGATCGTGCCTTAAACCCGAGCCGCTCGAAGCGCGATGCGCGACTTTCGAGCCGCGGGCATGCGAGCCGCGGGCGTTCGAGCCGCGGGCGTTCGAGCCGCGGGCTTTGCCCGCGGGCACGTCAAGGCGCGCCAAACCTTGGCGGCTCGCGAACGTGCCCGCGACCGAAGGTCGCGGCTCGGGGGTCGCGGCTCGGGGGTCGCGGCTCGAAGGTCGCGGCTCGAAGGTCGCGGCTCGGGGGGCGTGGCTCGAAGGGGGGAAGCACATGGCGGTTCTCGCTTACCATCTCACGTGGACGTGCTACGGCCAATGGCTGCCCGGCGACGAGCGGGGCTATGTTGACCGCGAGAACCGAACCCCGGGAACGCCCTACGCGCCGTGGAACCCCAGGCGCGTGAATGCGGCGGCCAATGCCATGCAGGAAGAAGCGTGCTGGCTGACGTTGCGCCAGCGGCGCCTTGCGGCCGAGGGCGTGCGCCAGGCCACTGCCGGCCAGGGGTGGCGCCTGCTTGCCGCGAACGTTCAGCCGGACCACGTGCACGTGCTCGTCGAGGCGCGAGATGTGACGGGCAAACACGCGATGCGCGTACTCAAAGCCTTCGCGACGCGTCGCCTTCGCTCGGAGTTTGGTTCGCGCTGGCGTTGGTGGACGAAGGGCGGCAAGGTTGACCTCGTGCGCGACGAGCGCCATCTCGCGACAGTCGCGCGATATATTGGCGAGCAGCCGTTCGACGCGGTA
>DATKXP010000579.1:0-5397 GCA_035529015.1 Phycisphaerae bacterium | reverse complement strand
AACCAGCCGCACGTCATCAACCTCGAATCACGGTCGCCCGACCGTTACGGACGGGGCGAGGTCACGATCCGCGACCTCTTCAAGAACAGCCTGCGGATGCGGCCGGACCGGATCATCGTGGGCGAGTGCCGCGGCGGCGAGGCCCTCGACATGATCCAGGCGATGACGAGCGGCCACGCGGGGTCGGTGACAACGCTCCACGCCGATTCGTCGGCCGACGCGCTGAACCGCCTCGAGACGATGGCCCTGATGAGCAACGTGGACATTCCGCTGGCGGCCCTGCGGGCCCAGGTGGCATCGGCCATTCACGTGATTGTCCAGATGATGCGGTTTCAGGACGGCAGTCGGCGTGTGGTCCAGGTCGCACAGACCCTGCCGCTGGATGCGCGCGGCCAGTACCAGACGGAGGACCTGTTTGTTCTGCGTCTGCCGAAGGGCGAGAGGGAACTGGCAAAGGCGTCGCTGGAGTGGACGGGCGCCAAGATCGCCTTCCGCGAGGAAGTGGCCGTCCAGAGCGCCATGGCAAACTTGCCAAGCCTTGAGCCGCTCGTGGCCGATAAATAGGGGGAAGAAACAGGGGGTAGGTGCGCCCGATGACGGTGTTCAAGACAGGGCGGCGATGGGTCGGCGCCTTGGCCCGAAGGGCCGGTGTGGCGGTGGCCCTGCGCTTTCACCGTGATGAGCGTGGCGGGATGCTCGACTATGCGTTTACGTTCGGGTTCATCGCCTTGTTCTTGATCGCGCTGTTCTACAAGATATTCCACGTGCTGACGGACTACTTCGGCATGATCGCGTTTTTTACGACATGGCCGTTCATCTGACGGCCGCTTGAGGGGACGTGAAACAGGTTAGGAGACGCAAGTGATGAGATACGTGATGGACAGTCTGAGGAAGTTGCACCGCGACGAACGCGGCGCCGAGGGGCTCGAAAAACTCCTCATCATTGCCGCCATCGTCCTGCCCCTGCTGGGCATCCTGATCTTGTTCCGGAACGAGATCAAGGAATGGGTGGTCAACATCTGGGAGGACGCCACAACCGATGCCGAGGGGACCGGGGATGATGATACCCCCTGGTTCGGCGGCTCACTGGACTAGTCGCCGGCGACGCCGTTGGGCATGCGTGGCCGTACCGGCGCGCCCGGTGACGGGTCGGCAGACCGTGCGGGGTTTCGGTCCGGCGCGTCGGAGCGATCGTGGTCCATTCGGCGCGCGCGGCGGGCGACGGTCCGGTCCGACGAGGGACGGGGAGCGCCGGTGATTTGGGAATGGGTTTCGCTTGGTGTCCTGGCCGCGGTACTGCTCGTGGCCGCCGTGTGTGACTTGGCGCGGGGCAAGGTCTTCAACTGGTTGACCTACCCCGCTATTGCTGTCGGCCTGGCGCTCGGGGCCGCCCAGGGCGCCGCCGGCGGAGCGGCCTGGGACGGTTTCCTGGACCACGTGCTGGGCTTCGGTTTCGGGTTCGGCATCCTTTTCATACCATACCTATTAGGCGGAATGGGCGGCGGCGACGTCAAACTGATGGGCGTCGTGGGAGCGTTTCTCGGTTGGGAGAGCACCGGAGCGCTTTACGCGGTCTTTTACTCTTTCCTGGTGGCCGCGGCCGTCGGCGTCATCCTGATGATCTGGCGGGGCGAGACGCGGCGGGTGCTGCGGCGGCTGTGGCTGGCCGTACGTATCCTGCCGCTGCCGAAGGCGAAGATGGCCGATGCCGTGCCGGCCGACACGTTTCGCGTGCCGTTCGGCTTCGCCGTGTGTGTCGGAACGTTGTGGTTCCTGACGGAGGACCTGATCGGCGAATCGCTCTGCGACGTCGCGGGACGCTTGCTCGGCCTTTGACGAACCCGGCGAGATTCGGGACGAGGACATACCGATGAAGCGCACAGGTAAAGCGAGACTGCTGGTGCTCGGCGCGGCCAGTGCGCTGGCCAGTATCGGAATCGTCTGGCTCGCCGTCAAGGCCTTCGGCCGCGCGCCCCAGTGGTTGACGGCGGCGGCCGTCAGCCCGTTGGCGGTGCGGTGCATCGTGCTGATGGTGGGCGGCGTGGGGGTCCTGGGAGTGGTGGCGGCGCTGCTGGTCGCGATGCGGCCGCGCACGAAGCCGGCTGAGGGCGGGCTCCACCCGGATCAGGGCGGAACGGCCGCCGTCGAGATGACGCTCCTGTTTCCGTTTGCCCTGATAATCTTCCTGACGGTGACGCAGGCGGCGCTGTTGTTCAACGCGAACATGGTGGTGCACTACGCGGCGTTTGCGGCGGCGCGGATGGCCACGGTCGTCGTGCCGATGGAGATCTACGACGAGGGGCGCAATCTCGTTTACAGTCCGGATCAGGGCATCTCGGAGAAGCGGGAGATCATCCGGCGAGCGGCGGTCCTGGCGCTGGTGCCCATCAGCGGCCAGGTGAGTGCGTCGGGCGGCGGCGCCGGCGAGGTTCCCCTGCCGGGGGCCGAGGAACGGGTGTCCAGCGCGGCGCAAGGGGCCATGAACCTGAGAGACTCGTCCGAGGACCCCGAATGGGGCTGGGGCTGGCCCCGCCGGGTCCGGGCCCAGTACGCCTACGCCGACTCGGTTTGTACCAAGGATGGTGCGGAGATGCCCGTGACGCAACTCGAACTGGCCCCGCCGGACCACTGGCAGGACGGCAACCCCGACCCCGACTGCCCCTACCGCCACCATCGCCGCGACGAGTGGACCCAGTGGGGCTGGGACTACGAGCCGTACTGCCCGTTCTACCATCGGGATCTGCCGATCTGGGATTTCTGGTACTGGGAGTTTCTGGACGTGCGGGTGACGTACCAGTTTCTGCTCCAGATACCGTTTGCGCGGCGATTTCTGGGCGATAAGATCACGGTACCCGGCCTCGATTATGACGTGAAAAAGGGCAAGCCGTACGCCGCCCAGATCCGGGTGGTGGGGAGCCTTTCAAACGAGGGCGGGCCGGAACTCAGACCAAACCGTTAACCGACAGGGGGCTGCGGCCGACGAGGCGCGGCGGCCGAGCGAGTACGGAAACCGGAGAGACACCTCAACCATGGCGGAACAGACTTTTGCGGGCTCGCTGAAGCCCGGCGTCAAACTCGGCAAGTACGAGGTCCGCGAGCGGATCGCGACCGGCGGCATGGCCATCATCTACAAGGCCTACGACCCGTCGCTCGACCGGTACGTGGCCGTCAAGCAGATTGCGCCTCATCTGGCCCAGGACCCGCGGTTTTTCGAGCGGTTCCGGACCGAGGCCCAGACCCTGGCCAGACTCTCGGCCACGCAGGCCAACATCGTCAACGTCCACGAACTGATCCAGGACGGCGGCCAACTGTACCTGGTGATGGAGTGCGTCGAGGGGACGACGCTGCGCGTGCTGATGGATCGCGGCCCCGTGCCGCTTCAGACGGGCCTGGGGGTGCTTCTTTCGACGGCGCTGGGCCTGAAGGCCATGCACGCCCAGGGCATCGTCCACCGCGACCTGACGCCGGCGAACATCATGATGGCCAAGGACGGAGCACTGAAGATCACCGACTTCGGCCTCATCGGGCATTCGGGCGGCAAGACGAGCCTGCCGATGGGGACGACCAAGTACATGGCGCCCGAGATGTTCACGGGCGCGCCGGTCGATGCGCGGGCCGACCTGTACAGCCTGGGGATGATCGCGTACGAGATGCTCGTGGGTCCGGAGAAGTTCGCGGAGGTCTTTCGCGACGTCCTGCGCGACGAACGGGCCCAGCAGGTCCGTTGGATGCACTGGCATTCGAATCCGGCGCTGAAGGCCCCGCCGCTGCGCGACCTTCAGCCGGGCATCCCGCCGCTGGTCGCCAAGATCGTCGATCGCATGACGGAGAAGGATCCGTCGCGGCGGTTTGCGTCGAGTGAGCAGATCATCAAGTGGCTGCGGCGGATCTTCGTGATGCACGTCCAGGGCAAGAGCATCTCGCAGACCGACTCGGAGTCGCTCGAGAAGGAGATGGAGGCGGATGCGACGGTGCAGGTGCCGGCTGCAGCCGGGGCCGGTGCGCCGCAGGCGGCGGGGATGCGTGTGGCGCCGCGCGGCCAGGGTGCTGCGGCCGGGGCGGTGGCCCGGCCGGGCGTGGCGCCACCCGTGGAGAGCGGCGAGACGACCGCACCGCTTCCCGTGCCGAAGTGGACGTGGAAGCGTGCCGTGTTCTGGGCGGCCATCATCGGCGGTCCCCTGATCGCAGCAGCGGTGGGCCTGGTCATCTGGGACCAGTCCGTGAAGAATGAACTGAGAGCCGAGATGAAGGGGCGGATGGAGGAGGCCGAGGACCAGTTCAACCGCAGCGAGTGGGCGCTGGCGGATCAGAGTTTCACGGACATCGACCGGGACGAGCGGTTCCGCAGGCTGGAACCGGAGCGCATGCAGGCCCGCAAGTACGCCGTGATGGCGCGGGCGGAACTGGCGCTGGAGCAGAAACAGTGGGACAAGGCCGCCGCCAACGCCAACGTCGCCTCCCAGAAGCACGGCGCCCACACGTGGGCCGCGGACTTCATGCGCCGGTTCAACAAGGCGCGGGACGTCGGGCAGGTCATGAAAGACGTAAAACTGGCCACCACCAACAGCCAGTACGACCAGGCGATCTCGCTGCTCGAAGACCTTCAGGCCAAGTACGCCGACCTCGACCTGAACGACCAGATCGCCGAGTTCCGCGAACGCAAGGAACTCACCGAGTACAAGACGCTGGTGGATCAGGGCAAGCAGCACTTCGAGCGGAAGAACCTGCAGGACGCCCAGGCGGCGTTCGAGGCCGCCCGCAAGACCCGCCCCGGGTCGGAGATCGACGGCCTGCTTCAGATGGTGGCCATTGAGAAGCAGTACATACAACTGGTCGGCCTCGCCCAGAAGGCCGTAACGGACGGCAAGTGGGCCGAGGCAGTTTCCTACTACGAGCAGATCATGGCGATCCGGCCCTCCGAGACCGTCCGGACGGCCATGAACAACGCCAAGGCCGAGGACCTGGCCGGCCGGGCCAAGACCCTGGCAGACAACAAACTGATGGATGAGGCCCTGGCACTGTACACGCAGGTGCTCGGCCTCAACCCGAACCATGCGGATGCCAACACGTTCATCAGGACGGCCGGCCACCAGCGTGAACTCGACAGCCGCGTCAAGGCCGCCAAGGCCTTCCTCGCCAAGGGGGAGTGGGACCAGGTCATCAACACCTGCAAGGAGATCGAGAAACTCCTGACCGCCGCCGACACAGACCTCAAGACCCAGGTCGAGGGGTGGAAAACGGAGGCACACTACCAGATGGCGATGGCCCGGGCGAACGAGGCGCTCGCGCAGAAGAACTTCGACGAAGCGGACGCCCGCGCCCAGGAAGCCCAGAGCCACAAGGACTCCGGCGAGGTGAAGAGTCTCCTGGAGAGAATCGACACCCACCGCCAGTACT
>DATKXP010000578.1:0-2845 GCA_035529015.1 Phycisphaerae bacterium | reverse complement strand
CGGCCGGCGCGTCTGCCTGAAACACTATCACACCGAACCGTTCCTGGGGTGGCCGCTGGAGTGGGCCGGGCGGCTGATGGCCGACCGCGAGGTCCGCCATTACCGGCTGCTCCAGGATACGGGCGGCGTGCCGCGCCTGCTCGGGCGCCTCGGCATAAGCGCCTTCGTTCACGAGTGGATCGAGGGAAACGACCTGCTCGACTGCACGGCCCCGCCGCCCGACGATTTCTTCGACCGGTTCGAAGGGCTCGTCGCGTCGCTGCACGCACACGGCATGGCGTACGTCGATATGAACAAGCCGGATAACGTCCTGGTGGCCGACGACGGGCGGCCGGTGCTCATCGATTTTCAGATCTCGTGGGCGCCCCGGCCGTCGCCCTGGCCGCTGGGCGCGGTCAAGCGGCGGGTGCTGACGATGCTCCAGGAGGCCGACCGCTACCACGTCCGCAAACTCAAACGCCTCTATCGTGGCGACCTGATGACACCCCAGGAACGTGCCGCCAGCAAGCACCCGCCGTGGTTCCTCCGGCTGCACCGCGTGTTCGGAGCGCCGCTGAGGGACCTGAGGCGGAAGGTCCTCGAATGGGTCGGGGCGCGGTAGCCGTTTTGCCGTTCGAGCCGTTCGAGCCGCGGGCTCTGCCCGCGGGAACGTCCGAGCCGCCGCTTGGAGACACCGCATGATCTCGTTCATCGCACTGTGCCTCGTGCTGTACGCCGGATACCTTCTGCGGAGCAAGGTGCGTCTGCTTCAGTGGCTGTACCTGCCGTCGCCGGTCATCGCCGGGTTGGTGGCGCTGGCGATCATCCAGGTAGCCGGGCGGACGGGCCACCTGCTGCCCCAGGAGTGGACGGCCGGATGGAGCAGCCTGCCGGGCCTCCTGATCAACATCGTCTTTGCGTGCCTGTTCCTCGGCCACCCCCTGCCGAAGGTGAGGACGTTGTGGCGGCGGGCCGGGCCGCAACTGGCTTACGGCCAGGTCGTGGCGTGGGGGCAGTACGTCGTGGGCGTCGGACTCGTCCTCGTCCTGCTGGGGCCCGTGTTCGGCGTGGACCCCATGTTCGGCGGCATCATCCCGGTGGGGTTCGAGGGCGGCCACGGGACGGCAGGCGGCCTGGCAGCCACCTTTGAGGACCGCGGGTGGCCCGAGGGGAAGGACCTCGCCCTGGCCAGCGCTACGGCCGGCGTCACCAGCGCCATCGTCGTCGGAATGATCCTCATCAACTGGGCCGCGCGGCGGAGGCACCTGGCCGGCGGACGCGAACCGTCGGCCCTCTCGACCCTCGAACGGGCCGGCATCATCCCGCACGACAAGCGGCCGAGCGCCGGGCGGCTGACCGTCTCCTCCGACGCCATCGGCTCGCTGACGCTGCACCTGGTGGTCGTCGGCGTGGCGGTGCTCATCGGGTACCTCATCAAAGAGGCGGCGTGGCTGGTCGAAGGCGGGGTCAACGCCGGCCTCGACGACGCGGCCCGCAAAGGGTCGGCCCTGTACATCGTGATCAAGAGTTTTCCGCTCTTTCCGCTGTGCATGATCGGGGGCCTTGTGGTCCAGTTCGTCGAGGACCGGTTCGACAAGCACGACCTGATTGACCCGGGCCTGACGCGGCGGGTCCAGAACGCGGCGCTCGATTTCCTCGTGGTGGCGGCCATTGCGACGATCCGCATCGAGGCGGTGACGGCGCTGCTCGCGCCGTTCGTCATCGTGGTGGCGGCGGCCATCGGGTGGAACGTCTTCTGTGTGACGGTGCTCGCGCGGCGGATGCTGCCCGACGCGTGGTTCGAGCGGTCGATTGCCGAGATGGGCCAGTCGATGGGCGTGACGGCCACGGGGCTGTTGCTGCTGCGGGTCGTGGACCCCGACTACGAGACGCCGGCCGCCGACGCCTTCGCGTCGAAGCAACTGCTGCACGAACCGTTCATGGGCGGCGGGTTGTGGACCAGCACGGCGATTCCGCTCCTGGCGATCTGGGGCAGCCTGCCGGTCTTCCTCATCGCCTGCGGCGCCGTGGCGGCGTGGATGGTCATCGTCTTTGTGCCGCGCGCGCTGAAAAAACGAAGTCGTGAGTAGGCGGGTGGCACGGCAGCGGCGCAGCCGCGGCCGTGGGCATCCAGTGTCCAACACGGCCGCCCTTCGGGCTGCCGTGCCACCCGGCCTGCGGTGCGGCTACGCGGCGGCCTGGGAAGGCCGCCGCGCGGAACGTAGCGTAGTAGTATCAGCCGCTATGCGAGAACGCATCGGGCGCAAAGAAATGGTGCGCGGGACAGGACTTGAACCTGCAAGGCCGTTTGTATAGCCACCAGCACCTCAAGCTGGCGTGTCTGCCAATTCCACCACCCGCGCACGCCACCCGGAAGCATAGACGCGCCCGCTGCGCGTGTCAAGCGCTTCTCGGCCTGACTCATCCCCCGTTTGCCGTGGGCCTGCCCCCGGACGTGTGCCCGCATTGGGGAGTGCCGGGCGTTCGCCCCGCAAGGGGCGTCTGCGCTCTAGCCACGGGCGCGAGCCCGTGGCCAGAGCACGGGTGCCTCACCCGTGAAGCCCCGGAGGGACGACTGAAGTCCAAACGCCCCTACGGGGCTCTGACCTCCAGCCCTCCACTCCACCACGGGCTTGCGCCCGTGGCTAGAGTGCAAACGTGCCTGACGGCACGGACGGCCCGACACAAACTGGGGATGAGTCATCTTCTCGCGGTCGCGCCCAACGGCTTGCACGCCCTCACCGCACACCCTAGAATCCCTCTGGCATGACTGCCACGCGGGGAGACCGTCATGGCCAAGGCCGATGCCGACTTCGACGCCTTGCAGCCTTACTATGACATCATGGTCAACTGGGAGAACCGGATC
>DATKXP010000577.1:0-4237 GCA_035529015.1 Phycisphaerae bacterium | reverse complement strand
GTCGCGGACCCGCTCAGCCGCCGGCCGTTCCTGCATGGGAACGCGCGGCGGGAGGGGCTTCTTGCCACCCTTCGCTGTGGTCATCCAGGAACGGCCTTTCTACCGGGCAGAAGGAGCGTCCTGGTCCTTCGTGTCAGGGCGATGGAGCCCGATGCGGCAATCGTCGTAGTCCTGCTGCTCTCTGTCGTGGTAGGCGGTCAGCCGCCGAGCCAGGATATCGAAGTCCACCTGGTGGCCGTCGAACTCCGGACCGTCGACACAGGCGAACTTCACCTCGCCCCCAACGATGACGCGGCAACCGCCGCACATGCCCGTCCCATCGACCATGATGGGGTTCAGGCTGACGACGGTCGGCAGGCCCGCCTCGCGCGTGACCTGGCAGACAGCCCGCATCATCGGCACCGGGCCGATGGCCCAGCACCGGGCGAACGTCCGGCCTTCCGACAACAGGTCCGTGATGACATCCGTCACGAAACCTTCCCGGCCGTACGTGCCGTCGTCGGTGGACACCCGGACCTCATCGGCGAAGGCGCGAAACTCACGCTCCAGAATAACCAGGTCCTTCGACCGCGCGCCGATGACGACAACGACCTCGTTGCCGGCCTCCTTCAAGGCCCTGGCAATCGGATACAGCGGCGCTGCCCCAATGCCGCCTCCGACGCACAAGACGCTGCCGTACGCCTCGATGTCGGTGGCCCGGCCGAGCGGTCCGACCAGGTCGAGGATCGCGTCGCCCACCTTCAGTTCGGCCAGCATGGCCGTCGATTTCCCCACCACCTGGAAGATCAGCGTGATCGTTCCTGCCGACGGGTCGCGGTCGGCGATCGTCAGCGGGAACCGCTCGCCGCCCTCGCTCACGCGCAGGATGACGAACTGGCCGGGCCTGGCCTTGCGGGCCAGTTTCGGATGGAGTACGTCGAGCCGGACGGTATCCGGCCCCAACGGCTCTCTGGCAACGATCTCGTTCATGGATACAGGGTCTCGGGCAAAGAAGTCGGTGAACTGTATCGGCACGGCGCGCCGCCGTCAAGCCTCACCAACCGGGCCGGCAATCGCTTGCATCCGGCCTGGGCAGGCGCCATGATGGACACAGCCGTACGGGCATCGGGATCCGGGAGGGGATCCCAAATCGGATTCGGCGTGTTGAGGCCGAACATACTGGTCCAGAGTCCCGGGTCCGGTGCCCGAGTGGTCACTGGTCCTTTGTCAGTTGTCATTGGTCACTTGTCCGTAAGGGCCTGCCGCCGTTGCATTGCCGCAAGGGACAAGTGACCAGTGACAAGTGACAAGTGACATCGTTCAAAGACGGAGCCCGACCATGCCACGTCCGACACGCCTCATCCCAATTGCCCTGCTCTGCCTGGCTGCCGCCATGGCGCTGGCGGCCGAGACCAAGGAGCAACTGACGGCCAGCCTGTGGCCGAAGGAGCGCATCCAGGCGGCCCTTGCGGCCGTCGAGAAGCAGAAAGCCGCCGGCCTCCTGAGCGATGCCGCCTGCGCCCGCCGCACGAAGATGCTACGGGATCGCCTCGCCGGCCGCTTCAAACCGACGATGCTCTCGGTCAGCAACCCGCCGCTCAACTTCATCCAGAACGGCGGCTTCGAGGACATCAACCGCAACTCCGCCCCCAACCGCAGCCGCTGGCTCTGGTGGAGCGGATGGTCCTGGGGCGGCGACTACGAGAACCGCTGGGAAGACCGGCCCGCGTACGTCCACTCCGGCAAATACTCGGCCCGCATCGCGTGCAAGGGCAAGGCCGGCCGCATCGGCATCATGACGCCCAAACTGCCCATGGCCCCCGGCGCCACCGAGTACGTCTTCACCGTCTGGGCCAAGGGCGAGGGCGAGAATCAACTGTTCCTGAACTTCGAGGCCGGGGCGCGCGGCACCCTCCGCAAACGCATCGGCACGGAGTGGGAACTCGTGACACTCAACGGCAAACCCGACGCTGACGCACCGACCTACGGCCTCTACATCTACGTCACCGGCAAGGGAACGATCTGGCTCGACGACGCCAAACTCGTCCCCGCCGGCGGCGACGCAAAGGAATAGCGAAGTGCAACCAGCCCCCGCCGTCAGGCGGGGGTACTTGCGAGGAGCGTGCACCATGCGACACGTGCTGACCGTTATCGCCCTGTTGACCTTCTGCCATGCCGCCTTCGCCCAGATCGACCTCTACGTCACCGACACCATGGCCACGCAGGACAAGTCGATCAAGCCGCTGGGCGGCAGGCCGACCGCCGTCGCGACAATGTTCGCTGCGCCCGGCGAGGTCGAACCCGCCAGTTTCGCCCTCCAGCCGAAGGAGCGCCTCGCCAGCGTGATGATCACCGCCGGCGACCTCAAGGGCCCCGGCGGAACGATCCCCGCAGCCAACGTCCGCGTACGCTCGGTCGAGGGCTTTCACGGCGAGGGACGCGACATCCTCATGGACCTCGGCCGCGCCTGGGACATGGCTGCCTGGAGCAAGGAACTCTTCTGGGTCACCGTCAAGGTCCCCGCCGACTCGGGGCCCGGCACGTACAAGGGCGTCTGCACGGTCACGAGCGACTCGAAACCCGTCGCGCGGCTGGCGATTGAATTGGAAGTGCTGCCGATCGCGCTCGAAGAACCGCCCTACGCCCTCGGCTTCAACTACTCGAACCCCAAGGACCCGGCGGTCCTGGCGGCGCACCTCAAGGACATGCGAGACCACGGCATGACCGTCGTCGGGCCGCTCTACAACTTCCACCTGCCCGTCACCGACGACGACACGAGCGAACTTGGCGCGTTCCTCGAAGCCTACCTTGCGGCCGGATTCAAGCAGCCCGTCTACTTCGCCACGCCGATGAACCTGACCATCTCGGGCCTGACCGGCTACGGCTCCATCGATTCGAAACGGTTCCAGCAGAAGTACTTCGAGGTCATGCACACGTTGCACGCCGAGGCCCTGAAGCACCCCGTGCCCGTCATCTTCTCGATTGGCGACGAGTTCACGAACAAGGGGGTCAAGGGCGTCGAGTTCGCCGGCCGCCTCGCACGCCTCACCTGGGAAGAAATGCCCGAGATGATCACCACCAGCGACATGAACGGGTACATGGAGGTCATGGCCATGGCCCCGTACCTGAACGTGGCCGCCATCAACAACGGGTGGGACGGCATCGACCATCACAACAAGGGCCGCCGGCTCATCAACCGCGAGTTCCTCACGGAACTGACCGCCAAGACCGGCGCCATCCCCTGGTTCGTCAACGCGGGCAGCGGCCGCTTCCCCTTCGGCCTGTTCTTCTGGAAGATGACCCGCTACGGCGTCATCGGCAAGGTCGAGTGGTATTACAACCTGGAGAACGGCAAGGGCTCACTCGTGCGGACGGAGGGGAAGAGCATTTCGCCGACGCTCGACTACGAGCGCTCGCGCGAAGGCATCGACGACCTCAAGTACATCCTCGCGCTCGAAAAACGAATCGCCCAGGCGAAGAAGGCGGGCAAAGCCGCCGCCCAGGTCCGCGCCGCCGAGGCGCTACTCAAGCAGATCGCCGATTCGATCATCGACAACTGGACCGCCTACACCCAAGGCGGCGAAACCTTCCCCGCCGACGGCTTCGACGCCATCGACCCCGCCAAAGCCGACCAACTCGGCGCGTTCAACACCCTCCGCCGCGCCGTTGCCGATGCGACCATTGCCATTCAGGAGGCGATGTAGAACGGCGGGGCACACAGGGACAGAGGGACGTAGTCAAGAGACACGACGACGCTCTTGGGGTTGTGGTGGGGCCGAAGAGCCTCAATCGGGCGAGCCCGTAATGTCGAGCCCTGGTGCTGGTTCCCGAGGATGGGCAAGGACCTCGGCGCGGATGTCAGACCCGCTAGGTCCTACGCGTTTGCTGCCTTGATGGCATCTATGACTTCGCTCAGGTGTCTGCGAAGTTCCTTTCCGATGTGCTCTTCACGCACATGCAGCGCGATTCTCCTCGCCATTGTCGGCTTGGCACTGTCATAGAACAGCTTGGTTCTTGATTGACTCCTGTATGCCTTCTTCAGCTGGTCTTCGAGTCGGTCGTAATTCCCGAATGCCAGTCGATCTGGTTGGCCTTGCGGGGTCTCCGCATAGGCTGCCTTATTGACCCCTGTATTGCTAAAGGAACGGCGGGCGATGAGCCGATCCCTTGGGTATGAGACCCAAAGGAAGCGCAGTGGAACTGGAGGCCCGGCGGCGGGTGGCCAAGCGGCTCCTGGGGCAAGGTCTCGGCCTGCGGG
>DATKXP010000576.1:0-5414 GCA_035529015.1 Phycisphaerae bacterium | reverse complement strand
TCCGGCGACGCTTCTCGGGCGGCCCGTCCGGCGGCGGCGCCGCTCGCGATGGCGAACGAGAGCCCCTCGCCGCTCGACGGGCTCACCAGCCCCGCCGCCTCCCCCGCAAGGAGCACCGGCCCTGAGCCGCCGAACAGGTCGCCCTTGGCGCGCGGCCGGGTGAGCCGCCGGGCCGATCTCACGAGCACCTCACCGTCCAGGCTGAACGTGTCGCGGTACCACGCGAGGATCTTCTCAAATCGCTCCCGCGCCCCGCGCGGCCGTCCGAAGGCGCTGCCCACCAGGACCGACCCCGGCTTCGGGATGGCCCACGCGTAGAAGTCCGTCAGGCCGCTCGCGAACAGGACCTCATGGACGGGCGGCGGCTCAGCGGCAGCCAGCCGTACCTGGATCGCCAGCATCGTTTCGGCCAGGGGAACGTGCGGGAACGCGGTCCGCCGCACACGCGACGCGGCGCCGTCGGCCCCGATGAGCACCCGCACCCGCACCACCTCCTCCTCGTTTCCACGTGATGCGATGCGTGCTGCCACGCCGTCGGCGCGGACCTCCAGGCCCACCAGCCGCGTGTGCGGACGGAACTCGGCCCGCTTGGCCGCAACGTCCAGCAGCCACGCGTCGAACCGCGCACGGTCCAGGTTTACGTAATCCCGGCGATAGACCTGCTCGTGCCCCGAATCGAGGTCGTGGACGTGGACGGCCTGCGGCTCCGGAAGGACGCATACCTCCCGGGGCAGCCCAAGGCCCAGCCGCGCGATGGCCCGCTGCGCATCCGGCGCCAACAGCCCGCCGCAACACCGGCCGTCCGACGGCCGGCCGCGATCGACGAGCAGCGTCCTCGTGCCCTGCGGCAGATTCATCGCGGCGGCACAGCCGGCCGCGCCCGCGCCGACGATCAAAACGTCGTAGATGTCTTCGCCCACGCGCCACCACCCAACCGGCGTTCCCGGAGCATGTCCCGAGTCTAGGTGCGGCCCACCTGCGTGCAAGCACATTATCCGCACGCCTCGTTGCGCAGCCGTTACCGACGCGGACGCCCCCGGGGGTCTAAGAGTGAGTAGGAACGTGGTTTCGAACGAACCGCACGAAAGGAGGTGTCTGATGAGAAGGCTTTGGAGAGGACCTCGAGTCGTACGTCCGGCGGCCGTCGCGTTAGGCGTGTTGTTGGTGTTCGGTGCCGCCGCACGCGCCGCTGCGCCCCCGGCGGCCGACGACGAGGAGAACCCGTATCTCTGGAAGCCGCGCGTCACGAGCGTCGCCGTCTTCAAGAACGGCCTGGGGTTCTTCGTCCGGGAAGGCGAGACGGGCCTGCGCGACGGCTGGTGCGTCGCGCGCGAAGTGCCGCCCGCCACGTTCGGCACGCTGGCCATCTACTCCCACTCCGAGGACGAGGTGGTGGACGTCGTCGGCTCGGGGCCGGGCGAGGTCGTCGAGTTCGACGGCGCCGACGCCCCGAAAGACGTGGCCACCAAACGGGCGCGCCTCACGGCATGCCTGCACCTGAAGGTCCAACTCACCTACACCCACAAGGGCGGTGAGCGGACGGCCGCCGGACGCCTGGTCTCGGTCGAACGCGACTTCGCCGCACTCGAAACCGGGACCAACACCTTCGCCGTCCCTGTGGCCGGGGTCAAGCGGCTGCAGGTTCTCGAACTGCCGGTCCGCGTTCACCTGGCGGGCCGCGACAACAAGACGCCGAAGCGGGCCAGGATCGGCATGGCGTACCTGAGGAAGGGCATCACCTGGATCCCCGAGTACACCCTCAAGGTCATCGACGAGGAGACGGCGGAACTGACCCTTCGAGGCACGCTCGTCAACATGGCCGAGGACCTGATTCACGCCGACGTGAACTTCGTCGTCGGCGTGCCGCACTTCGTCCACACCGATTACCTGGCCCCCGTGGCGGTGGGCCAGATCATCCGGATGATCGGGGCGGCGGTCGCGCCGGCGGAGGTCCGCACGCAGATCGCCAGCCGCGCCGCCATTACGTCGAACCTCCAGCGGGCCGACCAGTTCGGCGCGGGGGCGAACGTGGTGGACCAGCCCGTGGGCGGAGGAGGCGACGTCAAGGCCGCCGTCGGCAACCTGCCGCAGATGGCCTCCGCCGCCGGCACCGACTTCACCGTCTACACGAAGAAGGACCTGACGGTCCGCTGCGGCGAGAAGGCCATCGTCACGCTCTTCACCCAGCGCATCACCTTCGCGCACCTCTACCGCTGGTCGCCGCCCGAGCGGATGAAACACTTCCTGGTGCTGCACAACTCGACCGACACCGCCTGGACAACCGGCCCGTGCCTGGCCGTCAGCGGCACGAGCCCCCTGAGCGAAGACCTCCTGAAGTACACGCCCCGAGGGGGCAAGGTCGAGATCCCCGTGACGGCGGCCGTCAACGTCGCCCACGACCAGAGCGAGAAAGAGACCGACCGCAAACTGCGGGCGTACTCGCCGTCGCACGACTACTGGCTCGACCTCGTGACCATCGCCGGACGCCTGAAGGTCCGAAACTACGAGAAGAAGACCGTGGACGTCATCATCGAGCCCGGCATCACCGGCAAACCGACCGACGCGTCCGACCGAGGGTCCATCTGGCTCGACACCACCAAACTCAAACTGCTCGAGCGGCAGGGCAGGATTCGCTGGCAGGTCTCGCTCGAACCCGGCGAGACGCGCGAGTTCACCTACACCTACGAGCGCTACGTGCCGTCGCGCTAGAGTTAGCCGCGGGGCTTGCCCCGCGCGTCTGGCAAGAGCAAGCCGAGTGGCGGTGGGCACAGCGGCCCACCGCCGCTCGACCCTTGTGTTGTTACAGAGTCGTTACCGGCGCAGGGGGTATCATGTTCGATACTACCTGTAGCAGGTCATGCTCCGGCTGCCGGTGCGCGCAACGTTGTGTTGCGTGGCCCACGAGGTAGAATGATGGCACGCGGGCGCCCAGCGGCCCGTGCGACAGGGTTTCGAGGGACGCACGACCATGCAGCAACGAACCGTCCTGGTCATCGAAGACGACGACGCCATCCGGGCCGGCATCGTCGATGCCCTCACCTTTGCCGGCTACACGCCCCTTGAGGCCGACAACGGCGAGGACGGCCTGCGCCTGGCACGTCAGGCCGAGTGCGACCTCATCCTGCTCGACCTCGTCCTGCCCGGGCCCGACGGTTTCGAGATTCTGAAGGCCGTCCGGACGCAGCGGCCGACCCTTCCGGTCATCATCCTGACGGCACTCGGGGCGGAGAACGATCGCGTCCAGGGCCTGCGCCTCGGCGCCGACGATTACGTCGTCAAACCGTTCAGCGTGAAGGAACTGCTGGCTCGGGCCGAGGCGGTCCTTCGGCGCAGTCCCGAGCGGCCCGACGACGTGACGGTGATCGAGGTCCCGGGCGGCGAGGCCGACCTCGCGCGACGCGAGGTGCGATTCGGCGGCGGCGAGCGCGAGGAACTCTCCGAACGTGAGGCCGCGCTCCTCAAATACCTGGCCGCTCACGCCGGCCGCGCCATCTCGCGCGACGAGATCCTCACGCGCGTCTGGCGGCTCGACCCACGGGGCTTGGCCACCCGGACCATCGACATGCACGTGGCGCGGCTGCGCGAGAAACTGCGCGATGATCCGTCGGACCCGTCCGTCATCCTGACCGTCCGCGGCACGGGGTACATGTTTGCCGAGCGGAGTGCGAACGGATGAAACGCCCGTGGCAGATCGCCCTGGTCTTTGCCGTGGCGCTGGCCGTCGTCCTGGCCGCCATGGGCTGGATCAGCAGCGAGGTCCTGCGCCTGGACCGCGACCAGGCCGAGACCAAGCGGCTCGCGCTTCAGGAAGAGAACGTGCGGCTGGCGCTGTGGCGGATGGAGTCGGCCCTGGCGCTGCTGATCGCCCAGGAAAGCGCCCGCCCGCCTGCCGACTACACGGCCTTCCGTCCGGTGGATGCGAACGACGCGCAGCGGCCTGTCTTCGCGAGGTCCGCGCCGCAGATGCCGTCGCCGGTCCTCGTGCAGACGTCGCCGTACGTGCGGCTCCACTTCCAGATCGACGCGGCCGGCCGCCTCACCTCGCCGCAGGTTCCGTCCCTGACCGATGCGCCCCAAGACCAGGCCCCGCCGCGGCAGGTGAGCGCAAAAACAGGCGCCGCGGCCGAGTCCCGGCTTGAGCGGCTCCGGGCGATCGTCAGCCGCGACGTGCTCGAGACGGCCCTTGCCGCGGGGACCGAGCCGATGTCGTCGATGGCCGCTGTCGCGATGACGGAGCCGCAGCAGGAGGTCCAGGACGGGCCGCAGGAGCCGCAGCAGGCGAAGCGCCCGCAACCACAGGCCCCGAACTCGGGGGCGCAGGGTCAGGCCCAGCCCCCGCCTCAGCAGACGGTGGCCCAGGCCTGGCGAAACGTCAAGGAGTGGCAGGCCCGGCGGCAGCAGATGGACGCCCTCAGCCGCGACATCAACCTCCAGATTGCCGGCAACCTCGACCCGTCCGGCGCCGGCGGCGTGACCGTCATGCGGCCGCTCTGGATCGGAGACGAACTGTTTCTGGTGCGGTGGGCCCGGATCGAGGGCGCCGACCACCTCCAGGGCGTGTGGCTCGACTGGCCGGCCATTCGCGCGTGGCTTCTCGACGGCGTGCTCGACCTCGTGCCCCTGGCCGACCTGGTGCCCGTCACGGGCGATCCCGACGAGGACCGGACGCGGCGGCTGGCGGCCGTTCCCGTCCGGATCATCCCCGGCAAGGTGCCCGTTCGGGAGGCCGACGGCCTCTCGCCCGTGGCCCTGTCGCTCCTGGTGGCGTGGGTGTGCGTTCTCGGTGGCGCGGCAGCGGTGGGGCTGCTCCTGACGGGGGCCGTCCGCCTGAGCGAGCGGCGGGGCGACTTCGTCTCGGCCGTCACCCACGAACTCCGCACCCCCCTGACCACCTTCCGCATGTACTCCGAGATGCTCGCCGAGGGCATGGTCCCCGACGAGGCCCGCCGCCGGCAGTATCTGACCACGCTCCGGGCCGAGGCGGAGCGCCTGACGCACATGGTCGAGAACGTCCTGGCCTACGCGCGGCTGGAGCGCGGCCGGGGGACCGGTGAGGCCGA
Organism: Phycisphaerae bacterium; assembly: GCA_035529015.1. Lineage (GTDB taxonomy): Bacteria > Planctomycetota > Phycisphaerae > FEN-1346 > FEN-1346 > JAUVZF01. The sequence continues at coordinate 354 of DATKXP010000576.1, read as the reverse complement.
GCGGCTGACGCTTGCTGAGTTGATGGACCGTGTCCGCGACCGCATCGAGCGGCGCACGCGCGGCGCCGGCATGGACCTGGTCATCGACGTGGGCGACGAGGCCGACGCCGCGACGGTGTGGGTACGCGTGTCGGCCGTCGAGCAGATCCTCTATAACCTCGTGGACAATGCGTGCAAGTATGCCGCCTCGGCCTCCGACCGGCGTATCCACCTGACGGCCGCGCCGGCCGACGGCGAAGCCGTCCTGACGGTCCGCGACTACGGCCCCGGCATCTCGCGGGCCGAGGCCCGGCGCCTGTTCCGCCCGTTCTCGAAATCGGCCCGCCAGGCCGCCGTCTCCGCCCCCGGCGTCGG
>DATKXP010000575.1:0-6294 GCA_035529015.1 Phycisphaerae bacterium | reverse complement strand
TCCGACAGCGCCGCGTTCTGCTGGCTCGCGAGCTGCATCGCCTTGTAGTAAGGATCAAATACGTTGGGTCCGCCCATGTCCACCATGATTCATGTCTCCTAGAAGTACGAGCCGCCGAATTGAGAGCCCGTCTGTCCGCCCATTCCGAAGCCTACCAGACCGCCGAGGGGTCCCAACGTTGCGAAACCTATCGCCGCCCCGAGGCCGCCCCCGAGCAGGCCGCCTAGCGCGCCGCCTCGGGACGCCTTCTTCTGGGCCTCGATCGCGGCCATCTGGGCCTCGTAGTTCTTCTGGTTCCAATAGTGCTGCGACTCCATCTGGGCCTGGCCCATGACTAGCGAGCCGCCGGTGGCGGAGATCTGCGCGTTGGTGGAATACGCTGACGTCGGGTTGATGATGCCGGCTCCGCTCACGACGCCAAAATGGGTCGCGTACAACGCCGTCGGGTCCGACATCGGCGCCCGGAACGTGTTGACGAGGTTGGTGACGTTGCCACCCGTTGTGACTGGGGCCTGCAGCGTCTGGTTCGCCTGCGCGTACCCGAACGGGCCGATGCTCAGCGCCAGCTGCGCGTTGGCCAAGCCCTTCTCCTGCACCTCGAGCTCGGTCAATAGGAGGTCGCGCGCGGTCAAATTTTTCGAGGCCTGACCCCGGACTCCGAGGTATGTCGCGGTCTCCGCGTTCTCGCGCTCGATCTGTGCGCGGACATCCGGAGGAATTTCACCCCGGAGCAGCGCCATGTTGTTTTCCAAAGCCTGAATGCTCATGGCGTCTGTGTACGCCAGGTACGACGGCAAGACGTTCTCCCGAAATCGGTTGGTAAGGGCCACGGAGTCGCGCTGCGCTTGCATTGCCGGGTCGACAATGTCCTCGCGCCACGTCGGCATGACTCTATCGAGCGACGCTTCAAACTGCCTCGCCAGCATTTCGTCAAGCGCGGCCGTGGCCGTACCTGTCATTTGCAGTGACACCCCGCTGTACGTCGGGGCCATCTCGACGTTCCACGCGGCCAGCTCCTTGGCAGCAGCCACGTTCGCTTCGATCATCTCGCGGGAGTACTCGGTAGTGGCGTCGAAGATCTCTTCTAAGGACGGTGGCTCGTATTCTTCTTCGGGTTCTTTCGGGTGAAAGTGGCCAAGCTTAGCTTGTACTACCGGGCCGGGCTCCTCAGCTTCCGTCCCAGAATCCATCTCATTCTCCGGGATCGACTCGTCATCGCCATCGTCATCGCCATCGTTGGGGACGCCAAGAAACGGAAACAGCATCAAGAGCTCGAGCAATGATTCAGGCGCGTTGGCCAAACTCTGTACCCAGTGCCATGCGTCAAGAAGCCAAGATAAATCCATTACAACAACCTCCCACGATTCAGATGCCGGCCCAGACTCGTGCGATAACACCGGTTCATGATCACCGGCGTGCCGTCCGTCATCTTGCGGGCCTTCTCGCGATCACCCATGATAAACTTGGCCTGCTCCGCGTACGCCACCGCGCCCTGCAGATCGCCGGCGTTCTCCTGACGAATGGCCATGCACATCAGCTTCAGGGCCTGCACGCTGTCGATCGGAAGGATGTCGGTATCCTGGGACAGGTTCACGCGCCGCATCTTGACAAGCGCCAGGACGTTCGCCCGAATCCCGACGCTCTTGTTCGTGATCGAGTAGCGGCGGAACTGCGGAATCTTCACGAGCGGGTGGAACTCGGCCATGAAGAACATGAAGTTGTTGGTCGTGTCGACGGCGTAAAGCGTGACCGGGCCCTTTGTCACGGGCTTCGTGATGCGTGTCACGTCGCGAAAGTAGTTCGTGCTCGGGATACACGTGGTGTCCCAGCCGGCGGTTACCGTGCCATACGTGCCGCCGCGCCATCTGTAGATCGGAATGTCCTCGCCAGGATTCAGGCCCGGGTTGATCTCACGCGAATCGATGTCGAAGCCCTGCGCCCGCATCGGCGTCATGGACTCGTGGTTGTCGACGCCCCTCGGATGCGTGACGTCCTCCTCGTACTCGGAGAAGGCGACGAGCTTCATGCCGTCGGGCATGTACTCGACGTCGTTGACGGTGAACAAGGCGGGGACGTCGAACATGGTCGGCCAGCTGTCGCCCTTGTCGGCCAGGTCTTTGAACAAGCTGTTGCTGCTGCGCATGTCGAGGTCGCCCGGGCCGCTGGACAGGAACTGGTACGGGAGCCCGAAGATGCGCGCGGGCGTGCCGTCGATGGTAGCCCATATCACCTTCTCGACGTTGTAGGGGAGTGCGAACGCGCGGTTGCAGGTCGAGATGCGCATGACTTTCTGTGCGCAGTCAAGCTCATTCGCATCGAGCAGCCGCTCAAGCGCCTCATTGACGCGCGCATCGATCGTCGTGGTATTGCACGACCCGGCGTCCACGAAGGGTCGCACCACGAGTCGGGCATCGGCGAGTGTATAGAGCACCGTCATCCTCCAATCGAATACGAATCGTCAGCGAGCGTCACTCCGGAAGCGGCCCCGGCACTCAGCAACTTCGACTCAGTCTCGGAACATGCATCGGCCGGGGCTTCGCCGACTGGTTCGGCCGATGCCCGGAACCGTTCAATTTTCGCACATCCGGTCCACTGAATCGCAAATTCGAAGGCCGTGGCGGAGTACAGTGGCTCGCCAGTAGTAGCATCGCAACTGTCCTGGCTAAAGTCAAGCGGAACACGCACTCTCCGACGCACTTGCGGCAGACTCCCGGCAGCCACCTTGATCCCGCGCGTTCCCAATTGCTGCCACAGCGGATATCCGCCGGGCCTGTAGTACACAACGATGTCGGTGTCTTCCCGTATCCCGGACAGCCAAAGCTCGACGTGCCTCAGCTTCTTGACCTGGAACGGGTCCTGGAAAGACAAGCCGGCGGTGTGGACGCGAGCCTGGATGCGCGTCCGCGTACCATCGAGCTGCGTGTCGACCGAAGCGTCAGGATCCACGCTGTAGAGTACTGGGCCGCGCCCGAACACGAACGCCGTGGGCACCCCAGCGCGCAACGCAGTCAGGACCTGGGCCATGTCAAACCCGGTCCAGAGGCCATCGTAGGCCCCAGGGCCGGGCGAACCGTTGTAGAAGGCCGCGGCCACGTCCCAAGAGATCATGCCTCGAAAGTACCGATCCTTTAAGCCGCCGGCTGTCAAAAACAACCGGTTGTCACACGCGGTCGCGGACACGTACCGCAGGTACGCGCCGTCGTCCTCGAGAAACGTGCCGACCTCGAAAGACAACGGCGTGTTGGACAGAGCCCCGGAGCCGCCGGCCGTCTGGCTCATCGTGTACCGCAAGGCCCGCAGCCCGTCCAGGCCTCGGTAGATCAGGTCATCGTTCAGACTCAGGACCGCCCACGGACTCTTGGTGCCGGGGGCGGTGAACAGGACCTTGGACAGAGGCTGGGTCTTCCACATGCTTCTCGGAATTGAGAAATCGAACGCCACCACCCCGTTCCGGCCGATCGCCACCACTTCCCCGGCGCCGGTGCCTGTCGCAGCATTGCGAACAACACCCAAGCCGCCGACGAAACCGAGTTCGAGCGGCAACCCGTTGGCCCCACCCTCGCTCAAGTAGTCATTCTCCACAAACTCGAGTAACGTGCGCGCGGCCGACGGCAACTGGATGTCGCCGCTGATGATGGTCGCGCGGCCCTCCTGCGGGGGCACCGTGTTCGGGATGTGGGTCGGAACCATGTGGATGCGGCCGTGGGCGAAGACCATGCTGAAGCCTGGCGGCACCGAGGGCCCTTCGATCATTGTTCCCGCGTCGTCCGGTGAAACGTATTCCCAGCTGGGCACGATGCCGGGGGTGCCGGAGTTGTCCTGCAGGAGCACGGGGTCGCTCGACCCGTCCTGGATGATCATGTACCGCTCGGCTTGCACGAAGTAGCACTGCGCCGTCGCATCCAGCAGCGTGCCGACCGTGTGAAGCACGGCCGTGTCCACGACCCACACGTACACGACGCCGGCGACGACGAACGCGATTCGGTCTCCTGACTCAAGACTCCAGACTCCTGCCCCTTGGAACACCCCAGCCGGGGCCTTGAGCGATTCCTGGACGAAACCGGGGCGTGTGTGCACGAGTGCGCCGCGCGCCGACAGGTTAATACCCCGCGCGAAGGAGCCCGACGGAAGGATGGTGGGGCTTAACACCGCATTCATTCCAACCCCAAGGCCTATGAACCCATCGAGTACTTCGCCAGGCATGCTTATGGATCTCCGGAATAGTAGATGTCGACCACCGCGCCGGCCGGCAACGGCGTGTACGCACCGATGAATGTGACCAGCGCACCGACGCGCGTAAAATGTGTGCCGCTATACGCGGCCGTAAACACGCCGGCTGGCGTCGTGTAGAAAGCCATGATCTCGCCGCGCGGCGTCTTGGCCAGCGTGATTGACAGCTGGCCCGCGCCAACCGTGATGCTACGATACATGATTGCCTGGCTCGCCGAGGCCAAGTACCCCGCTGCCGAGTGGTCGCCCCACCCGAAAGCAGTGTCAGCTTTGAGTCCCTGGGCACCAGTGGCGTAGCCCGCGGCTGCGTGGTCGCCCCACCCGAACGCCGTGTCGGCGTTAGCGCCTTGGAGATTCGAGGCGTACCCGGCAAGAGCGTGATTGCCCCACATATACGCCGTCTCCGCCTTCTGACCTTGCGAGTCTTCGGCGTACCGGGCCGCAAGATCGGCCATCTGGCGATGTGAGAACTGGCTCATGCCTGTGCCTCCCAGGCTCAGTAGTATCCGCGGCCTACCATGAGTACCTCTGCGCTATCCACGGCGTTGGTTCCCCCGTACAACCTGAACAGATACTGAAACGTTTGGTTTGTGGTGAGCGGCACGGGCAGAAACGCGGTCGTGTAGGAAACCACGTTCGCCCAAAGCGTAATCTCGCCGACCTGCATCGCGGTCATGTCGCTGTCGCGACGCACATACGCCTGCAGGCGCACAAGCCCAGCCTCCCCGACGTCGGCGCCCCCGAAATTGGCGTGTACGAGGGCCGCGTACGCGCTGTCCGGAATCCAACCCGAACAATCAGCCGTAAACCACTGCCCCGTCGTCGCCCCGTAGTGAGTGATATTCGTCGTGTAGATGACGTGCGCCACGTCCGTCATGACCGGCATCACCCCACCACCGATCTTGATGTAGCTGCGATCCAATTCGTTCGTGGTGAGCCGGGACGCCGGGATGCCGCCGTCCGGAATCGAGTTGGTGTCGATGTTGATCCAGGAGATCCCGTTGGTTGCGATGTTGTTCGACGTGATGACGCCCACGCCAATCGACAGATTCGTAAGCGGTCCCGAAACGTCGCCGGCCGCGTTCGTGATCACAAAGTTGGTCAGGGTCCCATGAACCCAGTCTCCAATCACGGATCGATCCACGCGCCACATGTCCTGATCGACCGCGTCGGGGTAACAGACCAGGTAGTAATTCGCCGAGTTGGCGAGCCCGTTCCACTCGGTCCAACAGCCGTCGGCCGCAAACACGGTTCCTGTAACCACGCCGGAACCGGCGAACAACGCCACGCCGGGCGCAGCCAGGGTCGCGTCCGAGAACGTCAACACTCTTCCGGACTGGACCGACAGGCGCGCCGCCGGGGAAGCCTCGAGCGTGACGTTCGCGGGGATCGTCATACTGTTCGTAAAAGTCCACGTCCCGCCTGGGATGTACAACCGACCGTAGCCGCCTTCGAGCTCCTGCACCGCACGATTCAGCGTCGCCTGGGAACGCAGCCCATACCGCAAGACGTTGATGCGATAATCTTGCGGCGCCGCTGCGTTAAGGCGTGCCGATGGTGAAAGCAGCAGTAGCGACAGCAACGCCGCCATGCTCAACAATCGCGTACCAAGTGTGTTCCGGACCGACATGCTCTACCTCCATCTCTAGTTCACCTGTGGCATCGCTGTGAACGACTCCCGTTCCCCAGTTGGGTTGCGTATCCGGCACCATCGCGGATTCCTCCGTTGGCCGGGCGCTGTTATCCACAAACCGCACCGTAAATACCCAATCGCCCGGCACCGGAGCGCCGGCATCGTCATAAAGTCCCAGGGTCAGCAGCTTTTTCGTGGTGCTGGCGGGAGTGACGTCGCCGATAACGGCGGCAAGCGCGCCCGACGTCTCGAAAGTGTACTCGTTGGTCAGGAGCGTGACTGGGGCCACTTCGGGACACGAGCCGTTGTAGCAATTCGGGGCCGCGAAAATCGTCATAGCACTCCTTCAAAGAGGCCCCGGGCACCGAGCGGTAAGGAGACCGAACCCGCCCGGTGCCCAGAAACCAACCGAATTCCCTAGATGTCGCCGA
>DATKXP010000574.1:0-9213 GCA_035529015.1 Phycisphaerae bacterium | reverse complement strand
CTCTCGCTGCGAATCTCGAAGTCGCACGCGGGAAGACGTGCGGGCTTGTACAGCGGGGGCGCAGCAGGCGGGACCGTTATTCGCAGAAAGTGGCGATACTCCCGGATCGAACGGAGCGGGCTCTTCGGCAACAGAGCGACGCGGACGGCCGTTCCTTGTGTCGGGTCTTTCGCCGCCGCTGCCGGCGCGCCGGGCGAATCTGTCTCCACAGCGGCTTCGCCGGGCACCTCCGCCTTCGCGGCACCGATGTTGCAGCCGACCATCAGGCCGGCAATGCCGGCGGCAAAGACGCCGGCGAGCGCCACGGCGGTCAGGTTCATACGGGTCATCGTATTCCGCTCCTTCCTGAGCAGTTTCCGCACTCTCGCCTCCAGCCCGTGCCGGGGATGCTGCACGAGACCGATGGCTGCCGTCAGGCCACGACACGCCGCCGTCCGAGCGGCCACGTCCACCAGGAACCGGGCAAAGCGCACACCGTCCCCATGTGCCCGGACCACGTAGTTGTCGCAGATCTCCTCGCGGGCCTCCGACAGGCGGCCGCTCAGGATCCGCACCAGCGGGTTCCACCAGAACAGCGCAAGGGCCAGCCGCTGCAACAGGCCCACCCAGTGGTCCCGGTGGGCAACGTGGGCCGCCTCGTGCAGGATGATGGCCTGAAGGTCAGCCTCCGCCAGTGTGGTTACCATCGCCTCCGGCAACACAATCACCGGCCGCACGAGGCCTATCGAGAGCGGAACGGGCACCGAAGGCGACAGCCGAACCTCGACCGGCCGCGACAGGCCCAGGACGCGCGCGGCCCACGCCGCCGCCCGGGCAAGACGCCGGTCGGCCGCCGGCCTGAGCGTGCCCCGAAGCCGCCACACGAGCACCAGTCCGCGGCCCATCACGGCGAGGCCGATGGCCGTTCCGACCGCCCATACCACGATGGCCGCAGCCACCAGGAGCCTTGGCCACGGAATCGGGGCCTTGGGCACCTCGGCCGACACCGGCGCAGCAGGCACCGCCTCGACCGGCGTTTCGGATGCGGCGGGCGCGGGACCCTCGACCCACGGCGCCATCGGCTCAAGTTCGGCCGCAGGCGCCGTTGGACCGGCCTGTTCCTCGGGCGCGGCAATCGGCACACGCAGAGGGCAGATACCCGACGCGCTGCCTATCCACACGATGCCCGGGGACCCCAGCGCCAGCAGCAGCGCGGCCAGCAGGAGCCCGTAGCGGACCGGTGCGGGACGCGACCGCAGCAGTCGCGTGGCCGCTACACCCAAGGTGCAGGCCAGCGTCACCGCGATCGCCACGTTCACCAGGTACAGGCCCACATCGACCGTCAAAGCATCGAGCAGATTCATGGGGCGTTCTCCTCGTGCGCCTCGGCGAGGGCGTCGCGCAGGCGCTTGAGCTCCTTTGGACCGATGCGGTTAGTACCGAGAAGGCTCATGACCAGTTCGGCGGCCGACCCGCCGAAGAACTCGTCCACGAACCGGGCGGCCAGCCGGCCCGTGGCCCGTTCACGGGATCGAGACGCGGAGTACCGGTGGCTGCGACCGTCTTCCTTGCGGACCAGCCACCCGCGCTGCTGGAGCCGCCGAACCAGCGTCAGCACCGTCGTCCGGGCCACGTGCCGGGTCCGGGAGACGTGGTCCCGGATCTCGGCGACGGTCACGCCCCGGCGTCCGCCCGCCCACACGGCTTCCATGATCTCCAATTGGGCGCCGGTCAGGGTTCCTTGCGGTTTGGCCATCGTGACGGCCCCTTGCGTGGGTTCGTGACGATTGACTACACCCGTCGTCATTCTTCGACTACGCCGGTAGTCAAGAAGTTCCGGGAAAACCGGCTTCTTCTCCGGCGCAGCAAATGCGCAGGCAAGACAGCAGGGGGGCTACCGGTTGCGATGGAAGCGCGGCGGCGCTACGCAAGCCACTCGAACATCTCGTAGTGTTGGCCGTCCATGCCCATGGCTTCGTAGACCTTCTTGGCGGCGGCGTTGCGGCGGTTGACGTACAGCCGAAGGCCTTTGAGCGAGTCGTCGGCCTCGACCATACCCTTCAGGTGGGCGTACAGGCTCCGAAACACGCCGCGCCGGCGGCTCTCGGGCCGAACGTACAGCGAGTGAATCCACAGGACCGTCCCGTTTCGCCAGTCCGACCATTCCGGAACGGTCAGCAGACAGCCGAGCGTCTCGCCATCCTCTTCGGCCAGCCAGTACCGCCCCTTGGCCGGGTCCCCGACGACCGCACGCACGCCGCGGGTGACGACGGCGCGGTCGAGGCGCAGGTCCTCGGTCTCGCGGGCAAGACGGAGTTGGAGCGCGACGATGGCCTCGATGTCGCGTGCCTCGCCGGGGCGAACGTGAATCATTCGCATGGTCTCCGACGTGGGCCCTCAACGCAGACGTTCGCCGCAGCGGTGGGCACCCGGCCAACCCCCTCGTGTCAGACACCGCCCTGGTCGGCGCCGGCGAGGCGGTCACGCCGTTTCAGGATCAGGTCCCGGGCCGCTTCGGCGTCCACAACGCCGACCAGCGTGCCCTCGGGCATCTGCTGGCCCGCGCCGGCCGTCTGAACCTTCATGTGCCAGATGCCGTAGTGACGGGCCAGTGGTCCCTGCGACAGGGCGATATCGGTCACGCGGTCCAGTGGAATTGCCTTGCGCTGGAGGAAGATGAACCCCTTGTTGATACGCAGCGTGCCACCGTCCAGCCAGTACCGCAGCGCCTTGACCTGCCGGCGGTGAAGCGGCGGACCGATCAGAAGCCACCACAGTGGGGCCAGCAGAATCCCCGCCCCGAAGATCCACACCGTTGCCACCAGGACCACGAAGGTGGACGTAATCAGGCAGTACCGATAGACGGCCTTGCGGTCGATCTCGAACTCATGTTCGGATTGGGTGTCGGTCATCTTCGCGTGCTCCTCATGCAGCCGCCCTTGCCGTGCGACGGTGGTTCACCTTGCACTACGCTCTATCTCGGCCCTATATTCGTCGCCCGCAGGCTGGGCTCTGCTGCGATGGGCCGCCGCGGCTTGGGAAGGCCACCGCGCGACATAGCCACATGGCGCTGCAAAATCAGATCCACCGTTTGATCCAACTGCGGATGCCGCCGGAGGCCCGAACGATGACGAGCGGTTTCGGGCACTCCAGGGCCACCGTCTCGGGCACCGACAGGCGGCCCAGGTGGTAGAGCAGCGGCTCGCGCGTCGCGCCCAGGACCACGAGGTCCACCTGTTCGACCTCCTTGAGGATGGCGTCCACGACGTTGTCGGCCTGGACGGTCCTGGTGTGGACGCGGTTGCGCGGCAGGTGCAGGCGGTCGGCATTCTGCTCGATGAAGCCCGCCAGGTCGAAGGCCATCTCCTCGCTCCCGATGGTCATGGCGACGACCTCGCCGTCGCCGGGCTCGGCCAGGATCGTGGCCACCTCGAGGGCGAAGGCCCCGTTCGGGCCGCCGGCCAGCGGCACGAGGACCCGGCGAAACCGCTGATTCCCCCCGCAGTCCTTGAAGATGACCACGCTGCACGGTGCACGCTCGATGACCGGGTCGAGCGTGCTGCCGAGGCTGAACGCGTGGGTCCGCCGGCGGCCGTGCCAGCCCATGATCAGCAGGTCCACCTTCTTCTCGCGCACCGCGCTGACGATGCCTCGGGCCACGTTGCGGCAGTAGCGCAAGGTCGAACTGATGGGGAACCGCGGCGCCAGGTACAGCATCTGCTCGACGATGCCCTCCTGGCCGTCGAGTTTGTACGACTCGGCGGCCGCAAGAGGCACCTGGTCGGGCACGGGGACCATGTTCAGCAGTTCCACCCGGGCGTCCTTGGCGGCGCACAGTTTGTACGTGTTGCGCACGAGTTCGACGGCGTTCGCGGGGTTGGCCATGGCCACCATGATGCGGTACTGGTCGCCGGGCGGCGCCTGTTGCTCTTCCAGGACGTGAATCTCGTCCTCGGTCGTGACGGCGCGAGACCGCGAGTAGAGCAGGTAAATGCCGAGCCCTGCCACGACCCACACCGGCGTGATGATCCACGCCGTCAGGCTCATGTGCACGATGAAGAAGGCCAGCGTGGCCTGCGCGAGGATCGCCAGGATCGGCGGCAGCGGGAACAGCGGCATCACGTAGCCGTACGTCAGTTCGTCGCCCATGTTCAGGCGGACGCGGATCACGCACACGTTCACCAGGAAGAACAGAAACAGGAACATCATGCTGGCGCACGAGGCCACGTCCTGGGTCGGCAGCAGCCCCGCCACCAGCACCACGATGACGCCCGTGGCCGCCAGAGCCACGTAAGGCGTCCGGCGCTTCCGGGCGATCCGGGCGAACCGCGCCGGCAGCATCCGGTCGCGGCCCAGGGCGTAGGAGGCCCGCGTGGCCGAGTACACCGTCGCGTTCAGCGCCGAGGTGGACGAGAAGATCACCGCCAGCACCACGAGCACACCCCCCATCCCCGCGGGCAGCAGGCGCTCCACCGCGCTGCCGAACCCCGTCGCGCCGCTCTTGCCGATCCACTCCCACGGCGCCAGCCCACCGAGCGCCGGGTCGTCGGCCCTCACCGCCACGACCGCGGCGAACGAGACCAGCACGTACGTCACCGTGACCACCAGGACCGAGTAGAGCATGGCCTTCGGGATGTTCCTCTTCGGGTCGATGGTCTCGTCGCCGGCCTGGGCGATGACCTCGAACCCCTCGAAGGCCACGTAGATGAACCCCATCGTCGCGAGCAGCACGCCCCAGCCGTTCGGGAGGAACGGCCTGAAGTTAGCCAGCCGCCCGGGGTCCCAGGCGACGACGCCGAGCCCGACCAGGCCGATCGCCAGGACGAACGCCGTCTGGCCGAGCGTGAAGAAGGCCCCCACCTTGCCGGTCTCGGAGGCGCCGCGGTAGTTGATGTAGAGGAAGGCCAGGGCGACCGCGACCGCCACGCCCTTGATCGGCAGGCGCAGCGCCCCCTCCGCCAGGTCCAGGTCCAACAGGCCGTTCAGGACGAAGTCCAGCGTGTACGTGGCGAAGACGACCGCGTAGAGGCTCCCGGCGACGCTCGAGGCGAACCACTCCATCCACCCGGCCAGGAACGAGGGTCCCCGGCCGAAGGCGATGCGCGCGAAGTTGTACGCCCCGCCGGCCCGCGGAATCGCCGAACTCAGTTCCGCGAAACTCATCGCCGTGAACACGGCGATGACGCCGTTCAGGGCAAACGTCAGGATCACGCCGCCGGGGCCCGCTTTGCCCATCGAGATGCCGATCCCGATGAACACGCCGGCCCCGATCATCATCCCCAGCCCCATCATCGTGATGTGGAACAGGGACAACTCGCGAGACAGTTCCGACCTGACCGGTTCGCCGGCGGTCACTGTCTCAACTCCTTGATCGTCTGACGCGCCGATCGGTAGCCGCGCTTCGCGATCCGGTTGATGCGGCGGCAACTCACGACGACGAGACCGACGACCAGGCCCAGCGCCAGGCCGACAATCAGGATTCCCCACATCGCCTCGGGTTCCATGGCAACCACGTATAGCAGCGGGGCCGCCAAGACGCAACAGGTTCGCCTGGTGCGGCGCGCCGGCTTTCGCGTTGCATGGCTGCGGGGGGCGCGGTAGCATCCCGGCGCGTGGGTGTCGCCCGGATACGACTTGCGACGAGGTGGGGCATGCCGGACGTGCTCGCTGGACATGAAGGCCCGGTGGCAAGCGTGGACTGTTCGCCCGACGGCCGGCACATCGTCAGCGGCTCCGACGACGGGACGGTCCGCGTCTGGGACATCGACAGCGGGGCCCAGGTCCAGTGTCTGCGCGGCCACGAGGGCGGTGTCACGAGCGTGGCCTGTTTTCCCGACGGGCGGCGGATCGTCAGCGGCGGCGACAAGACGGTCCGCATCTGGGACGCCGAAAGCGGCGAGGAACTCCTGTGTCTGCGCGGCCACACGGGCGAAGTCACGAGCGTGGACTGCTCGCGCGACGGCCGCCGCGTCGTCAGCGGAGGCGACAAGACCGTCCGCATCTGGGACACCGAGAGCGGCGCCGAACGCCGGTGCCTGACGGGGCATCGGATGGGCGTCTGGAGTGTGGCGTACTCGCCCGACGGCCGGAACGTGGCCAGCGGCGGCGGCCAGACGGTCCGCATCTGGGACGCCATCGGGGGGGCCGAACTGGGCCTGTTGCGCGGACACGCCGCAGGCGTCTGGGGGCTCGCCTTCTCCCCCGACGGACACCGGATTCTTAGCGCCGGCGACCATACGGTCCGCGTGTGGCGCGCCGAGGACGGCGCCCAGCGGCACGGTCTTCACGGTCACGAGGCCCTCGTCCTGTGCGTGGCCTACGGACCCGACAGCCGCCACATCGTCAGCGGTTCAGCCGACGGCACGGTCCGGATCTGGGACGCGCGGGCCGGGGCGGAACTCGCGTGCCTTCGCGGCCACGACGGGGCGGTGGCCGGCGTGGCGTACTCGCCCGACGGGAAGCACGTTATCAGCGGATCGGCCGACAGGACGATCCGCCTGTGGAGTGTCGAGGTCTAAGGCAGTTCACGTTCTTGTGTAGCGATGACTCGCGCGGTGGGCAATCTTGCCCACCGCGCTTTGGCGGCTTCATGTGCATGCCGTGGCGACAACTGATTGGGCTGGTAGCCCAAGGGGCTTGCGCCGCTTACTTACGTGCGCGGCTAGTTTTCTCACGTGGCTGGTCGGGCGCGAGTGTAACTAGCCGCGAGCGTAAGCGAGCGGGTGCCGTTCCGCTCTAATGCGGCTTTCCACGGTGAAGAGATGCCTATGCCGACGGAGCAAGGTCACGGCGAGTGCCGAACGTGCGGCGCCAGGTGCTGCCGGTACATCACGGTCCAGATCGAGAAGCCGCGCGCCAAAATCGACAGGGAAGAGGTCCGCTGGTTCCTCGCCCACGAGAACGTGCGCGTCTACATCGACGCCGACGATGAGTCGTGGAACGTCCAGTTCCACACCCCCTGCCGCCATCTTGACGGGGCGAACCGGTGCACGATCTACTCACGCCGGTACGACATCTGCCGCGACCACGACAACAAGGATTGCGAAACCAGCGAGGCGGAGCCCACCGATACGATGTTCCACACCACCGACGAGTTCGACGCGTGGTGGGAGGAACGCAACGCCGGAAACCGCCGCAAGAAGGGCAGCCGGTGATGGCATCGGCCGCCGCGCCCCAGGGAGTCCTGTCATGAAATCGTACCGCAAGGAACTCTGGTTCAAGACGCCGCATCGGCGCGATTTCCTCAACATCACGCCGCAGGTCGAGGAATGCCTTGCCGAGAGCGGCATCCGCGAGGGGCTCCTCCTCGTGGGCGCCATGCACATCACGGCCAGCGTGTTCATCAACGACGACGAGTCGGGCCTGCACGGCGACTTCGAGGCGTGGCTGGAGCGCCTGGCGCCGGAGAAACCGCATTCCCAGTACCGGCACAACGTCGGCGAGGACAACGCCGACGCCCACATGAAACGCAGCATCATGGGCCGCGAGGTCGTCGTCGCCGTGACCGGCGGCCGGCTCGACTTCGGCCCGTGGGAACAGATCTTCTACGGCGAGTTCGACGGCCGCCGCAAGAAACGCGTCCTCGTCAAGATCATCGGAGAGTAAGGGGTCCGGCATGCACTCATGCGTTTGGCGCGGGGGGCAGGCCGGCCCCCTGCACGGAGTGTACCGGATGAGGCGTCTCGGTCCGCACACGAGTTGGCTGCTTTGCGTTGCCGTTCTGCTCGCATCGTCGGGCGCGGCGCACGCCGCGGACGGTGTGTCCATCCGCCGGCGCATTCGGGGTCGCGCGTTTCCCTCGGTCTTCCAGGCGTGGAGCGGGGCGGACCATCCCGGGGCCGAGCCGGCGCTGAAGACGATGGCGCGGCACGACCTCGTCTTTCACGGGCCGGGGGCGTTCGGCCTGAGGTGGGACCGTCCCCCGGCGGGCCTGGCGACCGGCATCACGCCGGACAGCGTCCCGCGCGGCCTCGCCGTCCGAAGGCAACTCCTGGAACTCAACCCGAACATCGTTTTGATTGCCGAGATCCGCTACCGCGATGCGCCGCGCGGGTTTCTGCCGGCAGACCATCCGTGGTGGCGACGCAAAGACGGCAACCCGGTCCCGGGATGGGCCGAGGGCGGTTTCCTCCAACTCGATTTCAGCAACCCGGACTACCGCCGCCACGTGGCCCGCCGCGCCGGGGCCGTCGTCGGAACGGGCGTCGTGGACGGCGTCATGCTCGACTGGTGGAGCGACGACGACGAGCGGCTGGCCCTCGTCCGGGAGGTCCGACGCGCCGTCGGCGACGACGCGCTCATCCTGGCGAACGCCAACGACCGCGAAACGCCGCGCACCGCACCGTACCTCAACGGCTACTTCATGGAGTGCTACCGGTCGAAGACGGCGGCCGACTGGCACCGCATCGCCGAGACGCTGTCCTGGGCGGAGGCTCACCTGCGCGAGCCGCGCGTCAACTGCGTCGAGACGTGGTACCACGCGTCGCGCAAGGACCTCCACCTCATGCGGGCCACGACGGCGTTGGTGCTGACCCGTTCGGACGGGTACTGCCTCTTCTCGGACCCTAACCAACTGCCGACGGCCGACCATCGACACAACTGGTACGCGTTCTGGGAGAAAGGGCTCGGCCGACCCGTCGGCCCCGGGCGAAAGCGCGACGACGGCGCCTTCATGCGTGAGTTCGACAACGGGTTCGCCGTCTATAACCCCATGGGCAACCGCGAGATTACCCTCCGGTTCCCCGAAGACCTGACCAGCCGCGCCACCGGCCAAACGGGACGGACCCACCGCCTTGCGGCTCCCGACGGCGACATTTACCTGCGCGGACCTCGCGAGGCCCGCGAGAAACCCGTGTGAGTAACGACGAAGGAGACAGAACGATGAGAGAACGTTTCGTGGTGCTTTCCATCTGCGCGGTCGTTGTGCTGGGCATCGTCGCTGCGGAGTCGTCGGCGGAGGCGCCGGCGAAGAAGGCCAAGCGGCCGGCAAACCCCGTGTTCGGGCCGATTGAAGACGCCCCCGGACTGCCGCGCGCCCTCCTGATCGGCGATTCCATCTCCATCGGGTACACCCTGCCCACGAGGAAACTCCTCGAAGGCAAGGTCAACCTTCACCGTGCCCCGACCAACTGCGGGCCGACCACCACCGGCCTCCGGAACCTCGACGCGTGGCTGGGCGAGAAGAAGTGGGACGTCATCCACTTCAACTGGGGTCTGCACGACCTCAAGTACATC
>DATKXP010000573.1:0-12031 GCA_035529015.1 Phycisphaerae bacterium | reverse complement strand
GCCTTTTGTATACTTTATAGCATATTGACCCCGCTCCACTTAGGTTAAAAAAGGGGTAAAAAGGACGAAGAACGGACCAAGTTTGAGCAAAAAGCGATCAGAAACCGATCAAAACGACGCGCGTTTTGCCTTGCCTATCTTCACATTCGGGCCCCGAATCGCCGTTTCCAGGCCAGAAACGAGGTTCGGCCCTCCGAAAAGCGCGATTTGGGGGGGTCCAAAGAAAGGCCGTTTTCGTAAAGTATATACTGGCGCCAGCCCCAATCAGGCCCAAGCGTCAGCGCGGGGTCACGGCACCAAGCGGCGAGCGCCCAAGTTAGCCGCAGGGCCTGGCGGCCCAAGCGCCAGGGCCGGCGCCTGATGCCGCGCACCCTCCTGATTCAGCGCACTGTGACGGAGACCGTTGACAGACAGGGCGGTTATACGGCATATACGGTGGCGGCCGGTTGTCCGAAACGTGAGAAGGAGGCGCAGATGATGTCCCGAGTACTCGCTCTTGCGTTGGCGTTGTCCGTCGCGGCTGTTGCTGCGCAGGCGGGGCAACAGCCAGATCCGTTTCTGGGCGATTGGCAGGGCGAGTGGGCGAAAGGCGGGGAGGGCACGCCGCGCACCGTCGTCGCCCAGGTCATCCCGCGCGGAGAGGGCAACTACCAGATCAACATCCTGCCGGCGTTCGACGAGCGCTGCACCTCCCACGCCGTGGTCCAGGCGAAGGCCGAAGGCGGTCGGCTGCGTTTCGACGAGGGAGGATGGTCGGGCGAACTCCAGGGCGAGCGTTTCAAAGGCACCGGCAAACGGGGCGGCGAGCAGGCGGCCTTCGAGATGGCGAAGGTCACGCGCCTCTCGCCGCGCCTGGGCGCCAAGCCGCCGACCGGTGCCACGGTGCTCTTCGACGGCACGAACTTCGACCACTGGCAGGCCAACCGGGGCGATCCGGCAGCCATCACGTGGCAGTTGGCCGACGGGTGCGCGCGGGTCTGGCCGCCGCTGAAGGAGCATGCCTTCGGCACGGCCATCCGGACGAAGAAAGCGTACCCGAACTTCCGGCTGCACCTGGAGTTCCGCCTGCCGCTGCTGGCGAGCGACACCGGCCAGACGCGGGCCAACAGCGGCGTCATCATCGAAGAGTTCGAGTTCTACGAGGTCCAGATTCTCGACTCGTACGGCTTGGCGGGCGACGATCACGAGTGCGGCTCGATCTACGGCAAAGCCGCTCCCAAGGTGCACATGTGCGGCCCGCCGCTGGTGTGGCAGAGTTACGACATCACGTACCACGCGCCGCGGTTCGACCCATCGGGCAACCTGGCGAAGAAGGGCCGCATCACGCTGGATCACAACGGCAAGGTCATCCACGCGGACCTGGAGTTGCCCTTCTCCGAGAGGGCCGTCAAGGCCCGCCGCGAGCGCGCCGATTCCCGCACGCCCGGCCGCATCACGCTCCAGCATCACGGCGACGCGGTCGAGTTCCGCAACATCTGGATCGTTGAACTCGGCGCGGCAGGGCGGTAGCGGCATTCGATCGGCTCGGTGCACGTCTGCAGCGGCGTAGAGCGGAAGGTGGAACCATGATGGAAGGGCTGCTGGATCTCATTTCCGAGGTCAACGGCCTGCTGTGGGGCCCGCCCATGCTGATCCTGCTGGTCGGGGCGGGTGTGTACATCACCATCCGGACGCGGGCCATCCAGTTCGCCAAGTTCGGCCTCATGTGCCGCGAGACGATGGCCAAGATCTTCCACCGCGGGCCAAAGGCCGAGGGCGACGTGACGCCGTTCCAGGCCTTGACCGTTGCCATGGGGGGGACGGTCGGGGTCGGCAACATCGCGGGCGTGGCCACGGCCATCGCGTTGGGTGGTCCGGGTGCCGTGTTCTGGATGTTCGTCTCGGGCCTGGTGGGCATGGCGACCAAGTTCGCCGAGGTCGTTCTCGGCATGCACTACCGCCGCCGCGTGCCCGGCGAACCGATGATGGGCGGCCCCATGATGTACATCGAGCGCGGGCTGGGGCGCCGATGGCGGTGGCTCGCGATGCTCTTTGCCGCCTTCGGGGCGCTGGCGGCTTTCGGCATCGGCAACATGGTCCAGGCCAACGCGGTGGCGGGTGGCATGAAGGACTTCCTGCACGTGCCACGAGGGGTCACCGGGGCGATCCTGGTGGTGGCCGTGGGGCTTGTGACCATCGGCGGCATCAAACGGATCGCCCACGTCGCCATGGTGTGCGTGCCGTTCATGTGCATCCTGTACATTCTCGGGGCGGTCGTGGTGGTTATCCTCTACGCGGCGAAGATACCGGAGGTGGTCGCCCTGGTGGTGGAGCACGCGTTCACACCCACGGCCGCAAGCGGCGGATTCCTGGGTGCCACGATCCAGATGGCTATCCGTTGGGGCGTTGCCCGCGGGGTGTTCAGCAACGAGGCGGGCCTGGGCAGCGCCCCGATCGCCCACGCCACCGCCCAGACCGATCACCCGGCCCGCCAGGGGTTCTGGGGCATCTTCGAGGTCTTCGTGGACACCATCATCATGTGTTCCCTGACGGCCTTCGTCATCCTGCTGACGGGCGTGTGGGACTGCGGCGCGAAGGCCGAGGCGCTGACGATGGAAGCCTTCGCCGTACCGTTTGGCCGGACGGTCGGCTACGCCCTGGTCGTCCTCTCCATGATCCTGACGGCCTACGACACGAACCTGGCGTGGTGCTTCTACGGTGAGACGTGCACGGCGTACCTGTTCGGGCACGGGCACGTCACGCGGCGGGCGTACCGGGTGCTGTGGCTGCCGCTCACGCTCGCGGGTGCCCTGTGGAAAGTGGACCTTGTCTGGGCCGTCTCGGACGTCTTGAACGGCCTGATGGCGATTCCCAACCTCGTTGCCTTGATCGTCCTGGCGGGGGTGGTGGTGCGTCTGACGCGCGGCTTTCTGGCCGGCGAAGCCTACCGGCCCCCGGCCGACGGCCCGGGTTGACCCTTCACGGATTTGTCACGGAACCACCGGCCGTCTGGCCGATGAAGTAACCGGTGCGGGGGAGGAGGTGGCCCGTTCTGCGCGCCGCATGGCTGCGCCTTGACACAAGGCGCGCCGTGAAGGTAAGAGTGGAGAGGGGGCGGGCCTCTTCGATGTCCCAGCCTTGGGGCGTTCCGGCCAGGCGCCGGATGGTTGGGCACACCTGCTGCAAGACACCGGTGTCAGGGTTGACGCCGCCGCCAGTGACCACAGTACGGGGATTCGGCCAGGCAGAATGAGTCCGAACAGTTTCCTATCGGTGTTGAAGACCCCACCGCTGAGCCGCCTCTTTGGCCAGGGCCCGGACGAGGCCGCCGAAGCGGAACATCCGCTGCGGTCGGAACTGTTCGCCCTGTCCCAACTCGAGAGCCACGGCAGGCTGCTAGCCGGCGGCCAGCAGATCGACCCGGCCCCCGGGCCGGAAGTGCTGCTGGAACGTCTCAAGGAAAACGAACGGGTCATCCGCGAATCGTACGAGGTGGTGGCCGAAGCCGTCCGCAAAGGCCGCCAGACCGCCCCGGGCGCCGACTGGCTCCTCGACAACTACTACCTGGTCGAAGAGCAGATCGACATCGCCCGCGAGCACCTGCCTCCCGGCTACAGCCGCCAGTTGCCCCGCCTCCGGACGGGGTCCCTGAAAGGCTTCCCGCGGGTGTACGAGTTGGCGCTGGAACTGGTGTCGCACACCGACGGGCGGATCGACATGGAGAACCTCTCGCGTTTCGTGCGAGGGGTTCAGACGGCGCAAGCGCTCGCCCTGGGCGAACTGTGGGCCGTTCCGATCATGCTGCGGCTGGCGCTGCTGGAGAACCTGCGGCGCGTCTCGTATCGTGTGGCGTCGCGTCGGCGGGACCGGGATCGGGCCCTGGTGTGGGCCCGACGGTTCCTCGAGGTGGTCCACACGCAGCCCAAGGCCCTGATCACCGAACTGGCGGACTTCGTCCGCGCCTCGCCGAGGATGTCGCAGGCCTTCATCGCCGAACTGTGCACGGGCCTCCAGGGCCAGCATCCGGCCCTGTCGCTGGTGAACAGTTGGATCGAGCAGGACCTGGCCGAGCACGGCCAGACGATGGACCAGATCCTTCGGGCCGAGAGCCACGACCAAGCCGCCGACCGTGTCTCCATCGCCAACAGCATCACGAGTTTGCGGACGCTGACGGCCCTGGACTGGCACGAGTTCGTCGAAGACCTCAGCAAAACCGAAGCAGCGCTTCGGCGCGACCCCTCGGGCGTGTACGCGACGATGGACTTTGCCACCCGCGACCAGTACCGCCACGTGGTCGAGGAGTTGGCCCGCTGGTGCAGGCGGCCCGAGCACGAGGTGGCGGTGGAGGCCGTCCGCCTGGCCGAAGAGCGGGCGGCCGATCCGGACGCCGTCAAGCGTCACCGGCACGTCGGCTGGTTTCTGGCGCGTGCCGGCCGGATCGAACTGGAACACGCCCTCGGCTGTCGGCCGCCCGTGTATCGGCGCGTCGGCCGGTTGATCCGGCGCTGGATTCCCTGGGTGTACGTCCTGGGCGAGGCGGTGGCCACCGCCGTCGTGACGGGCGCGCTGCTGCTGTTGACGAAGAGCCTGATCGTCTACGGATGGAGTTGGCTTGCACCGGTAGCCGTGGCGCTGTTGGTGTTCGTCTCGCAGTCGGTGATCGGGCTGATCAACTGGCTGGCGACGGTTCTGGTGCCGGTGCGCGGCCTGCCCCGGCTGAACTTCTCGAAGGGCATTCCGCGCGAGCACGCGGCGGTGGTGGTCGTCCCGACGCTGCTCGCGTCGCAGGCGGGGGCGGACTCGCTGGTCGAGGGCCTCGAGATCCGTCACCTGGCCAACCGCAGCCCGAACCTGTTGTTCGCGCTGCTCACGGATTTCACCGACGCGCCGCAGGCAACCATGCCCGACGACGAGGAACTGGTCCGTCGGGCAGACGCCGGCGTCCGCGAGTTGAACGCCAAGTACGCCCAACCCGGCCGGCCGATCTTCTTTCTCCTGCACCGTCCGCGGCTGTGGAACCCGGCCGAGGGCGTCTGGATGGGCTACGAGCGGAAGCGCGGCAAACTGATAGCGTTCAACCAGGTCCTTCGCGGCGGCCCGACGGACGCTTACACGACGATCGTCGGCAACATCGAGGTCCTTCGCACCGCCCGATACGTCATTCCGCTCGACACCGACACGCAACTGCCCCCGGAAACGGCCGTCAAGATGGTCGGCTCGATGGCCCACCCGCTGAACCGCCCGGTGATGGATCCCGATACCGGCTGCGTGGCCGAGGGATACGGCGTCTTGCAGCCCCGCGTGGCCATCGGCCTGACGGGGGCCGGTCGGTCGCTGTTCTCGCGGCTCTTTGCCGGCGAGGTCGGCATCGACCCGTACACGCGCGAGGTCTCGAACGTGTATCACGACCTGTTCGGTCGCGGTCAGTTCATCGGGAAAGGCATCTACGACCTCGAGGCGTTCGACCGGGCGGTCCACGACCGTTTCCCGGAGAACCGCATTCTCAGCCACGACCTCATCGAAGGCTGCCACGCCCAGTGCGGATTCCTCAACGACGTGGAACTGATCGAGGACCACCCGGCGCGGTACCTGGCCGACGTCAAGCGGCGTCATCGCTGGGTTCGCGGCGACTGGCAGATCGCGCCGTGGCTTCTGCCGCGCGTCCCGGCACCCGGAGGACGATGGGTCCGGAATCCGCTTCCCCGTCTGTCGCGCTGGATGGTCTTCGACAACCTTCGGCGGAGCCTGGTGCCGCCGATCATGCTCGCCCTCCTCATCGGCGGGTGGCTGGCGCTGGAGGACGTCCAGCCGGCCTGGACGCTTTGGCTGCTGGCGGTCTACTTTGTGCCCGACGTGATACGGACCCTGTGGGCGTTCGTTGCCAAACCCAGCAAGGTCCTGTGGGCGGCTCACGTGCGTCGGGCCGCCATGGGTGCCGGCAGGCAGTTCGTCATCAGTGTCCTGCACCTTGCGTTTCTGCCGTTTGAGGCGATGATGCACGTCGACGCCATCGGGCGTGTCTTCTGGCGGACGCTCATCAGCAAGCGACACCTGCTGCAGTGGCTGACCGCCCACCACGTTGAACGCGCCATGCACAGCGGCCTGATTCCAACGTTGTGCGAGATGTGGACGGCGCCGGTTGTTGTCCTGCTGGCCGTGGCGGCGCTGCTGGCGCTGGAGACGGCCGTCCCGATGGTGGCATGGCCGGTTCTGGCCCTGTGGCTGACGGGTCCGTTGGTGGCCTGGTTCATCAGCCGCCCGGCCAAGGCCCGCGGCGTCGAGTTCGGCACCGATCAGGAGCGGTTCCTGCGTCGCGTGGCCCGGCGGACGTGGGTGTACTTCGAGCACTTCGTGGGGCCGAACCAGAACTGGCTCCCGCCCGACAACTTCCAGGAGCAGCCGCAGAACCGCGTCACCGAACGGACCTCCCCGACCAACATCGGCCTGGCGCTGCTTTCGAACCTCGCGGCTTATGACTTCGGGTACGTGACGTCCGGCGCCCTGATCGAACGCACCGAGAAGACCTTCGCTACGCTCGAACGCCTGCCGCGGTACCGTAATCACTTCCTCAACTGGTACGATACGTGGACCCTCGAACCGTTGCGCCCCCAGTACGTCTCGACGGTGGACAGCGGCAACCTCGCGTGTTGCCTGGTCGCGCTGCGGGGTGGCCTTCAGGAACTGATGACGGGGCCGGTCATCCCCCTCCGGTGGCGCGAGGGGCTCGAAGACGTGGCCGACGTCCTCGACGAAGAGGCCCGCAAGGCCCTGGACCGCATCGCCGACCGCCACGTCAAGGAGAACGTCCGCAAGGTCGCCAAGACCGTCCAGGACGGTCTGCGGAGCCTCTCGGAGACCGGCGGCTCGCCCGCGGAGGTTGCATCGGCGCTGCGGCAGTTCACGGCCGATCTGACCGACGTGGCGCCCCTCTGCCAGCACGAGGGCAGCATGACGTTCTGGATGGCCGCCATGCGCCGTCAGGCCGAAGGCCTTCTGGCGGACCTTGTCTATCTGGTGCCGTGGCTCGCCGACGGCGAGGGCAATCCGCATCCGACCGTGGCCGAACCGGCCTCGCAGCAGGCCGACTCGGTCGGTTTGCTCCGCGAGGAACTCGGCGGCGTTGACACGCTCCGCGGTCTCGTGGAACTTGGCCGTCGGCTGGGCCCCCACATCGACGACCTCCTGCGCCACGAGGCGGTGGTCGAGACCCCCGAGGCCGAGCGTCTCCGACATCTGCGGGCCGCCGTCGCCGAGGCGAGCGACCGCGCCGCCGGACGCGTCCGGGCGCTCGAAGACCTCGCCCTCCAGTGTGAGGAACTCTCGGAGATCGACGTCGATTTCCTGTACGACCCCGCCCGCAAGTTGCTCTCGATCGGCTTCTCGCTCGAGGGGCGGCACCGCGACCCGGGCTACTACGACCTGTTTGCGTCGGAGTCGCGGCTGTGCTCGTACCTGGGCGTGGCCCAGGGCAGGCTGCCCATGGAACACTGGTTCCTGCTCGGTCGGCAACTGACCCCGGGTCTGGAGATGCCGACGCTCATGTCGTGGAGCGGGTCGATGTTCGAGTACCTCATGCCGCTCCTGATCATGCCGAACTACGAGGGCACGCTCCTCGACCAGGCCTGCCACAGCGCCGTCATGCGGCAGATCAAGCACGGTCGGCGGCAGCGGGTGCCGTGGGGCATCTCCGAATCCTGCTACAACCAGGTGGACGTCCAGATGAACTACCAGTACCGGGCCTTCGGCGTGCCGGAACTGGGTCTGAAACGCGGCCTGGCCGACGACCTGGTCGTCGCGCCGTATGCCGCCACCATGGCGCTGATGGTCCTTCCGGAAAAGGCGTGCGCCAACCTTCAGACGCTCGACCGGCTGGGGCTGATCGGCCGGTTCGGCTTCTACGAGGCGGTGGACTACACCCCCAGCCGGGTGCCCGCCGACCAGGACTACGCCGTGGTCCGATGTTTCATGGCCCATCACGGCGGGATGAGTTTTCTGGCGCTCGCCTACTCGCTGCTCGGTCAGCCGATGCAGCGCCGATTCATGGCCGACCCCAGGATGCGTGCCAATGCGCTCCTGCTCCAGGAACGCATCCCGGCGGCGCGGGCGAGCACGCGCCAGGAGCATCGCCAGGTCCCGCTCATCCACCGCGAACAGGGAGAGGCCCTCCGCGAGGCCACCGTCCGAGCCTACGCCGACCCGAGTTCCGCCATCCCCGAAGTCCATCTCCTGTCCAACGGACGGTACCACGTCATGGTCACCAGCGCAGGGAGCGGGTTCAGCCGGTGGCACGACCTGGCCCTCACGCGTTGGCGCGAGGACATGACGCGCGATCACTGGGGACTCTTCTTCTACCTCCACGACCTGGGCGACGGCCACACGTGGTCGTGCACCCATCAGCCCCTTGCCCGCGACGTGGAACGCTACGAGGCCGTCTTCTCGCAGGCGCGAGCCGAGTTCCGGACCGTGCACCATGAGATCGACGCCCATATGCAGATCTCGGTCTCGCCGGAAGACGACGTCGAACTCCGCCGGATCACCCTGACGAACCTCTCGAACAAGCCCCGCAGCATTGAACTGACGTCCTTTGCCGAAGTGGCCTTGGCCAAGCCGGCCACCGACCTGGCACACCCCGCCTTCAACTCCCTGTTCGTGCAGACGGAGACGATTCCGGAGAAATCCGCCATTCTGTGCACCCGGCGGCCGCGCTCCGACGAGGAGACCCCGCCCTGGATGTTCCACGCCATGATCGTCCACGCCGACAAGATCATGCCGTGGGCCTCGTTCGAGACCGACCGTGCCCGGTTCCTCGGCCGCGGTCGCACGTCCGCCAACCCGGCGGCGCTCGACCAGCCCGGGCCGCTCTCGAACACCGCCGGGTCGGTCCTCGACCCGAGCATCGCCATCCGGCGTCGGCTCCGCCTGGACGGCGGCGAGGTCGTCATCGTGGACGCCGTTGCGGGCGTCGGCAGGAGCCGCGACGAGGCCGTCGCCTCCGTCGATCGGTACCACGACCGCCGCCTCGCCGACCGCTCGTTCGAGTTGGCCTGGACGCAGAGCCAGGTGCTGCTCCACCAACTCCGCGCCACGGAGGCCGACGCGCTGCTGTTCGCGCGGTTGGCCGCTTCCATTGTCTTTGCCAACTCCCGATACCGTGCCAATGCCTCCCTGCTGGCACGCAACCGCAAGGGCCAGGCCGACCTGTGGCGGTACGGCATCTCCGGCGACCTGCCCATCGTGCTGGTCCGCGTCACCGACCAGTCCGGCCTGGAACTGGTACGCCGGACCATCCAGGCCCACGGGTACTGGCGTCACAAGGGACTCCGCGTGGACCTCGTCATTTGGGTCGATGCGTTTGCCGGCTACCGTCAGAGCCTGTGGGACCAGATCATGGGCGCCGTGAACGCCGGTCCGATGGTCAGCGCGCTGGACCAGCGCGGCGGGGTGTTTGTCCGGAGCACCGACCAGTTGCCGGAAGACGACCGGTTGCTGCTGCAATCGGTGGCGCGGCTGGTGCTGTCGGACCGCGCGGGCTCGCTCGCCGAGCAGGCAGATCGCCGCCGCCGTGCCGAAACCCCCATGCCCCCGCATCGCCCTGTCCGCAACCCGGAACCGCCCTTGCCCGGAGAGGCTGACCTGCCCCCGCGCGACCTGAGTTTCTTCAACGGTCTCGGCGGGTTCACACCCGACGGCCGCGAGTACATCACCATCCTTCATCCCGGCTCCGCCACCCCCGCGCCGTGGGCCAACGTTCTGGCAAACCCCGAGTTCGGCTCGGTCGTCACCGAATCGGGCGGCGGATACACCTGGTTCGAGAACGCCCACGAGTACCGCCTGACGCCCTGGTACAACGACATCGTCACCGATGCCGGCGGCGAGACCTTCTACATCCGCGACGAGGAGACCGGCCGGTTCTGGTCGGCGACCCCGCGCCCGGCGCCCGGCCCCACGCCGTACGTCTGTCGCCACGGCCTTGGCTACACCGCTTTCGAGCACACCCAGCACAACATCTTCGCGGAGATGTACACCTACGTGGCGACCGACGCGCCCGTCAAGTTTGCCCTGTTCACGTTGCGGAACCTCTCGCAGCGCGACCGGCGCCTGAGCGTCACGGGCTTCTGCGAGTGGGTCCTCGGACAGACCCGCGACAAGGATGCCATGCACGTCGTGACCCGCCAGGATCCGCAGACCGGGGCCATCTTTGCCTCCAGCGCCTACAGCACCGACTTCGCCGACCGGATCGCCTTCTTCCAGACCAGCGAAGCCGACCGCAGCCTGACGGGCGACCGAACGGAGTTCATCGGGCGAAACGGGTCGTCCGCCGACCCCGCCGCGCTCAGACGCCAACGCCTCAGCGACCGCATCGGCGCGGGGCTCGACCCGTGCGCCGCCATTCAGGCGTTCGTCACGGTCCCCGCAGGCCAGGAGCGGCAGGTCGTCTTTATTCTTGGGGCCGCGCGCGGCGAACAGCAGGCCCATGACTATCTGACCCGATACGGCGGCATCGACGGCGCGCGCGTCGCGCTGGAGACCGTCTGGGATTACTGGAAGCGGCTGCTGGGCGGCGTTTACGTCGAGACGCCCGACGTCGCCGTCAACCTCCTGGCCAACCACTGGCTTCTGTACCAGGCGGTGGCGGGCCGGTTCTGGGGACGCAGCGGTCTGTACCAGTCGGGCGGCGCCTTCGGGTTCAGGGACCAACTCCAGGATGTGATGGCGTTCCTGCACGAGTGCCCGCACCTGTTCCGTCAGCACCTGCTGACCTGCGCCGGCCGGCAGTTCCGCGAAGGCGACGTCCAGCACTGGTGGCACCCGCCGACGGGTCGCGGCGTGCGGACACGCTTCTCCGACGACTACCTCTGGCTGCCCTACGCCGCCTGCCGGTACGTCACTCGCACCGGCGATACGGGCGTCCTCGACGAGATGGTGCCGTTTCTGGAGGGACGCGACGTCGAGGAGGGAGAGGAGTCGTATTACGACCTGCCGCAGGTCACCGACGAGCAGGCCTCCCTGTACGATCACTGTGTTCGGGCGATTCGCCGCAGCCTCGTCTTCGGCGAACACGGATTGCCGCTCATCGGTTGCGGCGACTGGAACGACGGCCTCAGCCGCGTCGGCAAAGACGGCAAGGGCGAAAGCGTCTGGCTGGCCTTCTTCCTCTACGATCTTCTGAAGCAGTTCGGGCCGCTGGCCGAGAGCCGGGCCGACCCCGCCGTGGCCAAGCAATGCCGCGAGGCCGCACGCACCCTTCAAACCAACATCGAGACCAACGCCTGGGACGGCCGGTGGTACCGTCGGGCGTATTTCGACAACGGTGCACCCCTGGGGTCGGCCCAGAGCCCCGAGTGCCGCATCG
The DNA here is from genome assembly GCA_035529015.1 of Phycisphaerae bacterium. Taxonomy (GTDB): domain Bacteria; phylum Planctomycetota; class Phycisphaerae; order FEN-1346; family FEN-1346; genus JAUVZF01. The sequence goes on along the minus strand of DATKXP010000573.1, from coordinate 699 downwards.
ATTCCCTGCCCCAGTCGTGGGCCGTCCTCTCCGGGGCCGCCAAGCCCGAACGGGCCGAGATGGCCATGCAATCGGTCTTCGAGACCCTGGTGGACTGGAACCTGCGGCTGGTGAAACTGTTCGACCCGCCCTTCGACGGCGCGCCGTGGGACCCCGGCTACATCAAGGGCTACGTGCCGGGTGTCCGCGAGAACGGCGGCCAGTACACGCACGCCGCCGTCTGGGTGGCCATGGCCGCCGCCGCACTGAAGCAGACCGACACGGCGTGGCGGCTGATGTCGGCCATCAACCCGATCCACCACGGCGACACGCCCGAACGCATCGCCCGCTACAAGGTCGAGCCCTACGTCGTGGCCGCCGACGTTTACACGGCCGCCGGACACGAGGGCCGCGGTGGGTGGACCTGGTACACCGGAAGCGCCGCCTGGATGTACCGGCTGCTCATCGAGAGCCTGCTCGGCCTGTCGCTCGACGTCGATACGCTGACGCTCGCGCCCATCCTGCCGCCCGACTGGAAAGGGTACACCATCCACTACCGCTTCCGCGAGACGCTGTACCACATCAAGATCTCGGTGGCGGGGACGGCCACGTGGAACGTCCGCAGCGTTCGCCTCGACGACGAGCCCCAGCCCGATAACAGGATTCACCTGGTGGACGATCGCCGAGACCACGTGGTTCGCGTCCAGGTGGGATAGCGCA
>DATKXP010000572.1:0-5958 GCA_035529015.1 Phycisphaerae bacterium | reverse complement strand
GAGTACAGCCGTAACAGCACGTCCGACGCTTTGTGGTGGGCGCCATAGACGCCGGCTTCCATTTCCGGATCGGCGTCGATCCACGCAAAGAATTCGTCCGGCAATGACTTGCCTTGCGACTGCAGATCAGACTTCGCTTGCGCCTTGGCGCAGGCAAGAAACGCCTCACGAACTCTCGGCGTGAACTTGTACTGTTCGTTCACACAGGTTTTGAGCAGCCTCTCTCTGCATTCGTCCGCCTTCGCCAACAGGGCGCCGGCGGCATCTGCCTTTGCGGCACCCTTTGTTTCTATTGCCTTGCCTGGATCCGGCGGCGGCGCGGCAGATTGAGCCTTTCCGGCAAAGAGGCCCGCAAGCATTATGGCAAATGCTATAGCAAGTGACCTGCTTGTCGCTGTTCCGGCCTGGCGCACATCCTTGTGCATTATGAGGCTCCTATCACTTCGTCGGCTGTCCATGGTTCCTCTGCTCGTGAAAGCGGCCGTGACGACCCTGTTACGTTCCTTCGTCAGTTGGCCCGACATGCACGTATGAGTAGTCCGGGAACAGGCGGCGCCGCAGCCGGTGCCCCAGACGAAGGCGCGGCGTGTCGGCCGCCGGTGTGTCCCGTGATGTCGCACCCTTCCCCGACGGGTTCTGGGGGGGGTTCTGGGGACACGAGACTTATCTCAGCGGCCGCTCTGGTGTCAGCCGTGGCGGTTGCCGCGCCCGAGTCACGAGATGCGCCACGACACGAGCCAGTCGAGCCATGCCCCCACCCTATCGCCGCCCCACCTCCACGTCAACCACGAATTAAGTCACGTGTCCCCAGAACCCGAGATGAGAGAACAGGAGTCCCGCCTGGCCGCTCAGGCTGCGTGGCGGCAGTACACCATCTGCCGAACGCCCCGTCGAAGGGCATACCCTTGTTGGATGCTGGGAAAAGCCGTACAATCGCCGCAGAGGCCTGTAACGGCATTGGCAGAAACCCATGAGGGAAATCCCAGTCAAGACGACAGGGAAGCAATGAGGAGTGCCGCAATGAGGAAGGCATCCATCAGCATCCTGCTCGCCGCGATGATCACACCGATGGTTTTCGCCGACGCCTGCGTGGCAGGCGAACGTGTCGCGCTGTTTGACGGGAAGACGCTGAAGGGCTGGACCGTGCTCAAGTGCGAGGCCGAAGTCCAGGACGGCCATCTGTTCATCAAGAGCGGCAACGGGCTGGTCCAGACCGAGAAGAAGTACGGCGATTTCGTCCTCGAATTCGAGTGCAAGGCCCTGAACGACGACAAGTGGGATAGCGGCGTCTACTTCCGTTACGACAAGGTCCCAGCGAACCGGCCGTGGCCGAAGGAATACCAGGTCAACCTGCGCAAGGGCATGGAAGGGAACGTCGGCGGGGTTAAGGGCGCGACCAGCAATGGACTCTACAAGGCCGGCCAGTGGAACACGTTCAAACTCACCGTGGAGGGCGCGAATCTGGCGCTGGAGATGAACGGCAAGCCGGCGTGGAAGACTACGGGCCTGGCCGGGCCGAAGGAAGGGTTCATTTCCGTCCAGGCCGAGGTGCCGAACGGCGGCCAGTTCCTCTTCCGAAACATCTACATTACGACAAAGCGTGCCTCGACAGAGAAGGGTGCCGCCGGCGGTGAGGACGGGCCGAGACCGTTGTTCAACGGCAAGGACCTGGCCGGCTGGCACGTTGACGTGCCGCTGCTGGACAAGAAGCCCGACGCCGAGCCGACGTTCATCGTGCGCGACGGCAAACTGGTGAGTCTGGGCACGCCGAATGGCCACCTGATCACCGACGCGACGTACGCGAACTACCGGCTTGAGGTCGAATATCGCTTCGCGGGCAAGCCCGGCAACTGCGGTGTGCTGGTCCACGCATCCACGCCGCGGGCGCTGTACAAGATGTTTCCCAAGTCGATCGAGGTCCAGATGAACCATCGCCACGCGGGCGACTTCTGGTGCATCGTCGAAGACATCACCGTGCCCGATATGGTCGAGCGGCGCGGCCCGAAGGAGAAGTGGGGAATCACCGAGGGGAAGGCCCGGCGGATTCTCAACCTCACGGACGACTCGGAGAAGCCCGTGGGCGAGTGGAATTCGATGGTCATCGAATGCGTCGAGGACGCCGTCAAGGTGTGGGTCAACGGCGACCTGGTGAACCACGGCGCCAAGTGCACTGCGACCAAGGGCCAGATCGCGCTGCAGGCGGAAGGCTCCGAGGTCGAGTTCCGCACGCTCCTGCTGACGCCCATCAAGAAACTGACCGATTGACAGTACGTGAGAACGCGTTGACCGGATTCGCCGCCGGTCCTCGGGTGGTCTAAAGGGCGGAGCAGAACCGCAGCGCGGCGCCGGCTGGCCTCCCCCATCCCCTTCCCACCGCCCCGGCTTCCCCCACGACACCCCCGTCATGCAAGCGGCGGGCCGAACAGGATTGGGACGGTACCCATGTTTTCGCTCGGGCGGGTTCTGAGGGTTCTGGGGACACGAGACTTATCTCAGCGGCCGCTCTGGTGTCAGCCGTGCCGGCTGCCGCGCCCGAGTCACGACATGCGCCACGACACGAGCCAGTCGAGCCATGCCCCTACCCTATCACCGCCCCAGCTGCACATCAACCACGAATTAAGTCGCGTGTCCCCCGAACTCCCCCAGAACTCCGGGTAGCCCGTCAGCGGAACGCGATTCACCATGATCCCCAGGCAATCTACTGCTGGGAATGCTCAGAAGGGGAATCTGGCGAGACGCTTTTCTCTGCCTCGCCGAGGATGCAATCGTCGGGCTCGCCGAGCGTGCTTCTCCAAACTCTCGCCAGGAGACGGGCATAGACACCGCCGGCCATTCGCAACTTGCTCGCTTCCGGGGTGGCGTCCGATACGAACCAGCGCGGGCGCACCTCGCGAAGCAGCCTCGCCCCTGCGGCGAACTCGTCGGCACGCTTCGGCGCGTTCACGCCAGGGTCCTTGCCCGCAATATACCCGGAAACTGCGAACGAAAAAGCCTTGCCGTCAGGCCTGATGTTGTGCAGGACATACACCGGCCAGTCCACATTGCTAAACCACAGAAGGACTTCAGGCAAGACCCCACCCGCCTCATCAATCTCCGCAGAGCATGCCTCAAACGCTTGGCGATCAGGCGTCAACTCCCGGAGGCGGTTCCTCTCGCTGTACCACGTGTCACGTTCCGACAACTCCAGGTTCGTAACGGCTACGAGGTCCCGCGACGTGCGTGCGACCACTATGAAACCGTATCCGCCCCCGCCGAAGGAGATGCGTTCGATTATGACCAGCCGATCCCAATGGCCGAAGTGCCTGTTCACCAAGGCGCAAAGGCTGCGAAAACCGGGGTATACAGGACGCGCCACGAACGCGCGGTCAAGGTTCTGCATGAAAGGGTCCGTTGCATCACGAAGCTGTTCCTCTCCAGGGGGGCCACCGTGCACGAAGTAGCGCGACAGATACTCGAGGCTGACGCTTTGGAGTGTCCGATTGTCCGCACCGGGGCCGGCCGGTTCGTAGGCCGATAGCGACTGGCGCGTACATCCGCAGGCGAGGGCCATGACCACGCTCGCCGCGGCAAGACATGCAAATCGTGTCATCTTCCGCTCCTTCCCTGCGAACCGGTGCGTGTTGTCCAGTGGGTTCGGGGGTTCGGGGGACACCAGACTTAACTCCATCGGCATTTCGGTTTGGGGCCGGGCTTGAGCCGGCGAAGCCGGCGGCGCGGCCGCTTCTCGATCCGAGTCACGAACTCCACGTCGCCCAGCGGCCGGGCTGAGCGGGAAGCAGCCGGCACCGCAGCCGACGGTCCCGACAAAATCGCGCCGGTTTGTCCGCCGGGCCGTCCCGTGATGTATCAGCATTCCTCGGCCCCTACTGATTGCCCGACATGCAAAGCACCTTGCCGTCCTGCGTCGCGATGAACAGGCGGCCGTTGGATGCAATCATGCCGTCGAACGCGGGAGACGACGACAGCGCATGCGACTTCACGAGCGAGCCGTCCTTCGTTGAGAAGACCTGGAGCAGGGCGCCCTTGCGCCCCTCGAAGGCCGCCAGCGGGTCCTTGGGGTCCACCACGTCGGGCACCCCGGCGGCGAACAGGTGGTCGCCTGCCAGGACCATGGCCCGGATGCGAAGCGGGATCATCTGCTGCCACTTGGCCGGCCGGGTGCGCACGTAGCCGGTGCCCTTCTCGACGCCGCGGCCCCCGCGGCGGTGCTTGTCGGTGGCCGCCTCTTTCGGGAGCCACTCGATGGCCACGGGCGGCTTTCCCTTCTCGTCGAGCGCCGGCTCGTTGTCGTTGTCGTCGGCGAACAGCAGATAGCCGTGCTCGGCCGGGATGAACAGCGGACTCCACTGGATGCGGCGGTAGAAGTACTTCACCGCGTAAGTGGTGCTCTCGTCGAAGACGACGAGTTGCCCCGCCTTCGGCGACTGCTGCGAGAAGTAGAAACCGGGCCACCGCCTGCTGTGCATCCAGTACAGCCGGTCGAACCCGGTGTCGTCGAGGAACCCGCCCGTGGCCACCAGGTGGTCGGCACCCATGTCCAACTCGCCGAGGTCGCTTTCGCGCGGCGTCTCGAGGCGGTTCAGTTTGGCGTCGAACTTGATCCGCTGCATGTACAGGTCCACCCCGTCGCTGACCAGCAGGTCCGGCAGCGCGCCTTCCATGGCAAACGGCCGGCCGACGTCCTTCGTGATGTCCGGCCACGGCCCTTCCAGGCGGTGATGGTGGAGCACCTTCCCGGTCTTTGCATCCAGGGCGTAGACGAGGATCCCGCCGTCCAGGAACGACGACCGCCCCGCGGCGAAGTACACCACCCCCCCCTGCACCAGCACACTGCCCTGCACCGGCCAGACCGACTCCACCTGCTCGAACGAGACGACCCGCCGCCCGTCCGGCGCAGCGCGGAAACGCCACACCAACGCCCCGTCGGTCGCGCGCAGGCAGTACACCGAGCCGTCGCGGCAGCCGAAGAGCACCATGCCCTCGTGCACCGTCGGCGCGGAATCGACCGGCCCGCCGGCCGTGAAACTCCAGACGTCCTGCCCGGTTGACGCACTCAGGCAGCGGATGCGGTGGGCGTCCTTCTCCGCCACCCAGAGCCGGTCGCCGACGATCACCGGCTGCGAACCCCGGCAGGCGAGTTCAACCTCCCATTGTCGGCGCAGTTCGGCGGGCACGGCCGTCTTCGTCGAACCGCTTCGCTGCCCGTCGCGCCGATACATGGGCCAGTCGTCGGCCGACGCCTTGTCCCCGTCCGAGACCTTGCCGTAAGCGCTGCCGCGCTGGAGGCCGGCCTCCGTGGCGGCTTTGAGTTCGTCGGCCGGTTCCGCCGACGTCGCGAGAAAGCCCGAGACCTTCGCGCCCGGGTAGCAGAAGCACTGGTCGGGGGGCGCGTAGAGGAGCCCGTTGGCCGGCGTGAGCCCCGTGAAGCACGGGCCGCGGATCCAGTCGTGGCGCATGTGATTGTCGCCCTCGGTGTCCACGAACTCGGTCCCGCGCTTGGGCAGGATCAGGTAGCGCACGGTCGCCTTGCTGCGATGGCAGCGGTAATGGTGGCCGGCGGAGATCGTTTCGCCTATCGAGAGCGTCTTTTTGACCTCGCCGGTCCGAAGGTCGCGTCCTTGCAGCGAGCCGCACCAGACGGTGCCGCCGCTCGTGACGAACAGGTCGGTCGGCTGGGTGCACGCGCCCGCCCAGGCCCTCGCGCCGCCGTGCTGCCAGAGGACCTTGCCGTCGTCCAGGGAGAGGCTCGTCAGATAGAATCGGCCTTGTGCGCCCGGCTTGCGCTTGCCCTTCTTGGGCGCGCCCTTGGCGGCCTCGTTTCCGCCTGTGGGGGTCGGCGCCTGCCCCTGGCCATGGAAGAGCACGACGCCGTCGCTGATGACCAGCGTGCTGGTCCCGCCCTGGGTGGACCCGATGGGGTTGGGCGCCCGCCAGACGTCCCTGCCGGTCCTGGCGTCG
>DATKXP010000571.1:0-11749 GCA_035529015.1 Phycisphaerae bacterium | reverse complement strand
CAAGGTTGCTCATGGTCACCCTGCGGGATGACCATGCCACCCTACGTGGGGCCGCGCGCGGGAGGGGAAAACCGTTGCTCAAGGCGTGGGCACCGGCTACCATGGGTGGTGTTGGGAACCCCCAGGTACGGAGGCCGGTCCATGGCGAAGAAACTGGTGGCGAAACGGTCGGACAAGTTTGCGTTCGGCGTCTGGTGTGTGATGAATCGCGGTGCCGACCCGTTTGGCGTGGCCACGCGGCCGGAACTCTCGGGCCTCGCGGCCATCAAGGGTCTGGGCCAGCGCGACGTGTACGGGTTCGAGTACCACGACAACGACCTGTGGCCCATCAACGCGGGGCCGGCCAGGAAGCGGGCCGTCATCAAAGAGGCCAAACGCATCATGAAGGGCACCGGCATCCGGTGCACCGCCGCCACGACGAACCTCTTTTCGCACCCGGTCTTCAAGGACGGGGCGTTCACCAGCCACGACCCGCGCGTCCGGGCCTACGCCGTCCAGAAGGCGATGGCCAACATCGACGTGGCGGCCGAGCTGGGCGCCGCGGTCTACATCTTCTGGGGCGGCCGCGAGGGCGCCGACGTCGACATCGCCAAGGACCCCGTCGAGGCCATCAAGCGGTTCCGCGACTGCATCAACTTCCTCTTGGAGTACGTCCTGGAGCAGGGCTATCGGATGGTCTTCTCGATCGAGCCCAAGCCCAACGAGCCGCGCTCCGACACCTACCTGGCCACCGCGGGCCATGCCCTGGCCCTGATCGCCACGCTCGATCACCCGGAGATGGTGGGCGTGAACCCCGAGACGGCCCACATCAAGATGGCGGGCCTGAACCCGCTGCACGAGTTCGCCCAGTGCCTGGAGGCCGGTAAACTCGTCGACGTCCACCTCAACGGCCAGAAACCCCTGCGGTACGACCAGGACATGAGTTTCGGCTGCGACAACCCAAAGGAAGCCCTGCTGGTCGTCAAACTGCTGACCGACTACGGGTACAGCGGCACGAAGGCGTTCGACGCCCATCCTTACCGCACCGAGGACAACCCGTGGGACTTCGTCGATCGGTGCATGCGGGCCTACAAGGCGTACGAGATGAAGGTGGAGCAGGTCAACGCCGACGCGGTCCTGTGCCAAATGCTCGAGGAACTCCATGAGACCGGCGGCACCGCCTGGGCTAACCTGCTGACGGGCTACTCCTGTGCCAACGTGGCCAAACTCCGGAAGGCGAAGTTCAACCCCGACCGCCTGGCCAAGCGCCGGCTGCTGTACGAACAGATCGACCAGCGCCTGACCGAGATCCTGCTGGGCCTGGCATAACCGCCGCCCGGCGACGCCAGGCCGTGGCCGGTCCGGCCCCGGCTCGAAGAGGGGTGGCAGGATGAACGACTCTCGCAGGACGAAGGCCCAGTTGCTGGAGGAGTTGGCCCGGTTGCGGAGCGAGATCGAGGAGACGCCGCGCGAAAGCCGGGCGGAAGCCCAGGCCATCTACGACCGGATGGGCGACGGCATCCTCGTGGCCGACGCCGAGACCCGGCGTTTCGTCCGCGCCAACCCCGCCATGTGCCGCATGCTCGGCTACAGCCACGACGAGTTGCTCGCGCTCTCGGTGGACGACATTCATCCCCCGGAGCACCTGCCCCGCGTGCTGAAGCAGTTCGCCGATGGGGCGTTGGGCCGGGTGCCCACGGTTAAGGACGTGCCCTGCCTGCGGAAGGATGGGTCGGTCTTCTATGCCGACGTGGTAGGCGTTCCCGGGCCGTTCGAGGGGCGGGCGTGGGCGGTAGGCATCTTTCGCGACGCCACGGACCGCCGGCAGGCCGAGGCGGCCCTCCGCGAGAGCGAGGCCCGGTACCGCGCGGTCATCGAAGACCAGACGGAGATGATTACCCGCTTCGCCCCCGACGGTACGGTGACTTTTGTCAACGACGCGCTCTGCCGCTTTTTCGGCAAGACGCGCGACGAACTCCTCGGCCGTGTCTATACGCCGCACATCCATGCGGACGACGTTCGGTGGGTCATGGAACGCATTGCCTCGCTGACGCCTCAGAACCCCATTGAGACCCACGAGAACCGCGATATCCTGCCCGGAGGCGAGGTTCGGTGGCTGCAATGGACCAACCGCGGGATCTTCGACGAGAGCGGCCGCCTGACGGAGATGCAGGCCGTCGGCCACGACATCACCGAGCGCCGGCGGACCGAGGAGGCGCTGCGCCAGTCGGAGGCCAATTACCACGAGATCTTCAATGCCGTCAACGACTGCCTGTTCGTCCACGACATCCAGACCGGCGACGTCCTCGACCTCAACCGCCGGGCCGCCGAGGTGTACGGGTACCAGGCCGACGAGATCGGCCTGCTGAACGCGCAGTTCCGCCGCGCGGCCGAGCCGCCCTATTCCTACGAGGACCAGGTGCGGTGGATCCGCAAGGCCGCCCAGGGCGGTCCGCAACTCTTCGAGTGGCTCGCGGCCGACCACGGTGGCCGACGGTTCTGGGTGGAAGTGAGCCTGAAACGCGCCTCGATCGGCGGTCGCGACTGCCTGCTGGCCGTCCTGCGCGACATCGCCGACCGCAAACGGACCGAGGAGGCGCTGCGCCGGAGCGAGGAGAATTACCGCCTCCTGTTCGAGCAGACGATCGACGGCATCGTCGTCGTGGCCGACGGGAAGATCGTCCGTGCCAACGAGGCCTTTGCCGCCATGCATCGGATGGCGCTGGTCGACGTCCTCGGCAAGTCGATCATCGAACTCATCCATCCCGACGAACGCGACATCTGCCTGGAGCGCATCGGGGCCCTCATCGCCGGAGAACCCCCGTCCCGCACCGGCTGGCAGTACCGCGTGCTGCGGGGCGACGGCACCGTCGGCGTCGTCGAGGTCCGCAGCCGCCGCATCCTCTGGGAAGGCAAGCCGGCCGTCCAGGCCATCGGCCGCGACGTCACCCAGCGCATGCAACTCGAGAAGGAACTCCAGCAGGCCCTGAAGATGGAGGTCGTGGGCCAATTGGCCGGCGGCATCGCCCACGACTTCAACAACCTCATGACCGGCATCCTTTGCCACGCCGGCCTCCTGAAGACCGGCGCCCAGTCGGCCGACGAGGTCCGCGAGGCCGCCGGCCTCATCGAGGGCGCCGCCCGCCGCGCCGCCGAACTGACCAGCCAACTGCTGGGCTTTGCGCGCGGCGGCAAGCACCAGGATATCCCGGTGGACCTGGGCGCCACCATCGAGACGAGCGTGCGACTGCTCAGCCGGTCGCTCGACCCGCGGATTCGCGTTCGCACCGAGTTCCGCGACGCGGCGGTCTACACCCGGGGCGACCCCATCCAGATGGAACAGGTCGTCCTGAACCTGGCCATGAACGCCGGCGACGCCATGCCCGACGGCGGCGAGATGACCTTCACCACCTACGGCCGCGACGTCTCCAAGGAGGCCTGCGGCGGCCGCCCACGCGCCGCACCGGGACGATACGTCGTCCTCGAGGCGACGGACACCGGCTGCGGCATCCCGAAGGAAGTGCTCGGCCGAATCTTCGAACCGTTCTTCACCACCAAGCCCCAGGGCAAAGGGACCGGCATGGGACTGGCCATGGTCTACGGCATCGTCCGGAACCACGGCGGGTGGGTCGAGGTGGTCAGCGAAGTGGGTCGCGGCACGACGTTCCAGGTGTTTCTGCCGGCGGCCGAACCGCCCGCCGAAGGCGAGGTGCCGCTGGCGGCCACCGACCTGCGGGCCCCGCCCGGCGTCGGACGCCTTCTTGTGGTCGACGACGAGGAGGTCGTCCGCGACGTGGTGGCCCGCATGCTGAGGGCCCTGGGTTACGACGTCGTCACGGCGGCCGACGGACGCGAGGCCGTCGCGTACTACCAACAGTTCGGCCGGGACGTGAGCCTGGTCATCATCGACATGCTTATGCCCGGCATGGACGGACGGGCGTGCTTCGCGGCCCTGCGGCAGGTGAACCCCGACGTCAAGGCGATCCTGTCGACGGGGTGGGGTACCGGCACCACGGTCCGCGACGTGCTCGGCGACGGCATGACGGGGCTGGTTCAGAAGCCGTTCCAGGCGTCGGCCCTGGCCGAGGCCGTTCGCCGGGCGCTGGGCGGCCCTGCGGACGGCGCGCCAGACCATTGACACGCGGGCTGCGGCGTGTAGAATGCGCGGCCTGGAAAGTCCCCATAGCTCAATTGGATAGAGCGTTGGCCTCCGGAGCCAAAGGTTGGAGGTTCGAATCCTCCTGGGGACGCCATTTTAAGTCCCTCATGGACAACCCCTTACGACTCATTTTCCGACTGTGCGTCCCGAAAACTCCGTCCGGGGTCTGTGGGGGTCAGTGAGGGGTATCGGGTTCGGTGCGATTAGAGAGCGCCGGCGAGAGTTCTGAGGGAGGTTGCGCCCGGCGAACGATTCCGAAGGAGGTTTTGCATGGTTGAGTTGGCAACCTTCCTCGAACCGGCGTGGTCGATCAGAGAGCGCCAGCGAGAGTTCCGTGGGTGGTTGGGCGTGGGGAGGCAATAATCCACAACGGCCAATGGCCGTTGTTTCTTTTGACTGGCCCCGCCGCGCTCTCTGCTTCGCGGCCGGCGGAGGCGCACGTCGCCTGTAAGCGCGGCACCCGTCCCGCCGGGCCGTGCGCGCCTCACCCACCTTTTTATTGACCCACGCCAATGTTCCCGATACCTTGAGCGTTCTCTGCATACTTGGCGGCACAAGAGGAGAGAAGATTATCCTGCCCCCAAAATACCCCAAAGGCATAGCCACTTGATCGGATTCTTCTTCGGGGATGCGTCCGGATTCCGCGCATAGGGGTGGGGCAAGCGCAAAGGCCTGGAATGTCCTGCTTGCGGATGCAGGCATTTGCCGGTAATCTATACGCTCCGGGGTTTACCCGGCCGGATCTGGAAACGTGGCTTTGCTGACCGCACCCTTGGGTGGAACTGCCGGGCGGAGCAACCATGGCCGATCTGCCAACCCGTCAACCTGACACAGTGCCCGCGACCGGCGATCCCGGAGATGACACGGCTCGGCGCTATCGATACCAATGGACGTACGCGGCCATCGTATGCTGCATGCTATTGGATGAGACAGAAGACGCCGCAGAGGTGTTCTGCGAGCAGCACGAAGACATCCTCATTAAGCATACGGATGGAACCTTCTCCGGACTACAGATAAAGACTCGCGAGTCAAGCCAGGCGGTCTGGAGGACGAGCGATGAGGCCGTAAGGCATTCCTGTGCTCGATTCGCGAAGCTGGAGGCCGAGTTCCCCGGCCGCTTTCGTGCGTTCCGCTTCTGCACGAACCACCCTCTACACGCCGCCAACAACGGACAGGGCCTACGGCATGTCCTAGAAACGGTCAGCGCGGCATCCTCGGTGAATGACCTTTCGGGCCCAGTCCAGAAGTTCTTAGTTTGCGTTGCCGACGAGGCCGGTTGTGCTCCGGAGGTGGCATTCACAGCACTGTGCAACACGGAGGCTTTCGACGATCTTCCGAAGCTCCCCGACGTCGAGACGCGGCTTGTGAAGGAACTCACGTCGGTGTGGAGTCGTGCGGAAGATTGCTCGTACCGTTCAGTTCAGCGGGCGGCACGCAGCCTACTAGTCGAATGTGAGCGGGCGTCGTCCCTCGCCCATGAGGACGTCTTGCCGGCATATCTTCCGGCCACGGATGACCCTGTGGGGGCGGAGCTTAGTGCGCGTCTCGCAGACAAGCGAATGGACCGACCGCGTGTCCTCGCGGTTCTCGACCTTGGCTTTGATGAGACGGCCCCACTTGACGGCGACCCCGACGCGCTTGTCGAACCTGGCACGGGTGCGACGCATCTCCTTCTCAAGAAGCTCGACGCGGGCGGATTCTCAGTTGTCTCATGCAACTCGGCAAAGGACCTCCGGGATAAGGCCGACTACCTGGGGCTCGTTTGGATTAACAAGCATGGACGTATCCGCGGGCTTCAGCGCTATGGCCAGGTGCGATCACTCGTGCTCAAGGATGCTGCCCAAGCCTTTGAGGCCACAAAGCGGGTAGACCGTGCCTTTGGACCCGACATGCTCTCCACGCTACGGGAGAGGCTCGAGCAGCGACGTGAGGGTGTGTATGACTGCAGCAACGAGCACCTAGAGGGGTTTGCCTACTCCTTAACATCTCAGTGCGAGGTCCAATGGAGTCATGCGCGACCTTGGGAGAGTGCGTGATGGACTTCGTCGAAACCGTCGCCAACCTCGACCTATCTCCGGAGTTTCACGCAGCACGCCTCCTCGTGCTTCTCGATGCATTCGCGGAGGGCAACCGAGGTGGAGCCGTAGAGGGTCTAACCAAACTGGCCAAACTGGACTTTCTGCTTCGTTACCCCGTTATGCTTGAGCGTGCTCTTCAAGCAAAGAGGCACTCGACCCGAGAAGTGCGGTTAGAAGATCATGAGCGATACAGCGTGGAGTCGGAGATGGTGCGATACCGGTTTGGCCCGTGGGACCACCGCTATCGGGAATTTCTCAACGTCTTGGTGGCAAAGGGACTTGCATCCATCAGTATTGAAGGCCGCAAAGTGGTTATCGCCGCCACCGGGGCGGGGCGAGGCGTCGCGGAACATCTCGCTGCCAACGGCCTGTTCGAGCCGTACGCGCGACGCGCTAAGCTGCTCAAACGTCATTTCGACTTGACTGCGACTAACCTGATGCGCTTTATATATGACACATTCCCGGAGATTATTTCGCTCCGCTCTAATGCGAGCATAACCCTATGAAGATCCAGCTTAGGCATCTTGTCCTCCGCACCCGGGAAACCATCGAGCAGATCGCCTTTTCTGAGGTGGTGACGTTCCTGCATGGCCCGGTCGGCACAGGCAAGTCAACCGTGGCGCGCCTTGTAGACTATTGCCTTGGTGGCGATCTTGAGCGCACGCCTGCAATCCAGGCCGAGTTTGTTGCGGTAGAGTTGGCACTGATTCTCGGTGACTACGAGTGCAGCATCGAGCGGGCGGCCGGTGATACCCAGCGCGTAAGAATAACGTGGTCGGGGCCAGGTGGTGACATTGGGTCCGTCAATGCTCCGCTCACTCCGCAGGCGGAGCCATTGCTCGACGCGGAAGTCTACAATCTGAGTGACTTGGTCTTTCACCTTTGCGGAGTTGCACCAATCAAGATTCGTCAGCGAAGTCGCGACGCAAACTCGCCACTGATCCGTCTCAGCTTCCGTGACATCTGGCGCTACTGCTATCTGGATCAGGCGAACTTGGATTCCTCATTCTTCCGTTTTGAGGACCCGTTCCGCGGGCGGAAAAGCCAGGACGCCATGCGATTCTTCACCGGTCTGCATTCCGAGCGTCTGAGCCAACTTGAGGCAGAGCTGATGAGCACGATTGATGAGCAGCGAGCAAAACGTGGGGCCGTACAACAAATCCGCACTTTCATGACTCGTTTTGAACTCGGATCGGAACTGGATATCGTCGGTCAACTTCAGGCCGCTGAAGGGCAACTTGCCGAAGCGGAGCGAAGACGCAGTGAACTCGAACGTGCACGTTCCGCACAGACCCATCCGACCGACGCCCTCCGCGATGAGTTGCGGCGTTTGAGCGCAGAGATCGAGGATCTCCGGCGCGCAATAGCTGAGTCCGAGGAGTCAATTGGCGAGCAGAAGGCCCTTCGAGCCGAGTTCATCACGGCGAAGACCAAGGCTGAGCGGGTTGATCAAGCAGGGCAAGTGCTTGAAGGGATATGCTATGAACGCTGCCCAGAGTGTGGCTCCGACCTGTCGGATCGCCCACAGGAAGATGAGCGGTGTCACTTGTGCGGCAGTGCGCTGGCTGATGAGACTAATGCGCGTCCGCTGGAGCTGGAGGCACTGCGGCGAGACCTCAATGAGCGGATTGATCAGATCGCTGATTCCATTGAGCGCCGAGAGCGTGAGTCAAGCCGCATGGTGAGGCGGTTGGGGCAGCAACAGCAAGAGAAAGCGGCTCTTGATAGGCAATTGCAGGAGGAGCTTGCCCGATACGATTCTCCGTTTGTGGAGAGTATCCGTGTTGCCGAGAGGGAGATCGCAACGCTGGTTGAGCGAATCAGCTCTGTTCGGCGGCTACAACAGATGCCCCAAGCAATCAGCGCCCTAGAAGAGGAGGCTGGCGCTTTGCAGGGCCCGATCGACCGGTTACGCACATCTGTCTCTGAGGAGCGAGCTCGTTTGCGCGCCGGCGACGCGAACATTGCGGCAATCGCGGCGGAGCTCAAGCGCGTGATGCTCTCCGTTTCCTTTCCAGGAGTATCAGAGGAGGACGAGGTCGTTATCGACCCGCGGAACTGGAAGCCTACGGTTGTTCATGGTGACCAAGAGTGGACCTTCTGGGATACCGGGAGTGGCGGGAAAAAAACATTGTTCAATGTGTGTTATGCACTTGCCATTCACTCGGTCGCGATGGAACGCGGAATGCCCGTTCCCGGCTTATTGATTATCGATAGCCCCACCAAAAATATCAGCGAGGACGAGGACCCAGAGCTTGTCCGGTCGCTCTACGCCGAAATCTACCGGCTTGCGAGGGGCCAGGACGGAAGCAAGCTACAGTTCCTACTGATCGACTCGAACCTCGTTCCGCCTGGTGCTGACCTGCCGGGCTTCTCGGAGCGTCGGATGGCGGGTGAACCAAATGCGCCGAGTCTGATTCCGTATTACGAAGGGCCTTAATGAAGATGCGGGACTAACCCATAACGACGGGGTCCGGCGCCCGCGCGCGGGCGGGCGGCCGTTCGCCGATGGCTCAACCTCTGGCGGCACAGGCGAGTAGCGGTCCCGCGACTGACGGTGGCACTGCGGTCAAAGCCAGGCCCGGGGAACTCCAGGACGCCGCCGCACTCGAACTCGTCCTTGCCGTCCGGCCCCATGCCGAACCGGGCCCCGCCCTGCGTGGCAAAGACGAGCACGCCATAGCGGTAGTTGATGACCTGGCGGCCCTTGAAGTCGGCGACCGTCAGCAGGGGCGTCTCGATGCCGTGGGTGTCGGCGACCTCGACGAACACGGGGTCGAGCAGCCGGGCATCGCGCAGCCGCCGGATGACCTGCGCGTCGTCCCCGGAATGCTTGATCCACGCGATCTCGCGGTCTCCCCGCGAAACGGCAAGAAACGTGTCCCAAGCGTGTTTCTGGTAGGCGAGACACGTGGGGTTGCGGCCCACCTGCACCTCGCCGACCCGCGCGATCTCATTGGGCGCGGCGGGATCATCCGTGGCCAGCCCGCCGACGGTGTACATGCCCACCTTCCCGTCCTCCGAGGCGATGAACGCCCGGGCCTTCGTCCCGCCGGCCAGGCTGGCGATGACGGCGGTGGGCCGGGGCACGTCCACGACCTTCACCACCGGCGGCTTCCACGTCGGGTCGACCTCGAAGGTGTACGGCCACTGCTTGGGGCCCGGCCCCGAGTCGCGGGTTTTCTGGTAATTTTCCTCGGTGGTGAAGTACATCTGGCGCACCTTCTGGATGAGAGGCCCGAGGTCGATGAAGGCCGCCTTGTTCTCGTACTTGCCGATGACCACGGCAAAGCCGGTGGTGCTCCCGTACCGGGAGTTGGAGCCCTTGGCAAACACGTCGCGGTCGGCCTGCTTGGCCAAGTCGTACTCGCGCAGCAGGCCGGCGTGGCCGTCGCGGCCGTTCATCCGGCTGTTGACGTCGTTGCCGACCGCGCACACGCCCGTCGGGAACTCGATCCCCGGCAGGTCGATGGTGCCCAGCAACTTGATGTCGGTGAAGACCCCGACGCTGGGCAGCGACCACGCGTGGGCGTCCTGCCACTCGTGCACGAAACCGGTCTTCTTCCCGTCCACCCGCAGCGCCAGCACGGCCACCCGGCCCACGCGTTTCTCGGTGTCGCACACCGTGACCAGCGCGAACTCGCTCTTGTTCGTGACCGAGACGGCCGTCAGGAGTTGGCCCGGCGGGAACCGTAGCGTGGGCTCCAGGCCGCGGGCCGTGACGGTGCCGCCCGACGCCACCAGTCCGCTCGAGAAGATGGCCAGCCCGTTGTTGGCCCAGTACCCCATGCCGCGGGCCATGGTCGTGGGAAGGCCCACGTCGCCGTCGGGCACGGCCTGTCGCCACTTCGCCGCGGCCGGCTCCGGCCGGAACCCGCCGTGCCAGGGCGGCAGGGGCGCTTCGGCAAAGCAGCCGTGGGCCCACTCGATGATCGTCACGCGGTCCACCGGGAAGGAGCCGCGGTCGGGCACGTACAGGACCTGCCCCTGCGTGCTGCTGTAGTCTCCGGCCCCCTCGGTCCAGGGCCCGCCGACCTGCCAGACCCGCCCGCCGGGGCCCTGTTTCGCCGGCACCATCCAAACCTCGGGGAACTTCTCCGGCGGGCCCTTCGGGTGGTAGAAGGCATAGTCGGGACCGAGACGCCGGCTCATCCCGTCGAGGCTGAAATCCGTGAGTTCCTTCTCGATGGCCGCACGATCCGGAGCGGCGGCGTTCGGTCGCGTCGCCGCCGGGCACGCCGAGCCGAGAGACCACAACCAGGCGCCGACCGCCACGTGCATAAGGAGTACGGTATCCCAGCGCTTACACATAGCGATCCCTTTTGTGCGACAAGAGTGACCGTCCCGATCCGCCGGCCAGCCCCGGCTCCACCCGTCACGTCCGGTGCGCGGCCACCGCGATGCGCGTCGGGCTGACCTTCCCCCAATGCTGATACCACGTGCAGCGCGGCAAGTCAACGAGCGCCGGTCCGGCGACGCTGTACCACGCCGCGGAGCGGACGCGATCTCGGCCTCCAACTCCCCCGGCGTTTCCCAGACCACGAGGTTCACCCGGTGGGGCTGTATGTGTGCCACGCCTCTGCTGGCAACCCGTGCGTTGACGATCCGTGCAACCCGCCGCGCCAATCCCAAATCCGATTCCAAATTCCGAAATGGCCGGTGCCGCGCCGTCGCCTGCGGCTTGCCGCTAAACGTTTAGCGGCGCCCCGTAGGGGCGGGCGCTGCTGTTCGGGCGGCGCCTCGCTGCCGCCGTGCCAAGCCGAATTCCGAGATCCGAAATCGCCTTGCCCCTCCGCCCACTTTGACCTTGCCATCGGCATACGATGGTCTTAGCATGCGCCTGTGGTGTCCGGCGCCCGGAGAGGCGCATGCTTTCCCAACAGAGGGAAAGCATGGCACCCGGCCCTGCGGACTGGACTTCAGGAGGGACCATCATGTGCCCCCCTCCCCGTGATTTGACCCGGGTTTTGTGAGAGAATCCTGGCGGCGAGGAGCATCGACGAGTGAAAGAGATGGCCCTCACAGCCGCAATCCGACGCCCCGAATCCGGGGATGGCCCGGCCAAACGGGGAAGCGACTTCCCGGGCCGGACTTCACTCGCGCCGGCGCAAGCCGGGCACCAGGATTGCCCCCAGCATAGTGGCCTTCGTGGAGAGAAGGTCGGTTGTGCCACCGCAGGGCCTTGTCCGTTCATCCGTGGTGTTCTATCCTGCATGCAAGACTTCGTTGCGCCCTGCCGATTCGGAGGTGCGCGGCGGGCCGGAATTGGCATCTGCCCAGGGCGCTGACGCGAAGCCGCCCACGACGTTCGTGGGCTGAGAGACGAACGGAAGAAACCTCTGGAAGGAGAGACTGCGATGAACGTTGCGCGCGGGACCCCTTTCTGGTTGCTTGTGACCCTCCCCCATTTTATGTACCAGAGGGAGTGAGAGTTTCCGTGGCGTTCGGGGTGTGCTGCGGAGGGCGAGGCGCAGCCGAGCCCGGAACAGCACACCCTGGCCCGTCGACCGCCGACGGGCACGACGCCGCGAAC
>DATKXP010000570.1:0-40964 GCA_035529015.1 Phycisphaerae bacterium | reverse complement strand
ACACTGGCGGACAAGCCGCCAGTGGCACCCGCGTCGGAAAAGTCATAGGACCTTTCTGGAAACGGCGCTAGCGTGGTTATGCCACGGCGGTGACGGACGCGGCACGAGGCACCCCGTCTGAATACGGCCCCGCCGTGACCGTCTGATCTGTGGGCGAAAAGGAGATAAAGGCTTGATTCCCGGTCTTCGGGTCGCTAGACTGCCTGCGCTTATCGTATAACCTAGGAGAGTGGTATGTACGCGATCATCGAAGACAGCGGCTCGCAACTGCGGGTCGAAGAGGGTCAGACGCTCGAGGTCGATTTGCGCCCTGCCGAACCGGGCGCAGCCCTGACGTTCGACCGTGTCCTCCTGTTGGCCGACGAGAAGGGCGTCCGGGTCGGCAAGCCCCTCGTGGAGGGGGCGACCGTGACGGCCGAGGTCCTCGGCCAGACAAAGGGCCCGAAACTGGAGGTCGTGAAGGTCCGCCGACGCAAGAGCTCGCGGACCCACACCGGGCATCGCCAGGGGTACCTGACGGTGCGCGTCACGTCGATCAAAGGCTAGACGCACACCACCGGGCAGGTTGCGGACCGGGCTGAGTGCGGTATAATCTCCGGTAGGCGGCCGGACAAGGGTGAGCCGGACCAGGAGGCTGGCCATGCGAATGCGGTGTGCGAAACTGGTTCTCGGCCTGGCCGTGGGCCTGGCGGTTCCGGTCACGATATCCGCCCGTTTGGCGGCCGGGGAAGCGGCGGCCGACGCGAAGGCGGGCCTGGAGGCGCGCCTCGAGAAGCAGATCGCGTCGATCGAGGACCGGATGACGTCGCTCCAGGAGGAAGAACTCAACCTCTCGATGAAGATCATGCAGGCCCGGCAGAAGGCGAGCGAGGGCGTCGAGAATCCGGGGAAGGTCGCCGAGCAACTCGCCAAGGGCGAGAGCGGAAAGGGGCTCCGCCAGTACAAGATCATTATGGTCTCGTGCGCCAGACAACTGCAGGCGTTCGGGGCCAAACTGCAGCCGCTGCTGAAACAGGTCAAGGCGCTGCAGCCCGACCGCGAGAAGGCGCCGGAGCCGCTGAAGGCACGTATCGACACGGTGACGGCCCGCGTCGAGAGCAAGTATCGGGCGAACCTCGAGAAGGTCGCCCAGATGTACCAGCAGTGCGCCGAGTTCCCTGCCGCACTCGGCATCTACCTCTCGATCTACAAGAGCATCCCCGCCAACCAACGGGCCAAGGAGGCCGTTCTGATCGAGACCATCGGCGAGTCGTATGACAAGGCCGGTGACCCGAAGAACGCGCTCCTGTTCTACAAGAGCCTGTTCGAGGCGAAGGACCCCAAGAGCCGGTACAACGACAAGAAACTCGGGATGAAGGTCGCCGAGCTGTACGCCAAATGCGGCGACAAGCGCAGCGCCGTGCAACTGTACCAGGCCCTGTTCAACGCCCTGCCAACGGCCAAGCGCACGGAGAAAGAGGGCCAGGAACTGCAGAAGAAGATCGAAGAGATTGAGGGGAAGTCCGGGCGGTCGAAGGACCGGGACAAGAAGCGCTACTAGTCGGCGACCGCTCGCAGGGCGGGAATGCCACAGGGCCGCATCGGCGGCCCTTTTTCTTTGGCGCCGGCCGGGCACGACGGTCCCGGCGCGACGGCAGGTCAGGCCGGTTCCGTACCGCTCTGCGGCGCCGCGGCGTGCGACGGCACGCCGCCAGGGTATCCCGCCAGGACGTCCATGACCTCTTCGGCAGAGGTGACTCCGGCCCGGATCTTGCTGAGGGCATCGTTCCAGATCGAGGGCCGGCCGGCCGAACGGATCGCATCGCGCAAGGTCTCGACATCGGCGCCCGTCCGGATCAGGTCGGCGAGCCCGGCGTCCACGGGGGTCAGGTCAAAGAGGCCGATCTGTCCGAGGAAACCGGTCTGCTTGCAACCGGGACAGCCTCGGCCTTTGACGTAGTCGGTCACCGGGCCGAACGCTTTGGCCACGCGGCGGCGCAGCGAAGCCGGCGGGTCATACGGCGTGTGACAGTGGAGGCAGACCGTCCGGACCAGCCGCTGCGCCAACACGCCGCGCAGGGCCGACGCCAGCAGTTCGGCGGGCACGTCGGCCGCCAGGCGGGCGATGGCATCGGCGGCGTCCCTGGCCGGGATGCATGCAAGGACCAGGCACCCGTCGAGGGCGGCCTCCACGGCGGCAGGGACCACCTCGGCATCGATCACGCCGTCCAGCACGAGGACATCGGGCTGCTGGAGCAGCAGCCGGTGGAAGATGTCCGACAGATCGGCCGTGCCGCACGTCGCCGGAGAGAACTGGTTGACCCCCGGCAAACTGAAGTGCACGCACGACTCCATGGTGCAAACGTTCAGGCGGACGGGGTCGAGGGCGTCGAGGGTGCCGTAGAGGGTGGTGGTGACGCCGCTTTCGCGCGGGCCGGCAACCACCACCAGGCCGCGCCCCTCAGCCAGCAGGCCGCGGTACGCTGAGAGCAGTTCGGCGTCGCAGCCGATCTTTTCAAGCGGTTTGCGGGCCTCATCGTCGCGGACCAGGCGGACAACGGTCCTCGGGCCGAAGGCACCGGTCAGGCTGACCACCTCCAGTTGGACCCCGCAGCCCTGAACCAGGAGGCGGGCGCTTCGACGAAGCCCCGGGAGCGGAGACGGCTTGCCGGCGGACCCCATCATCTCCTCAAAGGCGGCAACCAACCCCCCCGCCAACCGCACTGGCGGACGCATCACAACATGCAACAGGCCGTCGATGCGGAACCGGATCCGGAGCACCTTCTCGTCGGGCTCCAGGTGGATGGCGCTGGCACGAGCGCGGACGGCCTCGCGGATGAGCAGGCCCGCCACCTTCTCGGCGGGCCACGCGCCGTAGACGGATTCGTAGTCGTCGGGCAAGAGCAGGTCGGCCGACATCGGGAGTTCGTCGAAGGCGTCGTCAGGGAGTTGGGTGGGCCCGTTGGCGTCGGTAGGCGTCTCGTCGAGCATCTGATAGATGTTGTCGGCCGCCGCCGCCACCACCTGGACGCCCAGCCCGGCGGCGTGGGCGATTTCGTCGATCAGAAAGATGTTCGACGGCTCGGAGACCGCCACGGTCAGGACATCGCGGACCCGAAAGAGCGGCAGGACGCCATGCTTCTGGATAAACGCCGCCGGCAACGCGGTGCGGACGACCGGGTCAACGAGTTGAGACGTGAGACGGGCAAACGGCACGCCGCACGCCGCCGCCACCGCCGACAAGACCTGTTCCTGGGTGGCATAGCCCAGATCGACCAGGATCTCGCCGAGGAGCCGGTCCTGCTGGCCGTCCTGTTGGGCGGCCAGCCCACAGGCCAGTTGCTCGTGCGTGATGACTCCACGGGCGGTCAACAGGTCGCCCAGCCGGGCCCGGCGTTTGGTTGCTGTCTTCATGGCTTGTCCTAATGAAAACTCTTGACAGCCTCGTGAACGTTCTCGAAGACCTCGAACTTCTTGTCGAACCGGACCATCTCGAAGGTCTTGCGGCCGAGCCCTTTCAGCCCGGCCACCTTGGCGACGCCCTGGACCGCTTCGACCTGTTCCTGGAACCAGACGAGGGTCTCCAGTCCCTGGCTGTCGAAGAACCCGGTCCGCGAGAGGTCGAGGACGAACCACCGTCCGCCGGAGCGGATCTGCTCGGAGGCAGCCTGGCGGAACTGTTCCTCCTCGGCCCGCGTCAGGGCCGGGTCCACCGAGAGCACCATCATGCTGCCGTAGGCATCGGCCGTTGTCGGCATCGTCATCCTCGCTTTCAGCCCCGTTCGATACGGGCGGCAGAAGACGCCGCCGGTTCCTGGGCAAACTGCTGCACGAGCCGGCTCAGGTTGATCCGGAAGAACGCCTCGGTGACAGCCGCGTCGAACTGGGTCCCCTTGTTCCGTCTGACCTCACGGATGGCCTCCTGGAGGGGCAACATCGGCCGGTACGGCCGGTTACTGGTCATGGCGTCGAAGGAGTCGGCGAGCCCGACGATCCGGGCAAGCATCGGGATGGCCTCGCCCGCCATGCCGGCCGGGTACCCGCTGCCGTCCAGGCGTTCGTGATGATGGATGACGGCCTCGCGGACGGACTCGAGTTTTCGGACACCGCTCAGGATCCGCCCCCCCACCTCGGGATGCTGGTTCATGATGGCCCGTTCTTCGACCTGAAGGAGCCCTTCCTTGCACAGGATGGCTTCCGGCGTGCCGATCTTGCCGATGTCGTGAAGCAGCCCCGCCATGTACGCCTCTTCGGCCGACTCGTCGGAGAGATCCATTTGGCGGGCAATCTCGCGGCACGTGATCGCCACGCGCTCGCTGTGTCCGCACGTGTACGGGTCCTTGGCATCGACGCTGGAGACCAGGGCCCGCACCAGGCTCAGCATCATCTGCTGGAGTTCATTGTAGAGGCGACGGTTCTCGATGAAGACGGCGCTGGCGTTGGCGCTGGACCGGATGAGTTTGGCGTCGGGGCTGCCGAACTCCTCGCCCGAGCGGTTGAGTGCCGCCAAAACACCGGGCGCCCCCTCGCCCAGGGCCACCGGGACCATGACCAGCCGCTCCAGGGCCATCGAGAACCGGGCCAACGACGGGTCGTGCTGGCAGTGGTTGCTGATGAGCACGTTCCCGTGAGCGTCGAGTCTGTTCAGCAACTCGTCGAAGAGCGCGGGCAAGTCGGAGTCCAGGAGCGGCAGGCACCCGGAGACGGCCACCTCGCGCTCGGCGCCTTCTGCGGCCGGAAGGTAAGCCACGGCCGCTTCGGCGCCGGTCGTCTCGCGCAACTCGCCGCAAACGTACTCCAGCAGACCCGTGACGGGCCGCGTCACGCGGAGCACCTCGCCGACGTTGTGAAGCAGGCTGATCTCCTCGAAACTCTGGCTGAGGGCCTCGGCAAGGGAATCGCACTGCGAACGGGCATCGGCCTCCGCCACGCGGGCGCGGACGGCGGTCCCCACGGCAGCCAGCAGCCGCCGGCCCAGCGGCTGCTCGCCCTCACCCGAGACGGGGAGTTCGGCCGCCGCGACGAATCTCGGCTGTCCTCGAAGGCAGACGGGCCACGCCGCCGCCAGGACGTGCGATCCGGCCGCGAAGCGATCTTCGTTCGCCTCGGCCGCCTCGCGCACCAGGTGCGTCAGTGTCTCGGACGGGGCGGCCCCGGGGTCCGAGGCACCGGTTGGGTCGGCGGCTTCGGCGATGGGCGTGCCATCAAGACGGTAGAACGCCATCGACACGCCGTGGCGCTCGCGGACCTCGCGTGCGAGCCCCTCCGGAAGGCCGGTCACGGCAGGCGAACAGGTTGCCGGAACTGCCGACATGCCACCCCCTAGGACGCGGCGCCCACGGTGAGCGCTGCCTGAACGTTGGCGAGGAGTTCGCGCGGACTGAACGGTTTGGTCATGACGTGCAGAATGGGCAGGCTGCCGATGGCGTTTGGGTCAATCTCAAAGCCCTTGGCCGTCAGGAGGATGGTGGGGATGGGTTCCGGCAGTTCGGCCGTCAGCCTCGCACACAGTTCCAGCCCGCTCATCACCGGCATCTGGAGGTCGGTGATGAGAAAGTCCGGGCGCTGTGCCGTGGCCTGCTCGTAGGCCTCCCGGCCGTCCATGGCCACGATGACTTCCAGCCCGGCGTTCTGGAGTTTTCTGGCCACGACGTTCGTGATGAAAGCATCGTCGTCGGCCACCAGCACGGTCCAGTTCATGCTTGTCCTCCCATCGGCGCCAGACTATCGGACGGCGGGAAGAAAGATCCGGAACACGGACCCCTTGCCCACCTGGCTTTCCAGAGCGACGCGCCCGCCATGAATCGTCTCGATGACGTGTCTGACCAGCGGCAAGCCGAGGCCGGTACCGGCGGCTCCGCCGGCGGAGTGCCGCGAGCGGTAAAACTTCTCGAAGACCCGGTCGATGTCCTCCGGCGGAATGCCGTAACCGGTGTCCGTCACGTCCACCACGACCGAGCCGTCCTGGAGGTACGTGGAGATGAATACCTTGCCCCCTTCGGGCGTGTACTTGACGGCGTTCGAGACGACGTTGAGCACGGCCTGATAGAGCAGGTCGCGGTCGGCGTGGACGTGAAAGAAGACCGGCGCCAAGTCGGCCTCGAGCCGGATGTTCTTTTTGGTGGCCTGTGGCGTCATGACGTCGCTGACGTCGCGCAGGATCCCCGTCACGGCCAGGTCCGTCTTGTTGGCGGGGATGAGGCCGGACTCAAGGCGACTGAGGTTCAGGATGTTCTCGATAAGCCTCCCGAGCCGGTTGGTTTCGCTGGCGATCACGCCCAGGAATTCCCTGGCCTCGGCCTCGTCGGCGGCCTCACCGTCCACGAGCATCTCGGCATAGGCCTTGATGCTGGCCAGGGGAGCCTTCAACTCATGGGACACGTTCGAGACGAAATCGCTCTTCGTGCGGGCGATTTCCTTCTCCTTCGTCACGTCGTGCAGAACGGCCACCACGCCGCTGACACGGTCGTGCTTGCGACCCTCGACAACGGTGTTGAGGATGACGCACCAGACCTGGGCGTTCTCGCCCGATCCCTGGACCCACTCGACGGTCCGGTGCGGCACGACCCGTCCGCTTTCGTGCATGTCGTGCAGCAGTTCGAGGAACCGCTCATCGCTGATGGCCTCTTCGACAGGTCGGCGCGTGGAAGCGTCGAAGGTGAACCCGAAGATCCGCTCGGCCGCCGCGTTCGTCAGAACCAGGTCGCCGAAGGCGTCCATGACGAGGACCCCGTCGCTGATGGCATGGATGACGGCCTCCACGTGCCGCTTCTCGGCCTCAAGGACCTTCATCTGGATCTGCCGCTCCTTGGCGGTCATGTGCGACTGGTCCACCTCGTCTTTGACAAAGGCGAGGTAGCGATTGATGGCGTGACCGAAGCGGCCGAGGGCGTCGGCGTCGGCTTCGCCGACGACCAAGCCGACGGTCCCGCGGCGGACCATGTCCTCGAGGTGATCCGCCACGCCGTTGATCCGCTCCTTGGGAACGCGTGCAATCAGGACGCCGCCGATGATGCCGAGCAGCGACAGCGCCAACCCCGCCCCCAGCGTCATCGCCTTGGCGGTGGCAGGCTGGCCGCCATCGCGCAGCGGGTCCATGAGCAGGTGGAGACCCACCCCGACCCCCAGGAACAGGAGGATGACGGCGGCCACACGCCTCAACTCAATCACAGCCCACAACCTCCAGACCGTTCCCCATCCGGCGCGGCGACCGCCGACAGATCTCCTACGACGTGTTCACGGGCTTGGCCAGAGTGTACGGTCCGTCTCGCGGCCCCGTGTCCTTCAGCGTTGCCGCCGGAAGGGGCACCGCTCGAGGGGACAGCGGAGGGACCGACCGCCCTTCGGCCCGTGCGAGGAGCCACTCCACCGTCTCGCGGTTGCCACACGCCGGGTCCTTGAGCGCCAGTTTCAGGTGCGAGGCGGCCTCGCCCGGTCGCCCCTCAGCCAGGAGGACGTATCCCATGAGGGCGTTGGCCTCGGCATCTTGGGGACGGGCGGCAAGAACCTTCTCGAGGAACGTCCTGGCCGATGCGAGACGGTCCTCGACGATGTCGCATTGGGCGAGGGCCACCAGCGACCGCGATGTCGCCGCGGCGCCGCCCGTCTGCCGCTCGTAGAACGCCCGGGCCTCACCGGTCCGGCCCAGGGCCAACAGACAGTCGGCCCGCATCTGATGGACCCATCCGGCGGCAAAGTCCGGCTCCGACTCGGCCAGTTCCGCCAGGACCCGCTCGGCCTCGTCACAGGCGCCGGAGTAGAACAGCGCCATCGCGAGGCGCTCCTTGGGTCCCTCCTCCTTGGGATCGAGGCGCAGCGCGACCTGGTAACTGCCGGCCGCCTCCTTGTGCCGGCCAAGGAATGAGAGGACGTCGCCGAGCGCGGCGTGCACGTCGGCCCGTCCGGGCATCCGCCCAGCCGCCTCGGCCAGGCACCTGGCGGCCGCGTCGGCCTGGCCGGCCGCGACCAGCATTTCGGCCTCGGCCAGAGCGTACCGGGGAACGCCGGGACTCAGTTCCACTGCCTTGGCGAACTCGTCCAGGGCATCCCTCTCGTGTCCCAGGGCTTGCTGAATCGTGCCAAGAACGTATCGGGCTTCGGGGGACTCCGGATCAATCGCCTTGGCGGCCTGAGCGTAGTCGAGGGCCTGATCCGTGTCCTTCATTTCGGCGGCCAGGCGGGCGGCGAGGACATAGATGGGGGCGTACGGAGCACCCGCATGGATAACCTCCTCGGCATACTGCCGCGCGCGGCCGAAGTCGCCCTTCTCGAAGGCCCCCTCGGCCAGTTTGAGCATCATCTCGGCCCGAGACTCGGCCCAGCGTTGGCGGGCCTCCTCGCGGTCCTTGTTCATCTTCGACTGTCCGCAGCCGGCGGCCAGGAACACACAGGTGACGGCTGCATACAGCAGGATTCGCTTAGTTCGCACGGTCGGTCTCCTTCTTGTTGACCTTGCCCGTGGCAGGGGCTTTGTCCTTCGTCTCAGGCTCCTGGCTTGGGGCCGGAGCCTCCTTCGGCCTCCTCATGGGACCGGGGGAGACGATTCCCTTGGCCTTGTCTATGGCCCTTAGACGGTCCTGGATGCTGTCCCAGACGGTGAGGTTGGGGGGCGTGTAAGGCTGGCCGGCCTTGGCGGTGAGGACCTTGTCCTTCAGGCGAAGGGCCTTGAGGTTGTTCGGGGCCACGTTGCACGCCAGCAAGACGTTCCACCGCGCGTCGTCGAGGTCCTTGGGGTTCTTCGTCCTCTCGTACTGTTTCCAGGCCTCGTCGGCCTTCTGCATGTGGCCGACGGTGATCCGTTCACGTGTAAAGAAAGAGAACCCCTCGCGCAGACCGAGGCACCGCCGTTTGGCCTCGGCGATGGTGGCCTTGCCCCCGGCATCGAGTTCGTTGTCCTCAATGATATGGGGCGTCAGCAGGACAATGATCTCGTGGCGGAGCGTGACGTCGTCCTTGCTGCGGAACAGCCACCCGAGGCCGGGAATGTTGCCGAGTCCGGGAACCTGGCTCCGGGTAATGCTCGCGGTCTCGTCGAACAGGCCGCCGATCACAACCGTCTCGCCGTCCTTGACCAGGATGTTGCACGTGACCTCGGTGGTGGTCTTGTCGGGAACCTGGGTAATGGGGTTGATGACGCCCGTGGAGATCTCCGGATGGACCTCCAGTCGGACGTACCCCTTGTCGGTGATGAACGGGCGGAAACGCAACTGGGTTCCGACCTCGAGGAACTCCACGGCCTGGACGGCGGTCGTCTCGCTGACGGTGGTGGTGATGTAGCCGATTTCCTGGCCCACGATGACCTCGGCGGGCTGCTTGTTCAGCGTCAGGACCTTCGGGTTCGAGAGGACGGTCGTGTCGGTCACGTCCTCCAGGGCGTTGATGAAGAACGAGACGTTGTTGGTCATGACGCCGATGTTCAAGCCGTTTCCGGGCGTGGCGAAGCCGGACGTGTAGAACGTGCCCCAGGGGTTCTGCGCCGCATCGGCGGTGCCTGCCGCGTTGGTCTGGATCGTCGCGGGCAAGGTCGTCGGTTGGGGAGCGGCGATGTTGCGGAAATCCACGCCGGCCAGGGCGTTGAAGTTGATGCCCAGGTTGGTTGAATCATCGAGGGTCACCGAGAGGATGGTGGCTTCGACGAGAACCTGCCGGGGCCGCTTGTCCATCCGCTCGAGGATCTTGCGTACCTCCTCGATGTTCTCGGGGAAATCGCGGACGACCAGGGCGTCGCACATGGCATAGTTGTCGCCGCCGACCTCTTCGGCGCCGGACGGGATACCGGCCTCCGCCGCCGTCGTGACCGCCGTCGTCGCCTTCTTCGAGAGGACAGGCGTGATCACTTTCAAGGCCTCGTCGCTCGTCAGGTAGTTCAGAGGGAAGACCTCGTTGACCAGTCGCGCCTCGTCCTGGTTGATCACCGCCAGTTCCTCGGCCGTATGAACGTAGATGCAGTTGCCTTCCCTGACCCACTGAAGGGTGGTGGCCCGGCAGATGGCATCGAGGGCTTCCTCGACCGTCACGTTGTACAGGTCGGCCGACACCTTGCCGGTGGCCCCCTTGCTGGCAACGATGTTCAGTTGATACTGCTGCGACAGGAGTTCGAGGACGTTGGTCAGGTCATCGCCCTTGATGTGGAGTTCGATCCTGCCCTCGCCCGCCGGCACCGTGGTCGCCGTGCCGGTTCCCGTTGGCCGGGCCGCATCGGCGGTCGGCGAGTCTGCGGTCTTGCCCTCGCCCGGCTTCGCGGCGTCATCGCGGGCGGCATTTGCGCCGCCGCCCCCTGCGGCCGGCGCGGCCGGTTCGGCACCCGCCGCCAGAGGAGGCCACAGCGCCACACACGCCAGCGCCAAAGCCCCGGCCAGAAGCCGGAGACACCATTGACCTCGCTCGGCGAATGGCCCTCTCCCCGGCGAGACGTTCTCCCTCAGTCCATGCGTAGCAAACACGTGACACCTCCCTGCTGCAGCCTGGCCCGGCCTTCCTGGATCTCCACGATCCGGAATCCGGACACTGCATCCCCCTCTCGATAGTCTTCACCGTTGATGACGGCCCAGCGCTGTCCTTCGGGGGTGATGAGGATGACCTCGAGCCTCAGCGCCTTGACCTTCTCCAGAATGTCCTGCGGCGTCGGCCGGCCCACCGCCTCGTCGGTCGCACCCGCCGCATGCGGCGCCGGGCGCCCGGGATCTGGATCGACCGCCACTGCGCCCGTGGTCCCTTCGTGGTCGAATGGGTTGCGCCCGAGCGGTTCGGGCACGGCGACGACTTGCTCGCCGACGAGTTCCTCAACATCGACGGCGGCCGAGCGAACCCTGTCGGGCGTCACCCCGGCCGAGACCGCGAAGACGCCGGAGTCCGTCGTCTTCGACGTCCACGGCTGAACGATGGCCAGCGCCCAAGCGCCCAGGCCGGCAACCAGCAGCGCTGCCGTCAGCACGGCCTGAACCCACCGGCCTCGTGCGGTGGCCCAGCGGCCGCGCGCCCGACCGGCCAGCCAGGCATGGATCCAGGTGTCAGCCGCCCAGAATCTCGCCAGTTCGCTCATGGTTCCTCACCCGGTTACCCGCGTGCCTGCCTTGTGTCTTGCTTGCCGTCGCTGGCCCTGCCGCCGGGCCCGGTTTGCTGATCGGACTCAGGCAAGTAGAAGACCACAATCTCGGCCCCGGCCACGACGCAGCCCGCGTTCTCGGATTTCACACACCGCACGCGCCGGAAACAGCTCAGCCGTTCGAGAGCCTCAATCGCCGCCAGGCACCGGTAGACGCCGTCAAACGGGCCCGTGAGCCGCAGCCGAAGGGGAACCGCTGACACCGGCCCAGGCAGCCCCGCCGGCAGCGTCTCGCCCCGCTCAATCTCGTGGGTCACGTCGGGTTCGTCGGCCACGCGTTCGGCCACAGCCCCCAGAAACTCGGCCACGCGCGGGTCCGACGGCAGGCGACGGCCGAACACGCCCTGCGCCATACGAAGCCCCGGGATCCGAGCCGAAACGTATACGCCTTCGTTGCTGGCGAGCACTTTCTGGCTGACCACGTCGCGTTCGTGCTCCAGCGTCTGGTCAAGGGCCGTCAGTTCACGTTGCTGTGGCCAGCACACCAGCAGAACGAAACTGGTCATCATAACGGCGGCCACCAGCAGAATGAGGAACTGCTGGCGGTCCACCGCCCAACGTTTTCGGCTGCTCGAACGTGCCGCCACGTTTATCTCTCCTCGGCCGTGCACCTCGGCAGAACCCCCGCCTCGATGATGAATGATCGCCGGCCACCCGCGTCCCCCGACAGCAACTTCGACCGCACGAGGATGGCCCGCTCGAAGCGCGGGGACGCGTCCAGTTGGCCCAGTGCTTGCGTCACGACCATCTCGTCCGGCGCCCAACCGCACAAGCGAAGCGTCGCCCGTTCGGGCTCCGCCCCCATCGGATGGTCCAGATCGAGACTCTCCAGCCCAACGCATGACGGCAAGAGGCGGACCACCTCGGCGATGACGTCGGTCACGGCAATCCCGGATCTCAGGCTCCGCACCAGGTCCAACCGCTGGTTGTGCGACCGCGCCTCGGCCCGAAGACTGCGGACCTTCTTCACGTCGGCATCCATAGCCGATCCCGCGCCGCGAACGGCCGCCAGGTCGGCCCGTACGTCCCGCACCCAGGCGCCCATCTGAAGACTCCACAGAACCATCGCCAGACCGATGGCCAGGAGCAGCCAGGACCGAATGAACCCGATACGGCGCTGGAACCGCGCCCGAAGATAGTCTTCCGGCAGGAACTCCAGTTCATGCACCGCCGGCTCCCTTCCCTTTCAGGCGGCGTAACCCGCCGCAAACTGGGCCGCCAGGTGAAACCCCTTCAGACTCAGGCCGAACGCCGTGGCCCACTCGGCGCGGACCCCTCGCCGATCCAGGATCGGGTCAAGGTGATCGGTCCGCACCCCGCGGAACGGGTCGCCGACCTCAATCTCCATCCCCAGCCGGTCGCCGAGCGCGGCCGGAATGCTCGGATCGTGCGCTTCGCCACCCGTGAACAGGATCGACCCCGGGCGGGGGCCACGAAACGTGACACTGTAATAGCGAAGGCACAGGCCGACCTCATCGGCCAGGTCCTCCAGATGCGGTCGGATGGCGTCGGCCACGGCGCGGTCGGCGCGGTTGGCCTCCGGGCCCTCATCGTCGCCTTGGGCGCGGCGCCGAGCGATCCGTCGCCGCAGGGCCTCGGCCTCGGCCGGCGCCAACTCCAGACAGTCGGCCACGGCCCGGTTGAACACAGCCCCCCCGATCGGTATCGTCTTGACGAAGACGATGTCCCGCCCCCGTGCAACGACCATGGTCGTGTCGGCTCCGATGTCGGAGAAGACGTGGACGGCGTCCTCATCGTCCCGGCGGCGCAGAAACCGCTCGAAACCGCGGAACACGGTGCACGGCTCGGCATCGAGGCTCACCAGGTGGAGTCCGGTCTCACAGGCCAACCGGATCTTTTCGTCCACTTCGGCGCGCGGTGCGGCAAACAGGATGATCTCGTCGAGGATCTGGTCGCCGTGCCGTACTTCCCCGGCCCTCAGGTACTGAATCACCGCCGTCGCGGTGTCGAAGGGAAACTTGTTCTGGGCTTCCCAGTTGACGGCCGTCACGAGTTCCTCCTCCGGCATTCTCGGCATGCGGATGTTGCGGACGGCCAGTTCGCCGGCCGACAGGGCCATCACGACGTCGCGCCCGCGGAAGCGGCACTCCTTCACGAGGCGACGGATACCGTCGATGACGAACTTGCGGCGCCGCGCCGCATCGTCTTTGACGTCGAGCGGTATCACGAACTTGGCCGCATCGACCACGCGCAGGTCCCGCTCGCCGCCACCCACTTGCAGCACCCGAACGGCGGTGGTTCCGACATCCAGACCGATCGGCAATTGCCTCACGGCAAGCCCCCTTCCGCTCCCGTCAACCCGAGATCCGCGTGATGGTCACAGCCCCCGTGAGGGCGGCGACGGATACCTGCATCTGCACGCGGCCGGACTCGACCGCCACGACGCCGGCCGACGACGGCTCCCCCTGGGAGTCGAAGGTCACGTGGGTGGTCCCGCCAAAGGCCACACCGGTTATCCTGACGGCGCTCATGCCGTTCTGCCGGGCCAGGGTCACGTCGAACTGTCTCCCGGCCGTGACCGGGTGCGGGACTGCCGCGACCGTGGCGTAGGCCTGGCCGCCATAGTCCGCCACGACCTTGTAGGACTGCAGGTCGGGGCTGAAGACGAGCGAGTGCGGCTGCTGGGTGGTCAGAGCAAGGCTTCGCGTCACCTCCAGGTCCGACCCGAGGATCCTGGCGGCGCTGACCGCCTGCGTATCGGCCGCCGAGCCGATGCTCGGAATGACGATCGCCGCCGCGATGACAAGCACCGCGATCACGATCAGTAGTTCCACCAGGGTGAACCCCCGATGGCGAGTCATCCAATGCGCCGTTCTCATCGCTGAGCGCCTCCACTACGAGTCTGACCGGATGCTTTCTGTTCGGTCGTCTGGATCACGTACTTGCCGCCGCTGAGTCCGTCCTCGATGGCTCTCAGGCGGTCGTTCATGGCCCTCAGTTGCTCGACCATCGCCTCTCGCTGCCTCCCTGAATCCGGGATGCCGGTGGAGTCGGTCGAGATAGCGGTGGGCTTGGCCAGGGCCTGTGGCTCGAGTGGACCTGTCCTGAACCACAGCGCAACCGCGATCAGCGCCAGCATCGCCGACACAAGAATCAGCCCGTGGGCGATGGCCCGTAGATGCTTGGCAAGCATTTCCTATCTCTCCCACATTTCCCACATTGACACGTGGTCCCCAAAAAAAGACACACCCACGCTGTTCATCATGCATCGCGCACAGACGCTGCTCGCCGTGCGCTTCGTACAATCCAGAGGCCTTATCGGCACTCTTGGCAGCGGGGCTTCAGCGATTCGCGGCCCCCTTGACCAAGTCGGAAAGACGCCCACCGGGGGGCGTCCGTGGGGCCTGTCGAGGCTCCTTCCGCGGCTGCAAGGCCGTCAGCAAGGAGTCCGTATTCCCGTCCCAGAGCGGCCTGTCGCGGACCGTTCTGCCGACTCTCAGGCAGACCCGGTGCTGCAGAGACCAAAACACCGGGGGCAGCGGACGCTCCAAGCGTCTCTGCCCCCGGTTCCAGGCCTCTTCGCCCCTACACGAAGAGGCTGGCGGTCACCGCTGCGCACCCACAGCGTTTTTGCTCTACAGTTCGTTGACCTGCGTGCCGTCGGTCGTTGTATGGGTGTCAACCAGGTTGGCACGAAACTCGCCCGTGACGGCATTGAACCACCAGCCACCGTCCGCGGCCGGCGCGGCAAACTGTGTGGCCCCGTTCTGGACCACCGCGACGGTGTTGTCACCGCTGATCGGATTGGTCGGAACACTTTGCAGGTACGGCCCGTACGGGGTGTTCACGCCAGGCGTTGGACTCGTCGTGCCGTTGGCGTCCGAGTAGTTGGTCATTTCGTCCTCGAACTCGGCGTGCCCTTCGGCGGCAGCGTCAGCGGGGTAGTTCTCGAGGTGCTGGGTCTTGTACAGAAGCAACTGGCTCCGGATGGTCTGAAGGTTGGTCATGACGTTGCTGACTCGCGCCTCGGCCGACGCCTCGGTAAACTGCGGGATCACGATCGCGGCCAGAATGCCGAGAATGATCACGACAATCAGAATTTCAACCAGGGTAAAGCCCTTTGTCGCCGCACGATTCATTGCATCTCTCCTTGTACCTTCGCCGCCCAAAGGGGGCTGATCAGGTTCCTTTACTTGCCCTTGCCACGACTGCTGTGTCCGGCCCTTCGCAACGCCGCCCGCGAATCAAAGGCGGTCGTCGTACGGTTGCCCCCGTCACGCGCCGATTGCGTTTCACCCCTTTCCCACGCGTGCTGTACCGGGCAGCGGCACGACAGGCCGGACGCCTCATTCGCCGTCTGCCGTTCAGCGGTCTGAGCGGTATGTATATCGGCCAGACCACATCCCACCTTCACAAGATTTTCTACAATTTCCATCTTGCCCATCTTAACACCCGGCGTCAGAAAAAGCGGCTGCTGCAGAACCGCTCGTTTCGTCCCGGCGATGCATTACTATGGTAGTGACAAACGGCCCTCCGTCAAACGCAGCAGCAGTCTGTTGTGCCGGGGAACCCGTCGGTGCTTCTCGTAACCCTTTATTCCACAAACGCTTGCGCACCGTCCCAGTCGCTTTCTAGGAGCATAGGGATCGGCGCAGCAACGTGGGGGCGCACCTCAGATTCCGAGCGGTTTTTCTAGACCCCGTTCTCGGCGACCACGTGCGTGGTCATGGCGGCAAAGCGGCGGACGCCGCCCTCGGCCGACCTCAGAACGAGTTCATAGTCCGGGTCAAGGCCCAACACTTCGCCGCTGAACGTACCGTCGCCGTCGCTCACGGTAATCCACCGGCCGAGGGTCCGGCACCGCCGGGCAGCCTCCTCACGAATCTCTTCGGCCCCGTCGCCGGCCATGCGGGCAACCGCATGATCCAGCCTTTCGAGCAGCCCCCTGGCCAACAGGGTGCGGTCCACGTCCGCGCCCAACATGGCCAGGCTGGCAGCGCCGGCGCGGATGTCCGGCGGGAAGGCCTCCGCCTCCTGCACGCAGTTGATGCCGACGCCGATGACGGCCGGCCCCATGCCGTCGGTTACCGGCCGCGCTTCGACCAGGATGCCGGCCACCTTCAGGTCCTCGACCACCAGATCATTCGGCCAGCGGATGCCCACGCTCAGGCGACACTGCCCCTCAATCGCCTCAGCCACGGCGACGGCGGTCGTGCGAGTCAGGAGGCCGCCTTGCATCGGCGTAGGCGGCACCCAGACAATGACCGAGCAGAGAATCGACGTGTGAGGCGGCGCCAGCCAGCGGTTCCCGCGTCGGCCCCGGCCGGCCCTCTGGTGTTCCGCGAGGATGGCCAGACCATCGGCCCCATCGCCTTCGCGGTCGGCCGCCTCCCACGCGAGGTCGTTCGTCGAGGTGGTTGTTGCCACACACCGGACGCGCCGCCCGATCCGCGAGGTCGCCAGGTCGCACGCCACCTCCCCGGCCGACAGTGCCGGCGGCGCCTCGATGAGGCGAAGCCCCTGCATCGGATGCGACTCGATGAGGTACCCCAGGCGTCCCAACTCATCCATGGCTGCCAGAACCTGCTGCAGCGGCACACCCAGTTCCTCGGCGAGAAGATCGGGGCGGACCGGCTGCGCCTGTCGGCGACGAAGCGCTAGAGCCACGCGCGGATCCACAGGTCTGCCCTTCCAAGGAACCCGACCCGCCTCCCCTGCCCTCGCCTCCGGTGCGGCGTGGGGCTGTCACCCCGGGCGAATCTCAAGCGACACGTCGAGATTCGGCGCGCTGTGGGTCAGCGCCCCCACACTGATACGGTCCACACCGGTCGCCGCGATGGCCGCGACGTTGCGCAGCGTGACGCCTCCGGAGGCCTCGAGCGCCGGCCCCTTGTCGCCAAACAGGCGGTCGCGGCGGCGCGCCGCCTCGCGGAGCCTGGCCGGCTTCATGTTATCCAGGAGCACCACGTCGGGTTCGGCCGCAAGAATCTCTTCGAGGTAGTCGATCCTCTCGACCTCGACCTGGATGGGGATTTCGGGGGAGATCCGCTGGCGCGCCTCGCGGACGAGTTCAGCGATGGTCTCGCCCACGTGTTGGGACCCCCGAACGGCCAGGTGATTGTCCTTGATGAGGACACCATCGTACAGACCGGTACGATGATTGAGGGCGCCGCCCATCCGGACGGCATACTTCTCCAGATACCGCCATCCGGGTGTGGTCTTGCGCGTGTCGAGGATAACGGCTCCCGTCCCGGCCACGGCCTTGACGAACTTGGAGGCAAGCGTGGCGATGCCCGAGAGGGCCTGGACGAAGTTCAACAGGGTCCGCTCCACCGTCAGCAGGGGGCGCACGGGGCCTCTGATGTAGCCGAGGACGTTGCCGGCCCTGACCGGGTCGCCGTCTGCGACGTTGGCGTCGAACTGCAGGCGGCTGTCCACGCGGTTGAACATCGGCTGAACGCAGAAGAGGCCCGCAACGACACCATCCGCCTTGGCGAGCAGTTCCGCCTTGCCGACCGCATCGTGGCTGATGAGAACGTTGCTGGTCAGGTCTCCCGGCCCGATGTCCTCTTCAAGGGCAAGGGTCAGGAGCGGCTGAAGGCTCTCCAGGGCCCGGTTCCGGAGGCGTTCGAGGGGAATGGTGTTAGACGGTCGTTTGGGTTTCATGCAGGAGTTCCTGAATGCGGTCTCTGAGTTCGGCGGCGCGTTCGAATTCCAGCCGCTCGGCCGCCCGGTGCATTTCGGCTTCCAGTTCGCGAACGAGTTCCGTCCGCGCAAAGTCCTTTTCGCTGAGGCGAACGGCCCGGCGAGCGGCCCGTCGGCCCTCGACCTCGGCCTCGATGCCGGAGCGGATGGCCTTGCGGATCGTCTCGGGCTTGATGCCGTGCTCGGCGTTGTAGGCCGCCTGCTTCGCGCGGCGGCGGTCGGTCTCGTCGATGGCGCGCGTCATGCTGCCCGTCATGGTGTCGGCGTAGAGAATGACCTCGGCGCTGGCGTGGCGGGCGCAACGGCCGATCGTCTGAAGCAGGCTCGTGTCGGACCGCAGGAACCCTTCGCGGTCGGCGTCGAGGATGCAGACGAGGCTCACCTCCGGCAGGTCGAGCCCTTCGCGCAGCAGGTTCACGCCGACGACCACGTCGAACTTGCCGGCGCGCAGGTCCCGCAGGATCTCGCTGCGGTCAAAGACCTCGACCTCGCTGTGGAGGTACTCGCACTTGACGCCCTCGCGGCGGAAGTACTCCGACAGGTCCTCCGCCAACCGCTTTGTCAGCGTCGTCACCACGGTCCGCTGGCCGCGCTCGATGCGCTGCTTGACCTCGGCCAGGCAGTGCCGGACCTGATCGGTCGCCGGCTCGATGCGGATCTGCGGGTCCACGAGGCCCGTGGGGCGGATGACCATCTCAACGACCTCGCCGCCCGATCGCTCGACCTCCCAGTCGCCGGGGGTTGCCGAGATGAAGAACACCTGCCGCGCAAGCGACTCCCACTCGTCGAACGTCAGCGGCCGGTTGTCGAACGCCGACGGCAGCCGGAACCCGTGCTCGACGAGGGTCTGCTTGCGGCTGCGGTCGCCGGCAAACATGGCCCGGATCTGCGGCACGGTCACGTGGCTCTCGTCCACGAACACCAGGTAGTCGTCCGGGTAGTAATCGAGGAGGCAGTACGGCCGTTCGCCGGGCTTGCGGCCGGAGAGGTGGCGACTGTAGTTCTCGATGCCGGAGCAGTAGCCGACCTCGCGGAGCATCTCCAGGTCGTACTTGGTGCGGGCTTCCAGGCGCTGCGCCTCCAGGAGTTTCCCGTCGCGGCGGAGTTGCGTCAACCGGCTGGTGAGTTCCTGCTCGATGCCGATACAGGCCCGCCCGATCCGGTTCTCGGGCATGACGTAGTGCTTGGCCGGGTAGATGGTCGTCTGCTGCTCGGCGCCCAGGATCTCTCCGGTCGTGGGGTTGAGGAGCGCGATGCGATCGATCTGGTCGCCGAACAACTCGATGCGGTAGGCGAACTGCTCATACGCGGGCTGCACGTCCACGCAGTCGCCGCGCACCCGGAACCGGCCGCGACCGAAGTCGATGTCGTTCCGCTCGTACCGAAGGTCTACCAGCCGCCGGAGCAGGTCGTCCCTTTCGATCCGCTGACCCAACGCCAGGCCGATGACCATGCCCTCGTAGTCCTCGGGGTCGCCCAAGCCGTAGATGCACGAGACGCTGGCCACAATGACCACGTCGCGGCGGCTCATCAAGGCACTGGTGGCCTGAAGGCGGAGGCGGTCGATGTCGTCGTTGATCGAGGCGTCCTTCTCGATGTAAATGTCGCGTGCGGGAATGTAAGCCTCCGGCTGGTAGTAGTCGTAATACGACACGAAGTAGGCCACGGCGTTGTGCGGAAAGAACTCCTTGAACTCGCTGAACAGTTGCGCGGCCAGGGTCTTGTTGTGGCTGATGACGAGCGCCGGCTGCTGGAGCCGCGCGATGACGTTGGCCATCGCAAACGTCTTGCCGCTGCCCGTCACGCCCAGGAGGGTCTGGCACCGCTTGCCGGCCTGGGTGCCCTTGACCAGCGCATCGATGGCCCGGGGCTGATCGCCCCTCGGCACGAAGTCCGAAACCAGTTCGAAACGGCCCATGCGCGATCCCCGGCCGCTGCCCAACACGTCATTCTAGCACGGCAGGGGAGGCGGGGCAACGGTCCTACGGCTCCTGGGCGGCATGGGGCGCAGATCCTTCCATCATCTGGACGGGCTCGCCGGCGGCGTCGGTCGGGCCGGCGAACAGAAACGGCCGCAGGTTTCCCAGTTTCTTCTCGCCGATGCCGCGAACCGCCAGAAGGTCCTCGAGCGTATCGAACCCTCCGCCGCGCTCCTCCCGCAACGCCACAATCCGCTTCGCAAGCGATTCGCCCAAACCGGGAACCAGCGCCAGCGTCACCCAGTCGGCGGTGTTGACGTTCACGCGATACGTGGGCGGCGATGCCGCGACCACCTCAAGCGGCTCCTGACCCAGGCGAAGATACGAGACCGCCCGATACGCCACCCCCGCGACCACGACCAGCGCCAGGACGACCAGCACGGCCTGTTCGCCGCGCGCAATCAGCACCTGCTTTCCGGCCGGCGGCATGCCCGCAGAATCACTCATGGACGCATTATGGCAAGGGCCGCAGGCTGCCACAAGAGACTACGCACGGGCACCGTCCAGACGCGAAACACGACGCGGCGGCCTGGGAAGGCCGCCGCGCGGAAATGGGCAAGACAGGCCGCCGCGCAGAAACGCCGGCGATGCATCCGACCCTCATCCGTCCGGCCAGACGACGTTGGAATCGGCCTGGTCGCTCACGCCCTCGGGCCAGATCTCCTGCCGCACGCCCATCAGACGCTGGTAGGCGATCTTCGGGTTCATGTCCTTGCGCAGCAGGCCGCCATGCGGCCAGTAGTGGGGCTTGTGGTCCGAGAAATCTCGCCACGAAATCGCCGCGATGAACGGTTTGGAGATGGCAATACGGTAAAACTCGTCGATCCAGTCGGACTGGACGACCTCGTCCCACGGCTTCCGCCAGACGCCGCCGGTGCCGCTGGCGTGCTCCGTGGTGCCGATCTCGGCCTTCGGATCGGGGTCGCAAGCCGACGGCACGGCGCACGCCGTCACGTGAACGGGCTTGCCGAGGTCGCCGAACCGGTCCAACTGATTCGAGATGTGGAGCATGTCGCGGAGCCCATAGCCCAGGCCGCGCGTGCCGTACATGAACTCGATGCCGACCACGTCGAACGTCACGCCGGCATTCTGGCACATCTCGGCGTAATGGTACGGCCAGATCGAGCGCTGGTTCGTGGCGTAGTACTCGCCCCAAGGGTAGATCACGTTCAGAACCACCATGGCCGACGGGTCGGTCCGCTTGATCGCGTGGGCACAGACGCGCGTGATCTCGATGATCCGATCCAGCGTGAGGTTCATGCAGTTTTCGACGTGCAGGCCCGTCACGGCATCCCAGTGGTCCACGCGGCCGCGGTAACGCTGCACGCAACGCTCGATGTGGTCGAAGACCAGGTCGCGGATCGTCTCGAAGTCGTTCTCCCAAATCCACACCCAGTCGGGAAGGTCCTTCTCGGTGAAGCGGACCGGCGAGCCGCCCTTGATGCTGATGCCCCGCGATTCCAGCCACTGGATCCAGCCGTCGAGCCACTTCCAGTCGTACTCGTGCTCGCGCGGCTCGATGGCCCGCCAGACGAACGGCACGGTGGCGTAGTTGAAGGCGTCGCCGAACCGGTCGCCGCCCTTCGGCTTCGGTTCACAGGGGTCCCAGTGACAGCCGAAGTCCACCTTGGCCAGCGCCCCTTTGCGCCGCCGGATGTTGATGCCCCGCTTCGCATCCGCCAGCGCCATCGTCTCGCCAAGGGCCAGACCACGGGCCAGGCACTCCTCGGCCAGGTCGCTCGCGGCCAGCGGCGTGTCCTTCACGGTCTGGGCCTTCGCCAGGAGCAGCCGAATCTCCCGGAACTCCCTGTCGATCTCGGCCGTGGGCCCGCCGTACACGTACCCCCACTCGTCCTTCTTTCGCCAGATGTCGGAGATGCGGCCCCGCGCCAATTCCATCGTCAGAAGGTACGGTTCCTCGCGGTCCTGGAGCAGGGCCGAGCGCAGCATGATCTGCGACCCACCACGGATCGGCCAACAGCCGTTGACGGCGGCCAACCCCTGGCCGGACCGCTCGCAAAAGAGGCGGCCGCTCTCGGCGCTGTACCGGATCCGGCCCCGGATAGGCTGCCCCTCCTGGCTCGTCAGGTACATCCGGTCGGTGTCGAGTTCGGCGGGACGTTTGCCGTCGAACAGTACGTCGAAGATCAACACAGGTGGGCTCGCATTCCCTTCCACTCAGCCGACGCGCCGGCCGTCGGCCCCCGTTTCGTCACGGCGAACCATTATAGGAGATGGCCGCCGCCCCTCAACTGAAATCCGGCCGCCGCCTTCCTTGGACCCGCCCAACCGGGGCAGGGACCGAATAAGACTTGACGCCCTCCCGCCGCCGCAGAGAATAGGAGCCCAACCGAGGATAACCGCAGGAGGGTGCCATGACCGCCGTTGTGCGTGAGACCAATCTCGAGGGGCTCCAGGTCCGGCGCGGCAAGGTCCGCGACATCTACGACCTGGGCAGCCGCCTCCTGATCGTCGCGACCGACCGCATCAGCGCCTATGACGTCATCATGCCGACCGGCATCCCCGACAAGGGCAGGATCCTTACGGCCTTGAGCCTCTTCTGGTTCGACTTCCTTGCAGACGTGACGCCGAACCACCTGATCACCGCCGACGTCGGCGAGATGGGGCCCGAGGCACAGACCCAGGCCGACGCCCTCGAAGGGCGGACCATGCTTTGCCACAAGGCCGACGTCTTCGGTGTCGAGTGCGTCGTGCGGGGCTACCTGGCGGGTTCCGGCTGGCGGGAGTACCAGGCCCGGGGGACGGTCTGCGGCATCGAACTGCCCGACGGCCTGCGGCAGTGCGACCCGTTGCCCGAGCCCATCTTCACGCCCGCCACGAAGGCCGAGTCGGGCCACGACGAGAATATCTCGTTCGCGCAGGCCAAGGAGATCATCGGCGACGAGACGGCCACGACCCTTCGCGACCGCAGCATCGCCGTGTACCGGAAAGCCGCCGACTACGCCCGTGAGCGCGGCCTCATTCTCTCGGACACGAAGTTCGAGTGGGGCGAGGCCGACGGCCGGATCATTCTCGTCGATGAGGTCCTGACGCCCGACTCGTCCCGCTTCTGGCCGGCCGACGAGTACGAGCCCGGACACGACCAGCCGAGTTTCGACAAACAGTTCCTCCGCAATTACCTCGACACGCTCGACTGGGACAAGACGCCGCCGGGCCCCGACCTGCCCGACGACATCGTCATCCGGACCCGCGCCAAGTACGTCGAGGCCTATGAGCGGCTGACCGGCAAGACGTTCCGGTAACGGCCGCGCGGCGCGACGAGCGAATCGAGCGCGCCGAGGCGACCGAGCCCGCCGCGGAAGCGGCGGGGCACGTTCCGTTACACAGGGCACGCACGCGTTTGAGATTCTTCCAACGAGGTAACACCTCATGACCGAACTCGTGGTACGAACCGCCGGCGAGTCGCACGGCCCCGCCGTCGTGACACTCGTCGAGGGATTCCCGGCAGGCGTGCCGGTGGACCCCGATCGCCTGGCCGCCGACATGGCGCGCCGCCAGGGCGGATACGGCCGAAGCAAGCGGATGGAGATCGAGCAGGACCACATCGAGATCCTCGCCGGCGTCCGTCACGGCCGCACCCTGCCGGGGCCCGTCGTCCTGGTGGTCCGCAACCGCGACTCGCGCCTGGAGGAAGCGTCCCAGGTCCTGCGTCCGCGCCCCGGCCACGCCGACCTGGCGGGGGCGCTCAAGTACCTCGACCCGGACATGCGGAACATCCTGGAGCGTGCCAGCGCCCGCGAGACGGCCGGCCGTGTCGCCGCCGGCGCGCTCGCCAAGTGCCTGCTTGACGCGTTCGGCATCGGCGTGCTGGCCTACGTGGTCCGGATCGGCTCCGCCGTGGCAGACGTGCCCGACGACGTTGGCCGGCGTCGCACCTTGCGCGACGCCAGCGAGGTGTACGCGGCCGACCCGGCGGCCGACCCGGCCATGAAAGCCGCCATCGACGCGGCGCGCGACGCCGGCGACACCCTCGGCGGCGTCGTCGAGTGCGTCGCAACCGGCGTGCCGCCCGGCCTCGGCAGCCACGTCCAGTGGACCGAGAAACTCGACGGCCGCCTCGCCCGGGCCGTCATGAGCATCCAGGCCATCAAGGCGGTCGAGATCGGCCTCGGGATGGCCGTCGGCGAGCGGCCGGGCAGCCAGGTCCACGACCCCATCGCGTACGATCCGACGCAGCGCGACGCCGCCTGCCTGGGCTTCGTCCGCTCGACCAACAACGCGGGCGGCATCGAGGGCGGCATGACAAACGGTGCCCCGGTGGTGGTGCGCGCCGCCATGAAGCCGATTGCCACGCTTCGCAAGGGCATGCCCTCGGTCAACATCAAGACCAAAGAGGCGGAGGAGACGGCGTACGAGCGGAGCGACGTGTGCGCCGTGCCCGCCGCCAGCGTCATCGTCGAAGCCGTGGTGGCGACCGAACTGGCAGCGGCGCTGGTTGCCACCTTCGGCGGCGATACGCTCCGGGAGATGCAGGCGGCTTACGAGACCTGGCGCAAGGCCGCCCAGGAACTCTAAGCCGTCCGCCGGATACTGCGCGGTGAGTCTCCAGGGCGTGGCTTCGAAGACTGCGAATCGAATATGACGGCGCGTGTGGCACGGCTGGCTTGGCCAGCCGTGTAAGCCGGCCAGCCTTTCCACGGCTGGCCAAGCCAGCCGTGCCACACCGTGCAACTTTGCCTGTACCGGCGTCAACAACGCAAGACACTACATGCCCTTACGCAAAAAACACGTCCGACGCGTCACGCTCGCGCTCCTAATGGTCGGCGTCCTCGCGCC
The DNA here is from genome assembly GCA_035529015.1 of Phycisphaerae bacterium. GTDB lineage: Bacteria > Planctomycetota > Phycisphaerae > FEN-1346 > FEN-1346 > JAUVZF01. The sequence continues at coordinate 16,439 of DATKXP010000570.1, read as the reverse complement.
GGTGGCGGTGCTGGTCGTGTACGGCCTGCACGTGCGCGGGGGCGCGTACGGCAGGGCCGTGAGGCAGACGCTGGCATCACGTCTGCGGTGCGACGCGGCCGTCCTGGGCTGCCGGCCGACGGGCCCGTCCACGGCAGTGGCCGACGAAGCCCGGCTCTCGTGGGCCACCGCAGACGGGAACCTGACGCTGAACCTGGAGGATCTGAAGGCCGAATCCAATGCGTACGGCTGGTACGTGACGGCGGCGCGCGGGAGCCTCTCGCTCGCGGGACCCGATCCGCAAGGCGCGCTCGCCGCGCTCAACCAGCGGCTGGTCCAGGTCGAACACCCGTCGCAGTTAATGGCCATCAACATCGAGCGGCTCGCGTTGGCGCTTGATCTGGGGTTTCTCACCATCGAACGCGACGCGCGCATGTTCGCCCTCTCGAACATGACCGTCTTCGTGGTGTCCCTGTTCGACCCCCAGGCGCTGAAGCGCACGACACGGAATACGCTGACCGAGGCCGACCGCGACCTCGGGCTTCTGGCCACGGCCCGTCTGAACCCCACGTCCGAGAAGGGCGTGTTCGACGGTCTGCACGTCGCGTTGAAGGATGTGCCGCTGGGGTCGGTCCGCAGGATGCTCGTGCTCCCAGGCGCCAAAGCCGACGACGAAACCCGCGGCACGGCAGACGTGACCGTCGATTGGCACTGGCCCGACGCGGACCCCGACACAGCCGCCGTCACGGTGACCGCCCACGGGCTCGACCTCTCGCAGTGGACTGAAAGGGTCCCCGGCGGCCCCGTCACGGGCACGGCCGACCTGGACGTTCGCTACGCGAAGCCGCGGCAGGGGCCCCCTGCCCTGGCCCTGCGTCTGAAATCGGACGGCGGTGCCATCAACGGCGAGACGCTCGGGTGGCTCGAAGGCCTGCGCGCGGGCCTGGATGCCGCCGCCGGCGCCGAACAAGTCAAGACGGCCGCCTTCGACCGGTTGGACACGCAGTTCATCCTGGTTGGCAACCGGGCCTGGTATGCGGGCGAGAGGGACGAGTGGGGCGCGATTCCGATCCTGACGGTCCGGCTCTTCGGCGTCGATGTGCCGCTGCTGCGGGCCGGTGCGCGGCCGTTTGAGGCGTCCGGCCTGTGGCCGGCGCTCTCGGAAGGTTTGGGATTGGGCCCGCCTGACACCACCCGGAAGAAGTAACACGGCCCCCTGCCGCCGCAGAGCGTTTTAAGATTGGGTGAGCGCGGCGGGCAGTCTTGCCCGCCGCGCATGCCTTGCCAGATGAGCGCGGTGGGCAGGACTGCCCACCGCGCAAAACAGGGCACACGCAACGTTAAAACGCTCTAGGGGCGAGGCATGCCTCGCCCCTACGCAGCAGAGAACAGCGGCCCGCGCCATGAAAGACGCGGGCCGCTTCGCCACTCTATGTTTCGCCCGACGGGACCGTCCTTATGGTCCCTTGGAGAGGAAGATCTCGACGCGCCGATTCTGCGCCTTTCCGCCGGCTGTCGTGTTGGGGGCGATCGCCTGCGCCGACCCGACGCCGCGCGTGGTGATGCGAGTCGCCTCGACGCCGGCGCCCTTCAGGATGTCGGCCACGGATTCGGCCCGGGCTTCACTCAGGCCCTGGTTGTCGGTGGCCTTGCCGAGTTCCTTGAGCAGCGCGATGGTCGTGGCCTTCTTGACGGGGTCGGTGTCGGTATGGCCGACGATGGTGGCGACGATGCCCCTGGCGACGTCCGACACCAGGATACCCCCGAGTTTCGCGATGGCCCCGCGTGCACCGACCTTGACGACGTTTGAGCCGGAGTCAAACGTGATGTCGGCCTTGAAGCGAAGTCGCCCGGTCGCCCGGTCGAAGTCGAACAGGCCGGGATAGTCGTTCGCCAGTTGCTCGATGGCGATGCTGACCGCCTCGGGCAGTTTTCCGCCGGCCCCCCAGCCCCCGCCCGCGAGTTTCTTGTAGGCGTCCATCAGATCGTCGAAGGCCTTGCGGACCTCGTCGCGTTCCTTCATGACGGTGGCCAGGTGATCCTCCTTCTCCTGGAGCATCCGCTGGGCATCGCCTGAGCGGGCCTGAAGGGCGCTGACCCGCTCGTTGAGCGTGGCCAACTGGGCCTCCTTCTCCTGGAGCAGTTTCTCCTGCTCACGGTTCCTCAAGAGGACCGCGTTGTATTTGGCCTCATCCACACACCCCGCCGACACCAGGGTCAGACAGGCCGCCAGGGCCAACACGATGACCGCCGAAAAGCGTTGCATCTGTCCGCTCCTTTCCTGGGTCAAACACTCGACATCGAGACTGTTGACAGGTGCTGAATCGGGGGCTCCCCCCGAAAGACACGTTCGCTCAGACGGCAGCCAGTCCCACCTCCCTCGGTCAGGCGCCCATGGCTTCCCGGGCCGCGCGCTGTTTGTCGAGAACGTAGCCCACCAGGGCGGCGATGCCGACGATCACGACCCCGGCCACCAGGATAATCAGCGGCGTGTTCTCGCTCGCCAGCGATTCCAGCATGCCCGGCACCGAGCCCTGCAACAGGCCGATCAGGCCCAACGCCGCCAGAGCCAGCCCCACGGCGGCCAGGCCCAGCATGAACGTGAAGTGGGCGTGGTGGGCGGGCGGCTCGACCAGCGTCACGATCCGCGTCCGGCTCGGGGCCACCGCCGAGGGGCCCGACGGCGCCGTCACGACCAGACCGCTCTCGGCATCGACGGCGATCACGGGCTCTTCGCCCGACTCGACGCCGACGGCGAGTTCCTCGTCGCTGAGGACTGCGCCCAGGCTCGACTCGTCGGTCTCAGGGCTCAGCGCCAGCGGCGCGGGTTCGGCCTCCGGCGCCGCCATGGCTTCCGCAACGCCCAAGGCCTGTTCCGCCGCAGCCTCGCTGGGGAAGACGCCCTCGGTATCGGCGGCGATCCAGGTTTCGGCGGCGCTGTCGGCCGGCACCTCTTCTTCTTCGGCGAAGAGGATATCGGCGTCGATGCTCATGAGGGTGTCGCCGGCGTCTTCCTCGGCCCCCTCCTCGCCCGGCCCGCCCGCCATGGCGTCGATATCTTCCTTGCGGAACTTCAGTTCCCCGGCGTCGCGGAAGACGCGCAGGTCACCCTTGCCGATGCTCGCCTGGAGTTCCTCGTCCGTCTTTCCGAGCCGCTTCTTGGCCTCTTCGAAATTGACGAAGTCCACTCTATGCCTCCTGAGTCCCGGAGCGGCCGCCTCATGCGGCGCCCCATAGGCATGATACCGTCAGGGCTTGTTCCCCCGCTTCGTGTCGGTCTCTTCGGCCGCGCCTCCGGCCGCCTGGTTCGGCTTCCTCACACGGCCCCGGATATCACTGGGCAGCGGCGGATCGTTGTTCCAGTCCGAGAGTTCCCAGTCGGCCGAGATATCACGGACGGCCAGCAATTTCAAGCGGTTCCTGCGGCCGTCGGCCAGGTACACGGCCAGCCGCTGGCGGGCCGTGTCAACCAGGCAGATGAGCACGTCCCGTTCGCCCAACGGTGTGGCCGACACCACCACGTTCGCCGGGGCAGCGCCGGAAGGCCCCGCGCCCGTCACCCCCGCCGCCAACGCCAGCGAGTCCGACCGGCCCGACACCACCAAACCGATTCCCAGCAGCGCCATCCCGGCGCCAAGCATCCCCAGCGCGACACACCACGTCCGGCGCGAACTGAGAATCGCCGCTTCTCCTTAGCAGCGGACCGCCGCGCGAACGGCCAATCCCGCGCCCCGCGCAGACGGAACACCTCTCCTGCTGCATTGTAAGAAGCGCCCCACCCATTGCAACCGAATTCTTGCGCTTCTGGGCGCCCGGCAAGGGGCGGAGAATCGGGCCCCACGCATCCCCAAAGACACGGCTCCGTCGCGGCGTTTCGTTGCGGGCTGGGGCGCTTCCCAGCCCGGAAGCCGGTTTTCGCTAGACACCCTCTCGGGGCCCGATTTATGATGGGTTTTTCAGCGTCTGCAACTGCGGGGAGTGTCTTGCAGCCAACCATCTTGAGCATCGGCGGGGCGTCGCTTGCCTCACTGGGGTGGGCCGCCCTGGGGGCGGCGTCCGGTGCGGCGTTCTGGTTGCTGGCCCGTCCGCGGCGCAAGGCGGGCATGCCGCTGAGGTTTCTCGCCGCCATCGCCGCCGCCTGGGTGGCTGTGTGCCTCGGCTACGGACTCCTCGGGACGGAGAAGACCTTTTCCGCCTACCTGCTCACCAGCACACTGGCCACCAAGACCATTGCCGCCGTCGGCACACTGTTCTACCTCCGCGGGTTGCTGAGGTTCCGGTGGGCGGAGCGTCGGTGGCGGCAGTCGAGCAACGTCCTGGCCGGCGTTGCGCTGATGGGGACAGCGTTCGTTCGGGCGGCGTACCAGCCCGAGGTCGCTCTCTGGGTTCAGGCGCCGCTCGCGATGCTGTTCATTGCGACGGTGTGGCGGTTCCGTGCCGAGCCGCTCGTGTACCTCTCGATTCTCGGCGTGGCCGTCACGATCGTCCTGGGTGTGCGGAACCATCTCGCAGCCGATGCCGAGGCGGCGACCGGCGTGTGGGTCACCTCGACGGCGGCGGCGGTGTCGCTGGCGATGGTACTGGTCGCGGCCCTGCTCGCGTGTCATCCACGACAGGAGTTCAACATCAAGTGGTACCGGCAAGGCCTGCTGATCGTGCCGCTGGTCGTCTCGAGCCTGGCGGCCATGGGCACCGGGTACGTGGCCGTCTGGTACGGCGCATCGTGGCACACGGTTTGGTCGCTGGGCGTGTGGTGGGCGACGCTGCTCGCCTCGTCGGCGGGGCTGAAGCAGGCCGACCTGTTCGGTTTCTCGTGCGTCAGCGCCGCGTTGACCGCCGTCGTCGCCTTCGCCGTCCTCGGCGGGGGGCAGATCGGCGGGTACTGGGGCCGGTACGCGTCGGTGCTTGTGCTGATCGCGTTCGGCGCGGCGGTGCTGGCGTCGCTTCTGGTGTTGGCGTTGAAGGGGCGGACCACAACCGGGTTCCCGCGGGCGTTGTTTTTGGCCGGCGTCGCCACGGCGGTCGGGGCCTTGCTCCTGGAACCGTTCGGCACGACGGCGAAATACATGGGCGTGGATCTGCTGGTGGCGTCGGCGGTCGTCGTGCTCGCGCACGCCCACGGGGCGCCGCGATGGGTGAACTACGTGGTCGCCGCCCTGGCGACGGGAGGCGTGGTGGCCCTGTGCCATGTCGGGCCGGACGCCGGCGTCGCGGTGTGGCATCAGCGGTTCATCCACGTGGCGGCGGCGGTTTCGGTCGGCTGGCTCGTGGTCGCCATCCTGGCGCGAGAGGTCCTGAAACGGACCCACTCCGACCGCCTGGCCCGGCGCGAGATCGAGCCGTTCACCGTCCTCGGCATGTGCGGGACGCTCGCGCTTGCGGGGTACCTGTCGGTCCAGCAGGTCCGGACCTACTCGGAGTTTTTGACCCGCGGCGCGAGCGCCACGGTCGCGATGCTCGGCCCCGACGAGGGGCTCGTGGGGTGGCTGGGCATCCTGCTGGCGTTTCTGTTGTCGATGTGGCTGCTCCGGCACACGGCCCGGACGTTCCTGTTCTACTGCGTCGGCATCATGGCAACGGTTTACGCGGGCCTGTTCCGACACACCGACGACCTGTATGCGTACCTGATTTACTCGGTGGGCGGCTACGGGGCGGCGCACCTTCTGGTGTATTTGTATGAGGCGAAGTTCATGGCGCTCTTGTCGCGGACGTGTGCCCTGTACCGCGACGAGCGACGGGCCTCGACCACCATCTTCACGCTGGCGGTCATTTCGTGTTTCATTGCGGCGATTCTGGCGATGTTCCGTGTGTCGAGCACCGAGTCGCTCATCATGCTCGGGCTCATGGCGGTGGTTTTCCTGGGGTGGTCGTTCGTGTGGCTGCGCGGCGAGATGCTGTACCCGGCGGTCTTCATGGTCACCCTGACGATCCTGGCGATCTGGCACAACACTGCCCGCCCCACGCAGTGGGATCCGCACCGGTTGAACATGAATGCGTTGGTCATGTCGGCTTCGGCGCTTGTGTGGCTGGGATTCGGCAACCGGCTGCATGCGATCCGAGGCGAGATCTTTCAACTGGCAACACCCGCGCGGGCGTGCTCGGTGATCCTCGGGATGGTGGGCATTGCTTTTGCCGTAGCGCTGGCGCTGTCGCCGACGTTCGGGGCCGACGCGTGGCGGCAGCCGCGCGCCCTGGGCGACTGGGCCATGGGCCTGGCCACCCTCTCGGCGCTGATCCTGTACTTCGCGTGGGCCGCCTTCGTCTTCGACCACCGGTTCTACAGCCTGATGAGCGGCGTGGGGGTCCTGCTGTTGGGGCTCTACGTGGGCATCTACGTGGGCGTACGCCTGGCGGGGGGGTAGAGAGCGCGTGGATCGACAGGCCCTCATCGAGAAGGTCAAGTCGTTCCCGACGATGCCCGGCGTCTACCTGATGAAAGACGCGCGCGGCCGGGTGATTTACATCGGCAAGGCCGTGAGCCTGCGCAGCCGCGTGGGTCAGTATTTCCAGCCGTCGGCCGACCTCGGGCCGAAGAAGCAGCAGATGGTCGCCGAGGTGGCCGACATCGAGTTCCTTCCCGCCGAGAGCGAGGTGGACGCCCTGCTGACCGAGGCCCGCCTCATCAAGGACACGCACCCACGGTACAACGCGCGGCTGACGGACGACAAGACGTTCCCGTACCTGGAGATCACGACGCGCGACGCCTTCCCCGGGGTGTACTTCACCCGGACCCCCGCCGCGAAGGGCACGAAACTCTACGGCCCGTTCTCCAGCGCCGCGGGGCTGCGGACGGCCATCGGCGAACTGCAGAGGATCTTCCGGTTCCGGACGTGCTCGCTGGAGATCCGCGAGGACGATCCGGCCCGGCGCTACTTCCGTCCGTGCATCCTGTTCTCGATCAAGCGATGCACCGCGCCGTGCGCCGGGCATATTGACCGGGAGGCGTATCGCAAGAGCATCGCGCGGCTGCGCAGGTTTCTCGAAGGCAAGCGCGTGCGGGTCGTCCAGGACCTGACGCGTGAGATGAACCACTTGGCGAAGGGCCTCCAGTTTGAGGAGGCGGCCCGCGTGCGCGACCAGTTGCGGGCCATCGAGGCCCTCTCGCGGCGCGGCAACATCGACGAGAACCTTCAGCCGGAGGTCTTCGCGCCGACCTTCGACCCGGCCCAAGGCATGGAAGCCCTGACGGAGATGCTGGGCGCGGCGGCGCCCATACGGAGCATCGAAGGCGTGGACATCGCCAACCTGGGCCCGACCGAGGCCGTCGGCGCCATCGTCTCGTTCCTGGACGGGCGGCCGTTCAAGCCGGGGTACCGGCGGTTCCGGATCAAGACGGTCCGGGGCCCCGACGATTTCGGGATGATGCGCGAGGTGGTACGTCGGCGGTTCCGCCGCCTGACGGAGGAACTCTCGGTCCTGCCTGACCTCGTGCTGGTGGACGGCGGTCCGGGCCAACTGCACGCCGCCGCCGAGGCCATCGCAACGGCCGGTGCCGAGCGGCCGCACCTCGTCTCACTTGCGAAACGCGAGGAAGAGGTCTACGTGCTCGGCCAGGCCGAATCCGAGCCCCTTCGCCTGCCGCGCACGCACCCGGGCCTCAAGATCCTCCAGGCCGTTCGCGACGAAGCCCACCGCTTCGCCCAGCACTACCATCATCTGCTGCGCCGGAAAGCCCTGTTCGGTGAGAAGGGCGCGCGGGCTCTCGCGCGGCACAAGACGGCCAGGCCCAAGAGACGCCGGAGGGGCAACGGGCGCACGCGCCCGGATCACACGGCAAACGACTCCGGTTCCGGCGGTGACGTCTGACCCACGCGCACCACCCACCACAACAGGCCCATCACGCCGGCCCCAAGGACGTTGGCCAGGATGTCGAACGCATCGAACTGCCGGCCGGCCGTCAGCAGTCCCTGGCCGACCTCGACCAGAATCCCCAGCACCGCCGTTCCCAGGACGGCCAGGACGATGCGCGTCTTCAGGTAGTGGGCCGTGGGCTGCGGGCCGAGCGTGTAGCACAGGAGCAGACTGACGACGCCGAAAGTCCCGAAATGGAGGAACTTGTCGCCGAGTGCGGCCCCCGGCCCGCCGGGCGAGAGCATCTCATTCTCCGCCAGCCCCACGGCTCCCAGCAGCCCGACCGCACCGATGACGAGCGGCCATCGCGACTCGCCGAGTTCGCGTGCCCGTTCCGGTCGCCACTCGGCGCCGTGACCCGACCAAGCCGTCACAACGGCCAACACGCCCGCCAGTGCCAGGAGGTTCGGCGCCAGCAGCGCCACGGCGTCGAAGCGGAAGTACAAGAGGTTCGCGGCCAGCGCACCCAAGCCGACCAGGACGGCAGCCCGGGACCACGGTCCCTGCCCCCGGTGCCAGGACGCAGCAAGGCGAACGCCCAGCGCAACGATGGTAGCCAACACGAGGACCAGTCCGGCCCACCCCAGTTCGGCCCGAAGCACGAGGAACCCGTCCGTGTCGGCGTCGTCGCCGTCGGTCGCGGGCCATCCGGCCTTCCCAAAGATGGCGCGCGACGAAACGCTGCCGGCGCCCAGGCCGAACGCCGCGCGGTCGGCCCGAAAGGCGCCCACGAGCAGATCGAGGCGCTCGTCGGCGTGCGTGGCGCCCAGACGCTTGTTTCCGACGGCGGAGCCGAGGCCCACCATCAGCGTGACCCACAGCGCCAGGGCGAGGGCGATCCGGACGGGCCGGCGCTGGCGATGGCGGCCCGGACCCGCCACGACGTACCCGCCCAACACGAATCCGATCGACAGCGACACACAGACCACCAGGACGTGCCTGGGGACGTTGCTCATTCCGAGGGCGGCGGCCACAAGGCCCGTCAACGCGAGGCCGATCCCCGCCCAGACGGCGGGCGGCCGGACGAGCCAACCCCAGCGTGCCTCGCGCCGCTGGTGATGCCATCGGGGCATCCAGCCCAGGGGGCGAAGGACCACCAACAGACCCAGCGGCAGCGCCGCCAACAGCGCCGGCACCAGGCTGTCGCCCCCCAGGATCAGCGCCGGGCCGACCCGCCGCGCTGCGCCCTCAGCGGCAACGGGTGAACCGGAACCCGCCATCACCACCCAGAGGGCCAGCAGGCCGAGGCCGACAACGGCCGCCCACGTCGTCCGACGCAGGCCCCTGCGACCGGCCGACGCCGACGCCACGAGCCAGTACAGCCCTGCTGCCGCGACCGCAAGCATCAGCACGCCGACGGCGGCGGCAGGGCGCCGGGCAAAGCGGGCTGTCGGCCACGCCGCACCACCACCTTCTGCCGGCGGACGTTGCGGTTCGATCAGAATGCCGGCCGACGTCCCCAGCACGGGGTCGGTGTCGTCCAGCACGTTCTCCAGGGGGACCGGCACCACCTGCACCAGCAGAAGGGCGAGAACGGCCCACACGAGGAGATTGGCCCACGAACGAAGATGCCAGAGCGGCCAGCCGAGCAGTCCCGAGACCACCCAGAACGCGTGAAGCAGACAGACGACAAAGAGCAGTTGGAAGCCCCCGAAGCGATGAAGATGGGCAAAGACGGTAGGCAACAGGACCAAGACCGCCTGGAGCGCGATCTGGAACGTACCGACCACGCCATGGACAAGCGGCGCCGGCATGGCGGTCGTCGATAGTCGAGACTCGCGCATCGGCACTCAGCCGGGCAGGAGACTGCCGCTCCTGGCCCGATGGCACAGGCCGTCAGCCGCGCGACGGTGTCCGGTCGGCCCGTCCGGCGCGCTCGGTCAGGTTGTGTCCGTGCCCCCGGTGCCGTTCACGTCGCGGTCGGGCTGGCCGGCCGGGGTGACGGCCGCAACGGCACGTCCGTCCGGCCGGGCGCCCGCGTAGTCGTAGTAGGCCTGGAAGGACTCGCGGAAGTACCCGCCCTTGGTCGCGCGAACGCGGTTGAGGACGGCGCCGAAGAGCCTCCCATGCAGCATCACGATCTGCTGCACGGCCCGCTGGGCCACACCGCGCGTGTTCTCTCCCGCGTGGAAGACCAGGATGACGCCGTCGAGCATCGGGGTGACCAGATGGTTGTCGGCCACGACGAGCATGGGGGCGCCGTCAACGATGACGCGGTCGTAGGACTCGACCTCCTCGGCGACCAACTGGCGCATGGTCTCACAGCCGACGAGGCCGGCCGGGCTGGGAGGCGGGGGTCCGCCGACGAGGACATCGAGGTTCTCGATGGCGGTCGCCTGGACGGCCTCGCTGATGCTGTTGAGACCCACGAGGACGTTCGACAGCCCGATCGCGTCGGGGACATCGAAGATGCGCGACAAGGCCGGTCGGCGGAAGTTGGCTTCGACCAGAAGCACGCGTTCGCCGGTTCGGGCCATGCTGATCGCCAGGTTCACCGCGACGGTGGTCTTGCCGTCGCCCGGGCCGGGACTCGTGATGAGAAGGCTCCGGATGGGCTTATCCGAGGAGAACAGCAGGTGGGTCCTCAACTGCCGGAACGACTCCGCCAGAAGCGAGTGCGGCGCCGTATGGCTGACCAGGGCCAGGTTGGTGTCCAGCGACAGCCGATTGTCCTCCGTCAGGTCGGGGACGCGCGCCAACATGGGCACGCCGATGTGGCGTACGACCTGGGCCGGCGTTCGCAGGCGCGTGTCCACCAGTTCGATCAACAGACTCAAGCCGACGCCCACAAGGAGGCTGAACAGGATGGCCGCCACCGAGTAGAGAACGACGCGCGGCTGAGTAGGTTCCAGGGGGATGTCGGGCCGACCGACGATGCGGATGTTGGGCCTTGCAATCGCCGCACTGATCCGCATTCGCTCCAACCCGTCCAGAACGGTGTTAAGCATGGTCTGAACGCGGCGGTACTCGTCCTCGCGGGCACGGTACTCGGCGGTCAGTTTGGCGGCGCTGAGGGCAGCGGCGCGAGCCTCGGCCACTCGGGTCTGGAGTTCGGCCTCGGCGTTGCGGGCGCTGTCGTATACGTTCTTGAGGACGGCGGCCTGCTGCTGGATAAGTTGACTGAGGACCTCGGACTGTTTGGCTTCGAGGTCGTTGACGATGGCTTGCGCCGAGACCTTGAGCCTGCGGACGCTCTCATGCTGCGGGCCAAACCGCTGCTCCAACCCCTCCAACTCCTGGCTGTATCGAGCCGACATCTGGGTCAGGGAGACAATCGTCGGGTCGCGTCTCATGGTGTCCATGACGGCCGGAAACGACATGAGCACGGCGGAGAGGTCCTTGGTTTCCTCGGCCTGTCTGCGGAGTTCCTGGAACTGGGTCCAGTCGGCGCGTGCGGCGGCGAGTTCGACCTGGGCGACGGTGAGTTGTCGAGCCAGGGCGTTGAGCGTGGCAAGTTGCTCGCCTCCGCGTTCGTCGGCCACGATGACGGCGGACTCGTCGCGGTAGGACGCGAGTTTTCGGCCGAGTTCGTCGAGTTGTCGGCGCAGGTCGTCGCGTTCAGCGCGCAGTTCCTGTTGACGGTCGGCGTCGGCCTGCTGGCGATCGGCCTTAAGTTGTGCGATGTATTCGGTCAACACCTCATGGACGATGTCGCGCACCTGCGCGGGATCCGTTCCCGTGAGCGAGACCAGGATGTGCTGCGTATTGACGAGGTGGATCACGTCGAGGTCCTCGCCCAGTTCATACGCGGCGTACGCGGTCGAGCCGGGATACATCGTCTGCTGACCCTTGAGGGCCTCGAGCGCTGCGGTGAGGACCCGCGGGTTGAGGATGGCCCGGACTTGAGACTCGACGTACTGGGGGAACAGGCGCACGTCAATGGCTTCCTGATAACCCCGCGTGAGGTCGATGGCCTGTGCCTGTCCGGGTTCGACTTCGATGGCGCCCTCGGCGGTGTAGTAGGGAGCCCAGAAACGCCAGGCGACGACAGCACCCACGCCGCCCAGCCCAAAGACGACAAAGCAGGCGACGATGAGCCAGAAGCGTTTGCGGACGACCCGCCAGACGTCGGCAGGGGTCAGCGCCATCGCCGAACCCGGTGCGGCCACGGTCGGTTGCTGTGACATGGACCTGATTCCTTTCGCCCCTGAAACCATCATAGCGGTTCGAGGCGTTCGTGTCGAACCGCTTCCGATTCGTGACGGCGTTTACGGCGCCGACACCAACTGTTTCAGCCGCTGTTCGGCATCCGTCTTGTCCTTGCCCTTCAGGCCGAGTTCGACGGCCTTCTGGTACTCAGCGCGGGCCTCGTCGGGTCGCTCGCGCGCCTCGTAGACGCGTCCCATATGATAGCGTGCCTCGGGGTTGTCGCGACAGCGGATGCTGGCCGTGAGGTTTTCCATCGCCTCGTCGTACCGGTTGTCCAGGAAGGCGATCCAGCCGGCGGTGTCGAGCACCTGGGGGTGGTTCGGCACGAGTCGCATGCACCGCTGAATCATGTCCCTTGCCCGCATGAAGTCCTTATGCTCGGTTGCCAGAATCCACGCCATGTTGTTTGCATTGGCCACGTCCGTGGGATCGAGCGACCAGAGCATCATGCCCCATTTCAGGGCCTCCTTCGTCTGCCCCAGGTTGTAGAGTGCGAGGCTGTAAATACGAATCGACGTCATGTAGGGCCGGAGTTTACTCAGTTTATCGGGCATGCGACTGTACTGGGCCTCAAACTCGTCGGCAAGGGGCTTGAGGATCTTGGCCGCCGACGCCGCGCCCTGCTCGCCGATGTCGAGGGCGGCCAGGCCGGCGCGGATGGGGATGCTCTTCGGAACCTTCGAGAGGCCCGTCAGGAGAATCTGCCGCGCCTCGGCTATCTGCTCCGCACGCACCAGCAGGTCCGCCAGGTACACGTAACCCCGCTCCCAATCCTGGTTCCTCAGCAAGGTCGTGCGCAGGACGTCGAAGGCCTTGTCCAGTTCGTTCGTCTTCTCGTAGAGCGCCACCAGGGCCAGGCGGGGCCAGACCTCGTTCGTGTGAGTGTCCATGACGTGACGGACGCGCTTCAGGGCCTCATTCTTGCGGTTAAGCGACACAAGGCACCGTACTTCGCCGGTCAGGGCATCGGCATTCTCAGGCTCGACGGAGCGGGCCTTCTCGAAGACCGCGAGAGCGTCCTCGAATTTGTCGCCGCGCATCAGCGCATCGCCCAACGCCGCCAGCAACATCGTGTCCCGGTCGAGGCGTTCCCTTGAGAGTTGGCCGAGCAGTTCGGCCGCCCGTTCGGGCTCATTGATGGCCAGGTATTTGGCGGCCAGTTGGACGCGTCCGGAGACGCTGGTCGGCCGGAAGTCGAGGAGCCGCCTCAAGTCCAGGATGGCCTCGGTCAACTGGACGCGGCGCGTGTTGATGTCGGCCCGCAGAAGCATGGCTTTCTCGAAGGACGTGTCCGACGGGTCAACGTCGGCCAGGAGGTCGAGGGCCCGCATCGGATCGGGGCCGGCGTAGATTTCGGCCAGCCGGACCTTGGCCTCGCCGTAGTTGGGGTTCAGGGCCAGGGCCTGCTCCATGAACTGTTTGGCCTCGGCCTCCTTATTCTGGCGTGCGGCAATGCGCCCGGCCACGACGAGTGCGGCAACGTCCTGGGGGTCGTCCTTCAGAACCGTATCGATCACGGCCTTGGCCTCGGCGAGTTTGTTTTGGAGCATATAAACGTCGGCAAGCCGCTTCTTGGGCATGTTGTTGTCTTTGGCCACCTCGACGGCCTCTTGATAGACCTTGGCCGCTTCGGCCCACTGTCCCCGTCGGCTGTACTGGTTGCCAAGGAACATCAGGGGGTAGGGATCGCCGGGCGCCAGTTCGGCGGCCTTCCGGTAGTAGGCCTCGGCTTCGGCCGGCCCGGCCACTTGGGCGGTGAAGTCTGCCCGGGCCACCTGGGCGGCCACGTCATCCTTGTGCTTGCTGACGTAGGCGTCGATGATCGTCTCGCCCTGCTGCGGCCGCTTGGTGTCGGCGTAGAAGTCCGCAAAACTCCGGACGAGATGGATGTTGTCGGGTTCGAGTTCGTAGGCCCGTTTGAACACGTCCTCGGCCTTTCCGGGTTCGTGCTGTTGGATGTACAGCGTCGCCAGCACGATCAGGTTGGGGACGTTCTTCGGCACGACGCCGGCAATCTGCTCGCGTGTACCGAGGGCGCCGCTCCAGTCGCCCAAGCCGGCCTGCGCCATCGCCCTCATCTCCAGCGCCGGGACAAGTCGCGCATTGTACCGGAGGGCCTCGTCGGCCTCGGTCTTGGCCCCGGAGTAGTTGCCACGACTGTAGTAGATGCGTCCGAGAAGCAGCCGCGCGGGGATCAGGTTCGGACGGGCCTCCAGCGCCTTGCCCAGCGCCACCATGGCCTCGTCGTACTTCCCCTGCCGGGTCAGCACCTGACCGAGCAGAAAATGGCCGTGGGACAGGGTCCTGTGCTTCGCGACAACGGCTCGGAGCAGTTTGATCGCCTCGTCGAGTCGGTTCTGGCCAAGCAGGACCAGCGGGTCGGCGAACATCAGTTCGGGCGATTCGGGTTCGACCTGTTTCAACCGGTCGATCAGTTTCGAGGCCTCGTCGTACTCGCCTCCCCCCAATCGGATCAGGAACAGTTGCTGCCACGCCTGCCGCCACTCTTGGGAATTGGCCTCGGCCTTCGCAAGGACGTTCGCGTAACCGTCCCTCGCCTCGTCGGCGCGCCCGATCACCTGGTAGAGGCGAGCCAATGCGAGCAGGTCGGACATCGTGGCCGACTCGCCCGCCGCACGGTCCAGAAGTTCCTTCTCGATCTCGGCCGGGGTGCCCGTGACGATGCCAAACTGCTCCTGAGGCAGCGCCTTCTTCATCTCGTTGATGAGGTCCTCGGTCTTCTGCTGCTGCTTCGTGGTGCGGTAGAACCGCAGGAACCGCTGGTACACGCGGACCAGGTCCTTGCCCGTGCCGACGGCCCGGCGGTACATGGCCTCGGCCTCGGCGTTGCGTTCCTGCTTTTCGTGGATCTCCGCCATCATCAGGTACGGATCGGGATCGTCCTCGGCCAGTTGGGCCGCCTTTCTGGCCTCCGTCAGCGCCTCGCTCTCGCGGTTGCGGAGCACGAGCGTCTGGGCCAGGAGCAGCCGCATATCCGTGTCGCCGGGGCTCGCTTCCAGAACGACTTTGGCGCTGCGGCCGGCCCTGTCGAAGTTCCGGAGCCTCAACTGGACCTGGGCCAGGTCGCGCCAGGCAGGCGTCAGGCGGGGATAGGCGGCGACAAGGTCCTGGAGTTCTTTCTGGGCGGCACCCAGTTCGTCGGCCGCCAGGTAGGTCCGCCCAAGCAGTAACTGGCTTTGGGGCCCGGGCTGCTTGTCGCGTGCCTGCTCCAGGTACGTAATGGCCTCGCGGAGTTGCCGTTTGAGCACCGCGCGTTTGCCCTTCAGGTACTCGACGACGCCGGGCCTGGTGGTTGCTTTTTCGAGCCTGGCGATGATCTCGTCGGCTTCCTCCCGGTTGTTCATCTCGAGGTGCATGTCGGCCTTCTGAGCGAGCAAGGGCGTGGAGTCCGGCAACTCCGCCAAACCCTTTTCGAGTATGCCGACGGCCTTGTCGCGGTCCCTCTCCATGCGGTAAAGTCCGGACAGGCGCAGATAGGCGGTCACGTCCTTGGGGTCGGCGCCGATCGCACCGGCGAAGTGCTGTTTGGCGGCGTCGACGTCGTTCTCCTTGATCGCCACTTCGCCGAGCGCGATGTACAGGCGTGCGCTTTCCCCGGCCTTCTCGACGGCCTGTTTCAGGACCTTCGTGGCCTCGTCGCTCCGGTTGAGATCGATGAGCCGGCTGGCCTTCAGGATATACGCGTCCGCGTCGGTCGGGTTGTTGGCAACGGCAAGGTCGATCACCTCCTCCACCTTCTCGTCCTGCTCGAGCCGGGTATAGACGATGGCCAGGAGGCGATACAGTTCCAGCAGATCGGGCGCCTTCTCGATGCCTTCCACGCACGAGGCGGCTGCGGCCTCGTAGTGAGGGACCTTCTTGGCCTGGATGGGCTCGGCTTGCGCCAGCGCCATATCCACAGTGCTTCCCCACAGATACGCCTTGCCAAACGACGGGTCGAGTTCCTTGAGCCGTTTGATTTCGGCCTGGGCTTCTTTCCAGTAGCGGACGGCCAGGTACAGTTCGGCCAGCCGGCGCTGGGCCTCCACGTGGTCAGGCTTCAGGGAGGTCACCGTCTTGAAGGCCCGGATGGCCTGGCCGACGGCCGGGGGTTTCTGCTTCATGGCGATCTGGCCCAGGAGGAACATGATCTCGGGGTCCCGGGCGCCTCCGGCCTTGGCCGAGTTGCGGATGACGATCCAGGCCTGGTCATACTCCTCGCGCTCGAAGAAGCCCTGGGCCTTCTCGTAGAGTTCCTTCGGATCGCCGGCGGAAAACAAGCCTGTGGAAAAGGCCCAGATGAGGATCGCCACCGGCACGCCGACGAAGATCAGCACCTTCAACAGCAACCGTGTATTCAATCTCCGCGCCATGTACGATCAACCTCCTTCGGTTCCGCCAAGGGCCGGGTAATGCTCGTCCTCCAGGAGCGGAATGACCGCGTTGAGGAACTGAAGGCC